>OMIW01000157.1 GCA_900299205.1 Pseudomonadota bacterium
AAAGGGTTACACCAGTCCGTTTTCCTCACTGTTACCATCGGGGATCTCGCCATGAATGACCGACGTAAAACGGGGAAGGTAGATAGAGTATCGGCGACTACCGCTCCTCGACCAACCGAACCAACCCAAAGAGTTACCCCCACTGATGCCATTCGCTCCATTGATGCGGTGCGCCCCACATCTGGAGTCGAGGGGGTGAACCGCATCGGTAGCATCGCCTCGACCGATCCGATGGGCCGTGCTCTCACCCGCGCACAGCGTGATCGACTAATGGGGATGGTAAAGGAAGAGGCCGACAAGCTTTTTGCGACCGGCATGATTCCCTCATCTCAAAGGGAAGTAATTAAACGAGCCGTCATGATGGCGATCGATTCGACAATTATCGTTGAAGAGACTGAGAATTCTCCCCGAGCGCAAGCGGAAGTTAGCGATGGCCCGCATCCTGTTGACCAAAATGAATCAGATCAGCAGGAGCCCTAGCCGAGACGGGGACCTCTGGTGCATTGCGATTTGCGTGACCTGATTTAACTGTGTTTCCGTGACCTCAGTCAAAATCTCACGCCCCTCTGACAACCGCCGATTAATACTTCATCTCACGCTCTCGACTACGAAGCTCTCTTCCGCGTACCCTATCGGTCCCTCTCTTTTCATCGTGTCGGAGACAAGGGAAAAAGAGTAAGGTAGAGAGCTGTGGCGCTGTCGGACCAATTGAATTGGAGGTGGTATTCTTACCGCAGTATGAACGAATACGTTTTTAGCATTGACCTCTCCTCTACTCCATCTTCGGTCATCATCGGATACCTTCAAGATGGCGAGCTTCATATCACCGAATCCGACACCCTCGATCTATCGTCTTTCCTCCCTCAATCCAGCTCCGAGAGCAAAATTCAGGATTCTCACGAAGAAAAAATATCAGAACATCCTGATCTGTCACGATTGCGCGAGCTGGCCACGATTGCAGAAAAACGACTCGCCACCTCAATCATCGTAGCCCCTCCTCCGCACCTTCTCACAATTAATCTGTCCGTCCCCCCCGCAAAACGGGAGGAACGGGGAAAGGCTATCGCCCTCCTCCTTGAAGATAGCCTCCCTTTTGATCCGGAGGAGTACGTCTATGATTGGTATGCTCTTAAGACCTCAGGGAGCGACGAGCCGAGAGCCAGTGAGGGAGCACCCGCGGGACGTCCTCTTCAGGAGCATCACATAGCGGGGGCTCCTCATCTCTTTGTTCGACGGATCATCGATGCCTGTAGAACCGCGAACTTTGAGCCTCATCTCATAGTTCCCCCGTCAGCAGCTCTCTGTGGTGCTATGGCCGATATCCCTGAGAGTCGCTCACCTCAGATCCTCCTTCACACGACCTCACATGGCCTCTGTCAACTGCTAACCCTCTCTGGAATGCCCGTCTTTCAACGATTCATTCCGTCATGCCTTCCCTCAGATCACCAACGCATCGCTCGAGAGACTACAGCTCTCTCGCTATGGGCAGAACAACACTTCGGTGGGCGCGCTCGTGCCGTCTATGCTTTCGGAGAGGGGAGAGAGCCCAAGCACTCCCCTGATATCGAAAAATCGACACCGCCCAATCAGACTAAACGTTCCCTCGCCGAGCTCGCGGCGATTGCCTTTCTCAATCGAGAAACAAGAGTATTTCTCACGAATCTCCGCTCGGGCCCACTTGCCATAAATCCGCTCGCTCAGCGGGCTATCCAACACTTGCCATCGTTCTCGCTCTCCGCCCTCCTCGCGATTGGAATATTCGCTCTTTACGTCTTTGGTATCTCTGTCATGCGGGGACACAAGATCGTCACTCTGCAGGATGAGCTGTTCGCGAAGATCTCCTCGGTGATTCCCGGAGGAAAAGTGACCCCAGGGGGAGAGGTCCAGGCCCTCAAGGCCGAAAATACGGCCCTCAACCGACAGCTATCCGACCTGAGCTCAGCGATTACGGTTTCACCTATCGATGCCCTGACGACCGTTTTTCGCGACTTTCCAGATTCAAATAGAATATCGCTAACCTCCCTTGAGCTAAACGGCAAGGCGGTCAAAATCAAGGGCTTTTCTCAAGACTATGCGGAGATTGAAAAGCTGGAGAGTTTTCTGAGAAAGAGACAAACAAAAAACCATAAACAGATCTACTGTCGGATAAAGAAGGAGCTTCCTCCCTCAGTGCGCGCCGACAAGGTCGCTTTTCGCTTTGAACTTCGGATATGCAGCGTCGACTAATATCTCCCTCTTTTACTTCAACGATCCGCCATCATCGGGAAAGCCTCGTTGCCCCCGTTCGCGATTGGCTTGACCAGAGGACGCAGCAAGAGCGACTTACCCTCGCTGGCGGGGCAATTACTGTCGCTCTCATGATACTTTTTTTCGTCGTGACGGCGATATTTGAGGGATGGGAAGCTCAGGCCTATCGCTATGAGACCACCCTTACCGCAATCCGCGATGCCGAGGACCAGCTCAAAACCCATCAAACGCTTCTCGCCCAACGGCGGGAGGTTGAGCATTTTTTTCGACGGGTCGACGACCATCAGAATCCCCTTTCACTCCTTGAAACCCTCTTTAAAGCCAATCTCGGCGAGGAGGCACGACCGCGAATCACTGAAACCGGTTCAAAAAACTTCGGCCAACACTTTCGCCAGACTACTTTTCGGGTCTCGGATCTTTCAATGACCTCTCTGGAAAAGTTGCTCACGGTCGTCAACGCCCTGACGAACGGGAAGGCCCCCTTTCTTGTCACCCACCTGACGATTGACAAAAACGAATCGGGGGGCAAACTCGATGTTAAACTAGATGTCAGCACCGTATCAAAAGGTCAAGTTCCAGTGGAGAAGGATTAGTGGAGCAAGCCATCTCGGTCAATAGAAGTGAGGGCTCATCAACGAGAAACCGATGGTCAGTACCGTCCTCAGCTCCCGAGTTCCCAAAAAAACGGAGAGGTCGTGTAGTGCGCGCTCTTCTGGGTTTCATATTGCTCGTAATCGGCGGAATCTCGGTTGGATTGCGGCCCCTCGTTGAATATGGTGGAGGGGTAGCTCGCAGAGCTCTCGGTGCTCAGCAGATTTACCTTTCTTACGACGAAATCACCCCGTCAGCGATTGGTCTTAAACTCACCGGGGTTTCGCTACGCATCCCCTCTTATCGAGTGATTGAGCAGCTCGATGAGCTTTCAGCAACTCTTGACCTGTGGCAGCTCATTCGCCTTTCTCCCACCGTAACGGTTAGCGCTCGCGGACTCGGGGGCTCAGCTAGCGCCGAGATGACTCTTCATTTGAGAAGCGCACCGACGATATCACGATTGATGATTGATCGAATCGCGTTGCGACGTTCGACAACCCTCACGCCGTTTTTGTTCAGCAACGGAACTCTTACCGCAGAGGTCGTTCAAACCGCTGATTTTCCCGTTCTTCACCCTGCAAAGGATGAGTCGCCGACCTCTGCTGAGAAATCTTCTTCCCCCATCCACGTACTGCCACCTCCCCAGTTCAGTTTTTCACTAAAAGTTGAACAGCTCGAGAAGGGATCCCCTTCTGAGATATTCTTGCCCCCATTGGTCCGAGAGAGCGTCGTTATTCCGGGTCTTGCCCTCGGAGAATCGGTTACAGTACCGGCAATTCCGTCGACCACATTTGAAATCGACATGGTTGTCGGCAAGGCGGATTCGGTCATTAAGAGAGCAGTGCTCCACTCCTCAGGTGTGGAGATATCAGGTCACGGGGAGATACCAATCGGGAGTGGCGGTATCGCTTCGATTGGCTTAACGAAAAAAATAGATCTTTCCGGGAAGATACGGGTGAACAAGATGGTAGCGACCCTCGCTTCTCTTGCTCTCCGCCCTCCGATAGGCGAGGGAACCCTTATCGCGGATACCACCATGTCGTTTGCGGTGACGGGGGTACCTCTGCGGCCTCGGCTCGCAGTTCGATAGAATAATCTGGTTCAATCATAGCGTTGGCCCTCTTTGCAAAAAAGAGAGGGGCCGTCGCAGGAGGTACAACCTCACCATGCACGGCCCCGAATCAAGTCACCCTTGATATCAGGCCCTACTCAAACGCGACTGGCTAAACCGGCCGCTTTTTGCGCCGGAACTGGAATCGTCCACCGTCTCACCCGCCCTTCGAGAGCGTCAAAGAAAGATAGCTGGGCCACAACGAGCGGGCCGGACTTGGACAATCCCGGCGAGAACGACAGCTTGGCACACTGACTTCCCTTGGGAAGGTAACAAATCACCCCCGCTTCTCCGGGAAGCTCCCTGATACCCGTCCTTTCACCGTCCCCGACATAGACCAGCCACTGGGTCTTCGGATTGCGACGGCTTTCGATTCCTGCGGCCGCAAGCAAGCGCAATCCGCCGTAAAAGCGACCTTGAACAAGCATCACCTTGGACCTCGGGACCGTCGATTGAACCTTGAACATTGCGTAAACCTTGGCTTCCTGAGACGCTAACGCAAAAGCCTCAGAAAATCAAACCTTGGTAGTAATTTATCACCGAGAAGATTAAAGATTGAACCCCTCAAACGATTCGTGGCTCGATTAGTCGCAGGAACTGTCGTCAAACGGATGATGTAAACCTTGGCCTGGCGCTTTCATCTTTTCGGCCGAGGGAAAGGATTGTCGACCTTCCCCTATCCGATCCATCGATACGATTGAACGACCTGCTGGAATCCTGGCACTTCAGATTCCAGCAACTCTGGCCGGCGAGAGCTGAAACCAATAATGCCAACGTAACTACCCTCATCAACAAATGCGACGATCGACCGATTTCCGAAGCTGTCCCCTTCGAGGTAAGTCACCCAAGCTGTTTTCTTCGAACCCGGTATTCGAACTTCTTCACCTTCTGAGGCGAGGATAAAGGGATGAAGGTAACGCAGATGTTCGATATCGCTCGCAACAAACGTCGCAAGAGGCTCTTGGGGCGATTTAGGAACTGCATGCGCGTATATCACTTCCTGAGCTGCTCGGTCGGGGCGGGCGAATATCATCAATACACTTCCGGGGGCAGTAACCGGTCGCCAGGGAGCGGGAACTTCGACGGTGAACCGACCCACCGAATAGCAGAGCTGTTTTAGTTCGGCAATTCGCTCTGCGGTGGTCGGACTCATCCCCCTCGGACCTTCCGATACCGCGCATCCAAATAATGCGGTGAACACCAAAAAACTTAACCGCCAAACCCTCATGGTATCTACCTCCTGTCCGTCGATGGGCTCAGTTTTTTGCGAAGAGTAAAACTTTCTGCCTCAACTCAGGGGCCTACATTCGTAGGATGCGCGGTTTTTCTGACCTGACGGACTTTTTCGGGGCATGAGTTTCATTTCCCCCTCCGACACATCGAACTCATGTTTCAAGTCGATGCTACACCCCCGATATCGCTTCCTTGTGGGTGGGAGCCCTCCTCCCTCCTCAACGGTCGACTCACCCCGGATGAAGCTTGAGGAGAATTTTGAGATGCCATTCTCAACTGGCTTCCTACCCTTACTTCCCCCCGAGCGCTGTCCGAGGTACACTTATGAGCTCAGTGACCGTTCCATGTAGACCCCCTCGACCAAGGAATACCTAGCCCTTGAAAATCGTCTCTCCCCGCGAGCGCGCCTTCTCGATTCTCCATCAGGTAGAAACCGAAGGAGCTTATTCGGACAAGCTCCTTGGTATTCTTCATCGGGATACCACTTTGTCGGCACGCGAGTGCTCATTGGTTACCCAGCTCGTCAAAGGGGTGCTTGAACGAAGAAACAAACTCGACGCCACCCTCAATCGGTTCATAGCTAAGGGGTTATCGTCCTTGCCAACCCGAATTCAGACGGTTCTTCGTCTCGGGGCATACCAGCTTCTCGAACTTAACAATGTTTCCCGCTCGCGTGCTGTATCAGATTCGGTCTCTCTGGCGAGGAAATGTGGCCATGAAGGGACTGCCCGACTCGTTAACGCCGTGCTCAGAAGGGTCTCGGAGATTGAACAAGAGGGTCGAGAAGATCAGGCAGCACAACCTCCTCTCGGAACGAGCGCGGGCAAAACAGATGCAACCCAACCTCAACCCGCTGAACCAAAGCAATCAGTGCCAGCGCCATCTGAAGTTCAGGATTCTGTGCCTTCCTGGATTCGGGATCGCATCACCCTTCAGTGGGGCTCCGATAAATGCCGGCGCCTCCTGACTGCGTTCGATTCTCCCCTTCCCCTCGCTTTGAGGGCCAACACTCTCAGGATAACCGTCTCAGAACTCACAGACCTTCTCGCTACCGATGGTTGGAAGACCCGCCCCTCTCGACTCTACCCCTCATCTCTTGTCTTGCTATCTCGAACAAATGACAAAAAGCTCCATGAGCTGCGCGCATTCGAGCAGGGCCTGATCTATGTTCAGGATGAAGCCTCAGCGGCAGTCGTCCCAGTGCTGGAGCCTCAGCAGGGGGAGCTGATCGTGGATCTCTGCGCCGCCCCAGGGGGCAAAACGACCCAGATCGCAGAGTTGACGAACAACGCCGCAACCGTTTTGGCGGTCGATCCCTCATCCCGCAAATTGCACGCGTTAATGAGCAACTGCGCTCGGTTAGGCATTTCATCGGTGACAACTGTCGCGGCGGATGGGGCCACTCTGGTCCTCTCACGTCCCGCCGACCGCATCCTAGTAGACGCTCCGTGTTCAGGGCTAGGCGCTCTCGGGAAAAAGAAGGATATCAGATGGCATCGACGTGAGGACCAGTTTAGTGAGCTTATTGCCCTTCAGGAGGCTCTTTTGAGCCGGGCAATCGATCTGGTGAGGCCTGGGGGCACAATCGTTTACAGCACCTGCTCTATTGATCGAGCTGATAACGAAGAGGTGGTAACCGCTGTTCTCAATCGCACCGAGGGACTTGCTCATCTATCACCGATCCCACCCCCTGCCGCGGTCGGGGAGCTTGGAATGGATGGAGCCTCTATGCGTATATGGCCCGACCAGCACGGTTCTACTGGGGCCTTCGTATGTCGAATTAAGAAACGCTCCACCGATGAGACTGCGCGATAGCTCGCTTACCGACCTTGTCCCATCTTTTCGTTCACAACATTCCGCCATACTAACCCAAGACCAAAGCCTCCGTTGAATCCGTTCTTATTGCACCAGTCTGACCTTTAGCCGCATCAAAACCGATGACGGTGGAAGTGTGCGAGGAAAACCGCCCGCTCAGCGTCCACCATAATCTCGGTTTATCCGTACCATGCGCGTACGAACTCGGTCATAAAAGCAAGAAAGGGAGAGCTCACGTGACAATCAAGTGGCGAATCAGACTTGCGATGTCCCTCATTCAGGTCACCTTTTTCGTGGTAGGATTTGCGAATCTGTCCCGGGCATGGCAAATCAAAGAAATCTCCCACCGAATCGAATCAAGCTCCCGGGGGAGCGGTACCACCACCAATCTTTCTGACCAGGTAGAGGCTCTTCGCGAAAATGCAGAAAACATGGAGTGGTGGGCGTATGCCTCGATATTCGGTAGTTTTCTGCTGATCTTAATTGTTCAAACAGTGACCAATAAGCGGATAAACGAGCAGCTCGGCAACATGGTTGATTTTCTAAGTAGTGCATCCGATCAACTTAACGATGCCGCCCTCCAGGTTTCCCAAAGCAGCCAATCGCTTGCTCAAACCTCGACTGAGCAGGCCGCTTCGCTGAAACATGCAGCAACCTCCATCTCAGATCTGTCCGCAACAGCGACTGCATCATCAGAAAAAGCCTACGCCGCGGCCCAGCTCTCATCAGGTGTTGCTGAAAACTCCATCAAGGGTGCCGACGCAATGGGAATCATGGTTGATTCGATTCAAATGATAAAGCAATCTTCTGACGAAACGGCAGAAATTGTAAAAATTATCGACGAGATAGCATTCCAGACCAACCTGCTTGCCCTCAACGCTGCGGTCGAGGCCGCTCGAGCCGGAGATGCTGGGAAAGGCTTTGCGGTGGTCGCAGAGGAAGTTCGTAACCTGGCTCAACGAAGCGCTGCGGCAGCTCGCGAGACCGGAGACAAGATCAGACGCTCAGTTGATCTTGCGGTGCAGGGGGTGGAGACGACCAACAGCGCCGCAACAGCTCTCTCTCGAATTCGGTCGAGCGCAGAGCAGGCAACGGGTGTCGTTAAGGAAATTACCCAAGCCGCCACAGAACAAGCCTCTACTATACGACAGCTTACTTGCACAACGGAGGAACTGAACGCAACTACTCAGACAACTGCTTCAGCGGCAGAGCAGTGCGCTTCAGCAAGCACTCAACTTCTTGCTCAAGCCCGATCGGTGAAGGGCGTCGCTTTGGAACTTGCATCGCTTGTCATGGGCAAAACAGCAAGCGCCGAACAGCAGAGCCGTTTTTCTCGGTCGGTAACACCAATTCAGCGAGAGCGGCATCAGTCTTACGCTATCCACTAATTTGGATGGCATCGGGAGGAAAACGGGAAGAGGGGCTGTCGCAGCGGTGATAGTCTGATTTCAGACCGTCCCTCCTCCCGCAGCCTGTCCCCAATTTAGTTTGCCCCTCAAGATATCAAAGTAGGTGCGACGAGGAGAACGGACAAACTTCACCTCGTGTTTTGACCGTATGATCCTGACAACATCCTGCTCTTCGAGAGGAACCAGCACCTGTCCGTCAATATTAAGAGATACGGCTCCTCCATGAGACGAGCTCGATAAAGATAGCTCGGCGTCGAGGGGCAAAATGAGGGGCCGACAGGTCAGAGAATGGGGACAAATTGGGGTAACAAGGTATACCCCCAGGGACGGATAGACGATTGACCCCCCCGCAGCCAATGAATAAGCCGTCGAGCCCGTCGGCGTAGCCACTATCACCCCATCGGCGCGAACCCGCATCACCGCCTCAGAATTCACCCAAAGATCGAGCGAAATGAGGGGGGACTTCGTTTCCTTCTGAATAACCGCATCATTGACCGCCTGAGAGGCAAAGATGACCTCTCTATCGCGTACAACTTCAACGTGAAGCATTGAGCGGGTGCCGTAGGCAACCCGGTGGTGAAAAAACGCATCGAGAGTCTCAAACAGCTCATCGGGAGCGATCTCAGTCAGAAAACCGAGTGTCCCAAAATTGACCCCTATCAAAACCGGGGATCTCTCTCCCACGTAGCGAGCGATACCGATGAGAGTCCCATCTCCTCCCAGTGATACTATAACGTCCGCCTCGTCGGGGAGCGCGAACGCCGACTTCGCGCTCACACCCTCTTCTGGGATCTCTCCCGCTGCCTGGTATCGGGCAAAGGCGGCTTGCTCAATAACCACGGGCAGGCGTCGGTTCTGCGCCCACCTCAGCACCTCCAACCCAAGGGCTGAAGCCTCTCCTGTTCCTTGCCGAACTGCGAGTCCGAGCACCGTCATACTGAATTATCCAACTGAGAATGATTGAAGTCTGAAATAGTGAGCCTCGCCGACCAGCTGCCACGGGAACGGACAAGTCGATCGGACCCCCACCATCACCCGTGATCGCCGCTGGTGGGACTGCGCTTCGAACCACCACTCTCTGAGACTATCGCCTTCATTCTCTGAGACGCAACCTCCTTCGAGCGGAATTCTTTTCCCGCCAGAGCCGCACTCACCCTCCCTGGTGCTGTGGTGACTTCATCGTACATCTCGTTAAATTCAACCCGTTCATCATCAGGGAGCAGATTGGAAACGTAAAGCGGTTCATAACCACTCATCGATAGCAAGGAGTTCCCGAGAACATAGATTGCATACGGGGGGAACACCACTATCGCTCCTACGTTGAGAGCCGTCTGACCCAAGCCGGGACCATAGAGCCAGTTCTCACCCACCTCCGAGATGACTTTCGGCGCATCCTCGGGCGCAATCTGCGCCGCCCCTTGATGGAGGTTTGCTGCTTCAGGCGATGGCTCTTTCTTGCGAAGAAGTCCACAGCCAAAGGTCGCCCCTACCATAAGAAGCAGGAGCCACAACCGATACACACGAGGGCGCAACCTCTTCAAAGGGCTCGGATGGGAGGAAGAACTGATCGATTGCCCGCCATAATAGTTGGTGTCAATCGCGACTCTCGACCGGCTAGCTTCCCTTTGACGATCACGATAGCAAATCAACACAGTATCTCCCTCTTTCCCGATGGTAGGACTCTTGACATGAAAGTATACCGCATCTCCCCCCGTAGCACACGTCACATCGGGAGGGGTCCACCGAACTGACCTGAGCGCTAGGCACGGGACCTAAGCCTGATTATCGGTTAAGAATTCCGTTAATGCGATTGCAATTCGAGAGGATGCATAAAACTCCTCTGCTTCACCTCATGCGAGACACCTCGCCTGTTTCTGGTCTGGACAAAGTCTGAGAGTCACCGTAAGAATAGGGCGGTGTTTGTAAGAGCCTTTTGTGTGGCCAAGGAGCCTCATCCCATGTTTTGCTCATCTGCTCCTAATCTGAGAATTCCGCCATCGGTATGGGCACCGAGCGGACTGCGAGCGGGGTGAAGATCCTCGTCGATGCGTATATACCGAACGAGGAGTACCGGGCATACCCCATTCGCTTCGAAGTATTTGTGATCCGCCACCTTTTGGTGAGTCAGATTCATTCTCCTGAATAACGGGAGCGAGCGGGGTGGTGCCGACACTCAATGACGTGACGGGTGATGAAACCTCGGGAGGGGTTAATTCAAACCCAGGAGCAGATCCGAACGAAAATGATGAGTCGGAGATAGTTGATGCACTTCTGCAGTGATGTGACAGCCCGTTCGTTTGACCTGCTGCGACAACTCTCGCATACATTTATGGCGTTATCCTCGCACCCCACTCCCTTGTAGCGCTCTATGATCCTCTCCGACCACCATCTTATGCTCCGCGACACCCTTCGGGAGTTTGCTCAAACCGTCCTTGCCCCCTGTGCGGCGGAATGGGACCGCGCCCACCACTTTCCTCGCGACGCCTTGAGACAGCTTGGGGCGATGGGAGCTCTCGGCGTTCTCGTGCCCGAAGCTTTCGGTGGGAGCGGAATGGATTACCTCTCGCTCGCAATTGCTCTTGAGGAGATTGCCGTTGGCGATGGTGCTGTCTCGACTATAGTTAGCGTCCAAAACTCAGTGGTATGCGGTCCTATTCTCCAGTTCGGCACCGCAGAACAGCAAGCTCGCTATCTGCCTCGCCTGGCCTCAGGGGAGATGCTCGGCTGTTTTTGTCTCACCGAGCCCGCTGTTGGTTCAGATGCTTCAGCGATTCAAACAACCGCTACCCGCGATGGGGATGACTACCTGATATCGGGGGTCAAGCAATTTATCACGACCGGCAAGAATGCCGATATCGCGATTGTGTTTGCCGTGACCGACCGCACTGCGGGTCGAAAGGGAATAAGCGCGTTTATCGTTGAAACAGCCAATCCGGGCTATCGGGTACAACGGGTCGAGGAAAAGCTCGGGCAACGCGCGTCTGACACCGCGCAGATTGCGTTCGAGCAATGTCGCGTTCCCCGCGATGCAATGCTCGGCAAGGAGGGAGAGGGGTATCGTATCGCTCTTGGCAATCTCGAGGGCGGTCGAATAGGAATCGGTGCGCAATCAGTCGGCATGGCGCGGGCCGCCTACGAGGCAGCGCTCACCTACGCCCGCGACCGTGTATCATTCGGAAAACCGATCATCGAACATCAAGCAATCGCATTCAAACTCGCGGATATGGCCGTTTCAATAGAAGCATCGCGCCAACTCGTATGGCACGCTGCCGCACTCCGAGACAGCGGAGCCCCGTGTCTCAAAGAGGCCTCAATGGCGAAGCTCTTCGCATCTGAGGCCGCAGAGCGGGTCTGCTCAGATGCGCTCCAGATACACGGCGGTTACGGCTACGTCACAGACTTTCCTGTAGAGAGAATCTACCGAGACGTCCGAGTTTGTCAGATTTATGAGGGGACCAGCGATATTCAGAGAATCGTCATCAGTCGGGCATTATAAACCAATAAAGCTCCCGAACCACTCCGAGAGATTATCGGCTGCGTCGGTCTAACCTTCGACCAACCTCTTTGGCGCATCGCTCGAATCTGCCGATTGGTGCCCCCTTCTTACGTTCCCCCTTGGCTAGCTCCGTTGCTCCAAGGGAACGTCGCAATTGAGGAAAATCCTCCAACATGAGAGCTTCATCAAGGAACGGATGAACCACACCCGGATCCCTTAAGAGCCTCCTTAATGCTTCAGGGGAATTCGCCTCAACATCAACTGTCATAACCTCCCAGCCTGCCTTTCCGAAGGACCGTTCAGCCTTTCCCATTCCAACCCGCTTGATCACATCAATTGCCACCGAGACCCCGAATCGTTCGGGCGTCGGTACCTCATATCGATCCTTGACAAGACTTCCCGCGGTCGCAAACGCCCGAAGCATCGCAAACTCCTCGGCCGACAAGATGGCCGCTGGAAGCTCGATCCGCTCGCCTAAGCCAAGAGAGTTGCGAGGAGTTTTCATGGTTAGCTCATGAATTGCCTCCGCCCTCTCTCCACCCCGGATTGCCTGCGACCTTCGAATGCGAACCTGTGAGACCTCGTCTTTTATCTCTTCCGGAATGAGAATGCCGGTACGCGACTCGTAGAGCGAAACCAACTCGGAGAAGTGCCCCCCTGGAAAGTAATGCTGTTCTATGTTGGCTTGGGGTAGTCGATCGAGGCGAATTCCCGCCGCACTAAGCTGTCGGCTCAACACGGCGAATTTGACCTCCCGCTCCACCGCAATCTCAGGAAGAGCAAGGTGCGCCATCGAAAATTGTCGTGGCTCGCAGGTCTCAGAGACCTCGGGGTTAAACATCGAATCGTTTATCATCATTGTATCAGCAAGTCTCCACCAAGGTGTCAGAGACTCCGGGGTCCATCCGGGTCAATGTATTATCAATTACTTACCAAACTTTACACCCACACTCCTCGTAAACGCGAAGGTCACCGCACTCTTAGCACCGCGGGGAGCCCTCCGACAGCCCCTCCCTCCTCACTCACGAAATTCTCACAAATTCTCGGTTCCCCTCCATCCCCGGAGGTAATCGAGCCGCTGGCATTCAACTTGCCGTGTATCTCTCCTCTAGGAATGTTTTTCCGCAACAGCCCTTGCCTGAGGAGACCTATGCGTCTTGAGTCTGCCCTTTATTCCAGCCGATCCGGCATCGATGCTCACGGTCTCGCGATTGGGGTGGTTGGTGACAATATCGCGAATGCAAGCACCACGGGTTATAAGGCAGCCCGTTCGGAATTCCAGGACCTCTTTGCAGACGGATACGACGGACGTTCTTCCTATGCGGGGCCACAGGTAGGCAGCGGGACGGCAATCGCAGCAGTACGACCTATCCATGTCTCAGGGGGAATCGATCAAACGGGACGGGAGCTCGATGCAGCCATTGATGGAAACGGATTTTTCCTTGTAGGCGAGGCGGCAAATCCATCCCTGACGAGGGATGGCGCCTTTACTCTCAGTGCTGATGGACTCCTCACAACCAATACTGGGCAATCAGTGCTCGGATATGCGCCCGGTGCCACCGAGTTGAGCCCCATCAACATGCTCGCTCTCACCGGTCTTGTCGGAGAGGCAAGTACCGAGGGCACAATCGCCGGCAACCTTCCCGCAAATGCCACAATTGCTACCCCTCCCGCCAATCCGGCAACTTTTGGAGCGATTACATCCGCCGCCTCATACCAAACGACGGTTGACATATACGACTCACTCGGTGCGACCCACCCCATCACCCTCTCATTCTACCGCACCGCGCCCAATAGCTGGACCGTTCAAGCACACGTCGATGGATCCGAGCTCCAAGGAGGTACCGCAGGAACGCCTTCTCAACTGGGTACAAATACTACCATCACCTTCTCCCCGAACGGGACGATCGAGGAAGCGAATCAGGCAGCATCTTCTATCGCCATTACACCGACCTTTGCAAACGGATCGGCTGCCGGAAACATCACCCTCAATCTCGGCGACTTCGTACAGTTTGCCGGCCCCGGCAGCACTACCTCAGTAGCGATCAACGGGAAACAAGCCGGCCGGATCCTCTCCTACGAGATCGAGCAGGACGGAACAATTCAAGCCCTCCTCTCCACCGGCTTCCGGGCTCCTCTCGGCACGATTGTTCTCGGAGATGTCACGAACGAGGATGGCCTCCAACGAACCGGGGACAACGACTTTAGTCAAACGGAACTTTCAGGAACATCAAGATTGCTTCGCCCCGGGGAGGAGAGCGCAGGCTTTCTTCGAGGAGGGAGCCTTGAGTTATCTACCACTGATATCAGTCGAGAATTCACTAATCTCGTGTTAATCCAGCGAGGTTACGAGGCCAACAGCAAGATATTGAACAGCACCTCCGATCTGATGCGGCAGACGATTCAGCTTCTCGGATAGAATGATTGATTCCAGATGATGTGCTAGCCCTCCTCCTGTTCGTCAGGCGAGATAATCCCTTCAGCATCATCAGCCCACTCTCGACGCGATCACCCCGAACATCCCTCGCTTTTTACACTATCCTCACTTTCCATCACCCACCACATCAGCAATAGCCGCCATTACTTCATCGGTCAACTTGGGTAAAACCACCAAAGCACCCAGATTCTCTTGAAGCTGCTCCTCGCGAGTCGCGCCCAGAAGCACTGTGCTTACCGCCCTATTTCGGAGACACCACGCGATCGCCAATTGCGAAACTGAACAGGAGAGGTCGCGCGCAATCGGCAACAGCGCATCGACTACGGCGAGTTTATCGGGAGTAATCCGATCCCGAATCCACTCAAAACCGGGAAGTGCTGCGCGCGAATCTGCGGGAATGCCACCCTGATATTTACCTGACAACAGTCCCGATGCCAGTGGGCTCCACGTCGTTAACCCAATACCCAATTCATTAATGATCCGTCGATACTCCCCCTCAACCCGCGCCCGAGCAAAGAGATTGTATTGCGGCTGCTCGGCAACCGGCTTGTGGAGATGATGCCGCTCCGCGATTTCGTGTGCCCGCGCTATCTCTTCTGCGCTCCACTCCGAAGTGCCCCAGTACACCGCCTTTCCTTGGGTAACGATGTCGTGCATCGCCCATACCGTCTCTTCAATAGGGGTCTCGGGATCTGGACGATGACAAAGAAGAAGATCAACATGATCAAGTTGCAGCCGCTGTAAACACCCGTTGATCCCCTCGAGAAGATATTTACGATTGAGGGTATTTTTTTCATTGGGCCCATCGTGCAACCCCCAGAACAGCTTTGTTGCGATCAGATAGCTCGAACGTCGCCATCCGAGCCGCTTGAGACTCTCCCCCATCAACCGCTCGGACTCTCCCTTCGCGTACACTTCAGCATTATCAAAAAAATTAATGCCCGCTTCGTAAGCCAGCGCCAGCATCCGATCGCACTGGTTGCTGTCGAGTTGATTATTGAAGGTCACCCACGAACCAAACGACAGGGCACTCACCTTAATTCCCGTTCTCCCCAGTCGACGATATTCCATATCCCATTCCTCCAAACAAAAAGACTATCCCTGTCCGTGGCCCTGCCGCACCTTCACGGAATTTCTTTAATCCCTGGTGTTCCGTCGAACAACCGTGGCAAATCCCGCCAACAATCAAGGTAATCATCCTGGATCGCACCGGTAGTCGCCGCAAACTCCGTCAGTTGTTGAGGAAATCTCGTCTCGAACATAAACGCCATCGTGTCCGAAAGTTTGGTTGGTCGTAGATCACCCTCTGATGCCTTCTTGAATCCAAAAGCATCAGGACCATGAGGAAGCATCATGTTATGAAGACTCATACCTCCGGGGACAAAGCCCCGCTCTTTGGCGTCATAGGTGCCACAGATGAGTCCCATAAACTCCGACATAACGTTGCGGTGATACCAGGGAGGGCGAAAGGTATGCTCGGCGACCATCCATCGGGGGGGGAATATCACAAAATCAACATTCGCCGTCCCCGCCTCTCCCGATGGCGCAGTGAGCACGGTAAATATCGATGGATCCGGATGATCAAACAGAATCGCACCTACGGGAGAAAAGGTTGAGAGGTCATACTTGTAAGGAGCATAGTTACCGTGCCACGCGACCACATCAAGGGGGGAGTGATTGATCGTCGTTCGATAAAATCGACCGCACCACTTGATCACCAGTTCACAGGGAGATTCCTTGTCTTCATAGGCAGCAACCGGGGTCTTGAAATCCCGCGGATTTGCGAGACAGTTTGCCCCGATTGGTCCCCGCTCGGGCAACGTAAATCGGGAGCCGTAATTTTCGCAGACATAGCCTCGGACGACCCCCTCCCCGGGACCCTTCGCCACACGGCAGAACATGCCTCGCGGCAAAACCGCGATCTCCCCGGGCCTTACCTCGATAATTCCTAATTCAGTGAAGAGCTGAATTGAGCCGAGCTGTGGGACAAAAAGAAGCTCTCCATCAGCGTTCGCAACATATTCGCTCTCTCGATCAGCGTTCCATGTATACACATGCGCCGCCATGCCCACCTGCGACAACACATCTCCTGCGGTGGTCATCGTCCGAACCCCTGACAGGAACGTCTCTTGATGATGTGGCAACGGGAGTGGATCCCAACGGAGCTGCCCAAGGGGGAGGCCATGCTGAACCGCATGAGGTGCCGTCTTCCAAAACGGATAGGTCACTTCTGAAAACCGGCCCGTATGTCGAACACTCGGGCGAATCCGATACAACCAGGAGCGCTCGTTAATACCCCGGGGAGCGGTAAATGCACTCCCCGAAAGCTGTTCCGCGTAAAGACCGTAGTTGCACCGTTGAGGCGAGTTCTGCCCTTGCGGAAGCGCACCCGGGAGTGCCTCCGTCTCAAAATCGTTCCCAAACCCTGACTGATAGCGCATATCACCTCCACGGGGTAACGGATGCTGACACGAGTTTGGGCGACGCGGATGAAATCGCGCTAACGCTGACTTGCCATTCGCCAGCCCTCACATACCAACTCGGTGCCTCACCCTACACCGACGCCCCGTCATCCGAAAAGTCCCCTCTCTGCTCTCTTGCTCCTCCCCCCCCT
>OMIW01000158.1 GCA_900299205.1 Pseudomonadota bacterium
CACTGATCATTCGGAACCCCGTGTCCTGACCGCCACATCAAACGTGGCGACTAAGGACACGGGAACGCCGACTTCGCCCCTTAGGCCTCGGCTCGTGTCATGTCACGAGGGCGACGGTTTGCGCGGCTTAGAAACTCCGAGATGGCCTCGCGCGATAATCTCGGACGATGACCATCCCTCCAAGAGTTGGTATCCGTATCGCCTCGGGAACACCACGAAAAACCTAACTCTTCAAAAAAACCACCTCCATCACTCTCATCAATTAACGCCCGACCCCCTCAAAAGCCCCCACCTCCGCCTCGATCATCTGCAACACCCCTTCGAGGCCGTTCCTTCGTTGCATTGAGAGGAACTGATCTATC
Organism: Pseudomonadota bacterium; assembly: GCA_900299205.1. Classification (GTDB taxonomy): domain Bacteria; phylum Bdellovibrionota_C; class UBA2361; order UBA2361; family OMIW01; genus OMIW01. The sequence goes on from OMIW01000158.1 coordinate 363, forward strand.
CCGATCCTGACGAGAAACGCACGGATGTTGAATTCTCGAAGCTCAGCGATCTGCTGACCAGAAACGAGTCTTTCGATCACGGTCAGGAGGCCGCGCACGATCCCGGCGTTTGCGTCTGATGCCATCGTCAGCTCTCCATCGGGAGTGCGGCGAAGGAGCACTCGTACTTCACTCATGCACCCGGGGACGGGGGTGGTGCACTCTTTGAGTCGCTCGAGTAGATTGCGGTGCGACTGCCCCCATTCGAAAAGGAGCTCCTGCTTCATTGCAGCATCCGGGCATCCATCAAACTCACCAATCAAAGCAGCCGCCGCTGCGGCAACCGAGGGTGCGGAGCGCTCGGCCCCCGGGATGACTGCTCGCTCCTCAACTTTAGCGAGCCGCTTGATCGACCGGCGCTGCGTAGTCGAACGAACGGCCGCGATGAGCGATTCAACATCGGATTGGCTCGTGTACAAACACCACGATGCCCGTACCGTACCACTGACGCCAAGCCGCTCCATCAAGGGCATACAGCAGTGATGCCCCGCTCGGAGGGCGACCCCGTTGTTATTCACCATCACCGCGACATCGATCGGCGCAACCCCATCAACCCGAAAACTCGCCACTGAAATCCGTTGGGCCGGCGCACCAATAAGCCTCACCCCATCGACACCTCGTAACCCCTCGAGCACCTGCTCTCCGATCGCTTTCTCATGCGCCGCGACCTCGGGCCACGGAGCAAGCCCGAGAAAATCGAGCGCGGCGCCAAGGCCGATGACACCCGCGATATGAGGAGTTCCCGCCTCAAAGCGAGATGGTGGTTTCGCGAAGGTGGTCTCGCGAAAGCTCACCCGATCGATCATGTCTCCGCCGCCGAGAAATGGGGGCATCCGTTCGAGGAGCTCGTATTTTCCCCACAGGACCCCCACCCCGGTGGGGCCAAAGAGTTTGTGCGCGCTGAAACAATAGAAATCGACATCAAGCGCCTGCACATCAGTGGGACCGTGTGCGACCCACTGCGCCCCATCGATCACGATAATGGCTTGCGGTGCATAGCGACGGACGAGAGAAACAAGCTCCGCAACAGGATTCATCGTTCCGAGCGCGTTCGATACGTGGGTGAACGACACGATTTTTGTCCGGGCTGTGAGCCGCTCCCGAAACTGATCAATGATAATATCTCCCTTATCCGACAGTGGTGCCGCAACGACTTTCGCGCCGGTGCGCTGCGCGAGGAGCTGCCAAGGAACAATATTGCTGTGGTGTTCAAGCTCCGTCAGGAGAATATCATCACCCGCTCCGACCGCGAGCGCCCCGTACGAATAGGCTATGAGATTGAGTGATTCAGTTGTGCCCCTGGTGAAGACTATCTCCCGATCGCTTCGCGCGTTAATGAATTGCGCTACCTTCGTTCGAGCCGACTCGAAACCAAGAGTGGCGCGCCCCGCGAGATCGTGCGCCGCCCGGTGCACATTCGAATTATCCCGCTCGTAGTATCGCTTAACCGCCTCGATAACCCCGACCGGCTTCTGAGTAGTTGCCGCGTTATCAAAATAGGCCAGCGGCACGCCACGCACGGTTTGGTTGAGGATGGGGAAGAGTTGACGAAGAGGAGAAATCGAATCAGGTACAGTCACCCGCCCGCCTGATTCACCCTCGATTCCTTTGCCATTTGTGGTGTTTCCTCCCCTGATCGACACTTGTTCATCCATTTACTTATCCCCTCTTTCCTGCTCCTTTTTAAGTGATTCACGAGCAGTCGGCCCAATCTGCACCAGCGCTCCCTCACCGACCGGCGTTCGCCCCGAGAGAGACGCTATCGAGTGGTGCTCGAGGACAGCGTCTATCGCGCTCCGCAACTCCGACCACACTTCTTGGAGCCCACAGCGATGGGGTGAGGAACACCGCTCAAGGATCGGTCTATGTTCACAGACCAACCGAAAAGTATCCCCCTCGGTCGCCATGACCACATCCCGAATCGTAATTGCTTCAGGAGCTCGCGCGAGTCCATATCCCCCCCGTGGCCCTCGGCTACTGTCAACGACCCCACCCTGACGGAGCCGGTGCAATATCTGATGTGTGTAAGCCAGCTCGATACCGAGCGCCTCAGCTATGTGGGCAGCAGAGCAGCGACTCGGATATAGCTCCGACAAAAAGGTGCAACAATGGATGCCGTACTCGCCCCACAGCGTCACATGCATAGATTAGACCCTCTTTTTATCGCGGTCAGAATCTTGAATTTTCTCTTCAAGTATAGTACCTTTCACGCGCATTTACCAGAACGGTGGGGCCGACCCCGGGATGACGGAGACAATTAAAAGGTACCTATTAAAAGGTACCTATCCATCGGTATCGTTTCGACGAACCGTCACCCTGATGAGCCCGCTTGAGCGCGCCCCACAACTTTCGGAAAACCGTATCATGACCTCCGAACCAGATGCCATCTCACGCGTTACTGATCGGGATTATCAGTACGGGTTTGTTACTGCGATAGAGCAAGAGACCGCTCCTCCTGGGGTAAACGAAGAGGTCGTCCGTTTTATCTCCGCAAAAAAAGAAGAGCCCCCATTCATGCTGGAATGGCGGCTGCGGGCGCTGAGGCGTTGGCAGGAGATGATTGAACCTCAGTGGGCCTTCGTCCACTACCCACCGATCGATTACGACAACGTCATCTGCTACGCTGCGCCAAAGACCGGCGCGAAGTATCAAAGTATCGACGAGGTGCCGAAGGAGATTTTGGCAACCTACGAAAAATTGGGAATACCCCTTCACGAGCAGAGCCGACTTGCCGGGGTCGCGGTGGACGCGGTTTTTGATAGCGTATCGATCGCGACGACCTTCCAGGATACGCTCGCGAAGGCGGGTGTCCTTTTTTGCTCATTCTCTGAGGCTGTCCATCGATATCCCGAGTTAGTCCAGAAGTACCTTGGGAGCGTCGTTCCCTATAATGACAACTACTTTGCGACTCTCAACTCGGCGATGTTTAGTGACGGGTCATTTGTCTATATCCCTCCCGGGGTGACCTGCCCGCTAGAGCTCTCAACCTACTTCCGCATCAACCAACAACGGTCGGGGCAATTCGAACGGACCCTGATTATCGCCGACAGAGGTAGTTCGGTGAGTTATCTTGAGGGGTGCACAGCTCCGCAACGGGATGAGAATCAACTCCATGCCGCCGTGGTTGAGCTGGTAGCGCTCGAAGATGCGACTATCAAGTATTCGACCGTCCAGAACTGGTATCCTGGAGACGAAAACGGTAAAGGTGGTATCTATAATTTCGTGACGAAACGGGGCATCTGTCTCGGTGCTCGCTCACGAATTTCATGGACCCAGGTTGAAACCGGATCCTCGATCACCTGGAAGTATCCGAGCTGCATCCTCAAAGGGGATAATTCGGTCGGGGAATTCTACTCGGTGGCGGTCACAAACAAATGCCAGCAGGCAGACACTGGCACAAAGATGATCCACATCGGAAAAAACACCAAGAGCACCATAGTGTCAAAGGGGATCTCTGCGGGCAAAGGTCAGAATGCGTACCGAGGTCTCGTCCGAATGCAAAAAGGGGCCGAAAATGCTCGTAATTTCTCCCAGTGTGACTCGCTCCTGATTGGCGACACCTGTGGGGCGCACACCTTCCCCTACATCGAGTCGAAGAACCCAACGGCAAAGATCGAGCATGAAGCGACGACCTCCAAGATCGGTGAGGATCAGCTCTTCTACTGCAAGCAACGAGGCATATCCGCAGAGGATGCGGTCTCGATGATTGTACACGGCTTCTGCAAAGAGATTCTTCAGGAGCTTCCGATGGAGTTCGCGATTGAAGCCCGCCAGCTCCTGGCGGTAAGTCTCGAGGGAAGCGTAGGTTAGCGGCTAAGGTAGTGAGAGTTAATTCGGCAACGAATACGCTCAATGAAGCATTTCATCTATTGGGAGAACGTATGTTAACGATTCGTGACCTCTGTGCATCGGTTGGCGACAAGGAGATCCTTAAGGGACTCTCGCTCTCGATCAGACCAGGTGAAGTGCACGCGATCATGGGGCTCAACGGCTCAGGAAAGAGCACTCTCGCGAATGTCATCGCGGGGCACAGTGGGTACGAGGTTACCTCGGGCTCGATGGAGTTCCGCGCAAAGGATATCACCGCTCTTGAGCCCGATGAACGCGCTGGCGAGGGTATTTTCCTCGCGTTTCAGTACCCAGTAGAGCTTCCCGGCGTGCTCACCACCTACTTCCTCCGCACCGCGCTCAATTCGATCCGCGCGTACCGAGGTGAGGAAGCGATAGGAGTTCGGGATTTCTCGGCCCTCCTCGCGGAAAAGGCCGAAGCGATACATCTCGACAAGGAGCTACTCAAGCGGTGCGTTAATGAAGGTTTTTCTGGAGGAGAAAAAAAGCGGCTCGAAATCCTTCAGCTTGCACTCCTCAATCCCCATCTGGCAGTCCTTGATGAGACGGACTCAGGGCTCGATATCGATGCACTTCGCGCGGTCGCAGAGGGGGTAAATGCCGTCAGAAAGAGTGACCCAGATAAATCGTTCCTCGTTATCACCCATTACCAACGACTTCTTGAGTACATCGTGCCGGACGTCGTGCACATCATGATTGATGGGCGCATCGTTCGCTCAGGTGATAAGACGCTCGCTCTTGAGGTCGAGGAGCGAGGGTACGAATGGCTCCGAGAAGAAGTCAGATAGCCACTTTGCTTTCTCGGTTGCACGTCCCTTCCTCTGTTTTCGGAATGCCGATATGGGTACCATTTCAGCTGATATTTCTCCAATCATCGCTCACCTCACCGAACGTACGTCCTCCCACAGAGGACCACTCAAAGCGGTGCGGACGGCAGCGGCTGAACGACTCCCGACCCTGTCGTTTGATCGAGAGGAGTGGGGCTACACCGACCTCGCACCTTTTTTGGAAGCTCTCGGAGATGCCGTCAAAGAAAGGAACGGTGAACCCGCAAATGGGATGGGCAACAATGGTAGTTCTGCGGTGCCCGCGCGTCTTACCTCGCGTGGCATTCCGCTGCTTTCTCATTCCGTCATCGCCTCTGGTAATGACGATGGCTCGGGAAAGAACGTCGAGGTGTCAGAATCATTGCGACAGGCATCGATACAGGTCTGCTCTCTTTCGAATGGCTCGGGGGATGATGAGGCGGGCATTACTCGAAATTTCGGCAGCCTCTCTGACAAAAGCACCAATCCGCTGGTCGCTCTGAGTACCGCATTTTTTCAAAGCGGTATAGCAATTCACGCTCCGCGTCAGTCCACCCTCTCTGAGACGATTCAGATCGTGCACCACAGTGGAGGGTCGCGTCTTCATACCCCTCGCACGCTCATAACCGTTGATGAGGGCGCCTCAATATCGGTCGTTGAGGTTGTGGTCAGCGAGGGAGAAAATGCCTGGTGCGGCCCCGCCGTGACCGAGATATTCCTTGCACCGGGAGCTCACTGCTCGTACACCCGGCTTCTCGAAGGAGAGGCGACCCTCCAATCCGCATCATCGGTGTTTGTGCGCGCTGACCGAGATTCAGTGTTTCGATCATTCTTTTTAAGCACCACTCCGCAGACGGTCCGTACGGAGATTGTACCCACCCTTGCGGGACCAGGTGCCACCGTGAAGGTCGCTGGGCTCTCGCTGGGAACCGAGGATCAGCATATCGACACCGTTGTGGTGATGGAGCATGCGGCACCACACGGCGAAAGTCGTCAACTGTTCAAAAGCATCCATAGCGGCCATTCTCGCGGGTCTTTCTCAGGAACGATTATCGTGCAAGAGGGTGCTCAGAAAACGAATGCATTCCAGTCAAGCAAAGGGATATTGCTCGGTCGTGATGCCACCATCAACACCCGGCCCCAGCTAAAAATTTGGGCTGATGATGTGAAATGCTCTCACGGGGCAACGGTCGGGCAGATCGATGAAGCTGCTCTTTTCTACCTTCGGTCACGGGGCATTCCCTCGGCAGCGGCTCGAACCCTTCTTCTCCACGCATTTGTCGGAGAGGTTCTCGCCGAGGTCGATAGGCCGGATGTCAGAGAAATGTTGGGCCCCATCGTCGACAGGCGGCTGACGAGCGTACTTGGATAGGGAGTATCTCGACTGTTGAAGAAGCCTGCGCCTGAAGGACGGGATGTGGGAATGGCTTGAAAATTGAACATCACCAGTCAGAGCCAGGCTTTGGCCCTACGACACCCGCGAGGCGCCGGACCATGCCGGGATCGAGATCGAGTAAATTGCAAAGACTGTCGAATGCCAGGGGGTGAGACTCTCCGGTGGCCTCAATATAAACGCGAGCTTTCTCCGCGTGCTCCCCCCCTGAGATAAGATCGGTAAGGGTGGCGCGAAGGAACGCCCTCAGTAGCTCTCGCTCCGGGCTGTCCGGAACCGGAGCTTCCTCCTCATCGGTCGAATAGAGACGCGCTAGTGTGTAATAATCGTTTTCTCGGTACCCCATACAACTCCTCACCGAGTTACCCTCTCCCCTCCGCACGCCGACTAATTCGCGACGTCTCAATGTCGGTCAGACTCAACAACTCCCTCGACAGGAAAATCGATTGACTTGAGAGAATTTTGGGGTATCGGTCTCCGAAGAAGGAGAAAATGACTCGAGGAGCTCTCTTCAGGGGGACTACGAAGGAAGGGGTGAGAAAATGAGAAAGACCCGCTCTGCTTTGGGCCTTGGTCAGATATGCGCCTCAGTGGTAAAGACCCTGTGGTAAAGACCCTGTGGACGGGTGTTACTGAGGAAAAAACGCGCCCTGAGAGATTCGAACTCCCGGCCTTTTGGTTCGAAGCCAAACGCTCTATCCAGCTGAGCTAAGGGCGCGCATCAACGGTGGAAAGGTTGCCATAATCCTCAAGAAATGGAAAGGTTGGGCGGTCATATTTATGGATTTATCGCTCAATCAACGCC
>OMIW01000159.1 GCA_900299205.1 Pseudomonadota bacterium
GCGGAAGGGGGAGGGGGCAAAAAATCGGGAAAGAAGAAAATTGTCACTTTTCTTCTCCTCCTCCTTCTCCTTGGCGGAGGAGGCGCAGGGGCATTTTTAATCCTCGGTAAATCGCAGGACCCCAAGGGAGGAGAGGACGAACACATAGAAGAAGCCCCAGCGAATCTTGTCCTTGCCCCTCTTGATCCACCTTTCATCGTGAATCTCGCCGAGAGTGGAAGTTACCTCAAGGTGACGATTTGGTTGGAGTACGATCTTGATCGGGCGAAAAAACTGCAGGAGGAGCTTCTAGGGAGCGGTGGACACGGAAGCGGTGGTTCGGGAGGAGGGGGGGACAAAGGAGCTGGCAAGCTAGAGGGGATTCTCCAATCGAGGGAACCACTCATTCGTGATGTGATAATACGGGTGCTCAGCTCAAAAACGATAGACGAGGCTCGAGCAACAAGCCAAAGAGACGTCATTAAAGGAGAGCTGATAGAGGCGATCAACGAGGTCGCTGGCGATGGTGAAGGGCCGGTAACGAACGTGGTGTTCACTGAATATATCGTTCAGTAGATGAGGGGCCTGGGACCACGATAAAGTTGGGATCGTAGAGAGACGCCCCTTAATCGAATATCGAATGGCTCAGCTTATCAAAGGTGAACGGGCTTCTGAGGCAGTCTCCGTGAAAACCGTTTGGCGGTGTCTTGCCCTTATCGCCGGAGGATTCTCAATCCTCTGCCCAATTGTTTCGAGTCTGGGGCAACCTAAAGTCGTTCTTCCACTCAAGGTATTCTTGGGAGATTCGTGTGTCTCCCCCCCGCCCCAAATTCAACTATTTCGGCGTGCGGGTGTTGCAATTGGATTCTACGAAATTAACGCCATAACCCTCGCGGAGATTCCCCAACTTATGCGCAGAATCGGTCCGATTGATGAGGACGGAATTCGCCGGGATGCGTTGCTCTCGTGGAGCATCCGCTGGGGTAGAAAACAAACTAGTCGTCATGCAACTACGGACAGGACGATTGGGTTCCAAAGCTCAGTTGTCTTGACGCTGCCTCGATGGTGCCCGGAGCAAGCACCAACCGCTGAGGAACGCATCGAGTGGTCACGATATCTCTTGCATGTGCTTGAGCACGAAGCTGGTCATGCGGGGATATTTTTCAGACATGCGAGCCAATTTGGGTCGGCGGTCAGTAAATTCTCTGAGGAGTGTCCGATCTGTTCCTCTCGAGAGGAAAATGAACGGGGGTTCAATTTGTTGCACCTTTTGAACTCGGAGCAGCGACAATACGATCACGATACTCTTCACGGGGCGACCCAGGGTGCCCGTTTGGCTGTTGGGAGTCACATGGCGAAGCGGGCGATAATCCGAGCGGATATCTCTTCTCCGAATGCGGCAAAACACTCGTTGCTTACCGCCGCGACCTGCGGTGAGAATGCGAGAGAGCGGAATCGAGACAGTTCAGTCGTTACCAGCAGCGGCCGCGATGGCTCTTGGGAGCGATATGAGTCAGGGTAGACAACCGCGGAGAGTCTACACGAAATCCTTCTCGACAGGAGAAGATCAAAGGCTGAAATGGAGAGGTTCTGAATCATGATAGTGAGAGGCGGGAGGGATGCAGCCTGATGGTGCATGAGGATACCCCGGGTGATCGCATCGTGAAGTGTCTCCTCAGGATGAGAAATAACGACCGAACCGACCGGGATTACGAGGAGAGCGAAGAGGGTTCCCACCCGCTGATTTGGCGAAATTCCCCGTACCGCTATGGGTGGCAGATCATTTGCGACCTCGAGAGGAATCTGATTCTTGATTGGCTCGCGAAGAAGGGGTATCCGAGCAGAGATACAGCCAGCTAAAGTAAGCAGGAGAACAGATACCGGAAAAAACAATATCTTACTCATCGCCAGGCCGAGGTCTGGGGGGAGGCGAGGCTGAAGCGCCTTTTGCAGCATCCCAGAATCCCGTTATGATGGGGAGTTGTCGGGCGCGCTACTATACCACTAATGTTTCACTAGGTTACTGTCGAATCATAATCAATGCCAGAGGTTCGGCGGTAAATGCTGCGGAGTGTCGGTGGGTTGAGCCCAGTTTCACCCGTTTGGCTTCCAGTTTGGTGGGTGGTGTGAGGAGAGGATCGGTTTCGGGATGGGGATGCGACGTAATCAGAAACTCTCGAAACGCGGAAGTTCGCGTCCGAAGAGTAACGAATTGGCAGGCCTCGAAAGCCGGCCTTCCGATCAACCACTCGACCTTGGCCTTGATGAGCTGCTTGCCACCTCCCCCGAATCGCTGAGTATTCCTCATTCTCGGGAAGAGGAGACTCCCGCCCCTTCGGAGCCACCCTCGCCACCACTCCAAAGTCCCTACGCTCCGCTTGCTGTGCGAGGGGATTGGGCTGCGATTGCTCGAGGCTGTGAAGAGGAGGGGCTTCGGACTCCTATAAGCCGGGTTTGGTGGGTACGGGCTCAGCTCGAGCGGGGAGCGATGTCACCCTCCTTATTACGAACCTCCTTCGATAGGGCTCTTGCCGATGAAGATTCGGGGAGCGTCACCGATATCGGGGACTGGGGAGTCGAACGACGCGAGGTCCTTGCGGCGTGTCGCCGATGGTTTCCCGACGAAGCCGTATCGTCAGAAGCCGCAGAGCAGGGAGAACAGGCAGATTGTGTCGACATGCCGAAAGTCACGGATAGCGACCGAGGGTCACCGACGGAAAATAAAGACTCATCTCGAGCAGATACGAAAGGCAGAGTTTCCAACAAAGGCATCGTGGCGGGAGCCGCCCGCGAAAAAGGCACCCGTTGGCGCACAATTCGTCGAGCTGCTATTGGGCTTACACCATTCTTTCTGTTGGTCGGTGTTGCCGTATTAATCTTGTTTGTACCGCTTCGACATCGCCAAATTGAGCTTGCGAAGCCGGCGTTCATAGAGCCTCCGCTTCCCTCGGTTCCCTTGGAGATTCGGGGCGGAGAGCTAGTCTCGCTGACGGCTCTTGAGGTGTTGCACGATGCGATGGAGGAGCTGGTGCAGCCTCATTCACGGTCGGAAAATGCGATTCCTAACGAGGGGGCAAACCTCGAGCAAGTAGTCTCGATGGGTGAGCCTCCGAAGCGCGAGCTGGCGAAGCCTATCGAAGCACCAAGAAAGAAAACTTCAGAGGCTGAGTCCTTGAACATGGATATTCCGTTCGAGCCTCAATCCGTTCGCGTCTTACGGGCAAGACCTGAGGTTGACCCGCGGTCCCGTACGCGCGGTGAAGGGGATGTGGCTCGGCTGCCATCGGTTTGGAACCGAGAGAGTTCGGGACCAGGAGGTAATATCTCGCCTTTGAAGGAAGGGGTAACCGGCCGTCCCGACTTCTTCGACGAATTTGATGACCATCCGGGGCATCCTGTTGAGAGATTTCGAACCCCCCAACGATGCGAGCTTGAGAGGTCGGTAGTGGTACGGAGCCGACCGAGCGAGTTGGCTCCAGTCTTGGCGAACCTTGACGAAGGAGATGAGATACTCATCGAGGAGCAGATGGGCCCCTGGGTGAAGCTACAGGGACGCTCAGGTCGTCCTGGGTATGCGCGGGCCGCCTGTCGACGTGAGGAGAGTGCACCCGGAGGATTCGAGGCGATGGGTCGAGAAGGAGAGGGAGAATCAGAAACGGAATGGCGCACTCCCTCGCGTCGTCGTGTTCGACGGCTACCTTAAAAATCCGTGGCGCGGGATACAGGAGGCGTAGGTCCCCGAGGGTACAGAGGATTCTCAGGGGGGGTGTTCCCCCTGAGACAAAAGTGGTATCCTCCGCCTCTATGGTCGAAACTCTTGAGAGATGCATCAGAAAGCCGTCTCTGAGGGGGTAACCGCTTCATGAGGGCGAGTTATCGGAGATTTTGAGGGAAAGGGAGTAATAAAGTCATGGCTCGAATTACTGTTGAGGATTGCCTCGAAAGGGAAAATAACCGTTTTGCGCTGGTGCGCCTTGCCTCACTTCGAACGAAACAGATCCGTCGAGGCTCTGGAGCCTTGACTAAAGAAGGTCGAGGTAACAAACCGGTGGTGGTTGCGCTGCGCGAAATCGCGGACGGGCTCGTTCGTTTTTTGACCCCCGAAGAGGAGGTCGAATATCGCGAGCAGCTTGCGGAGGAGGAGCGGGAGCGGCAAAAACAGGCGGAAATGACCCCTCTTATGAACACGACGGTGATTCCGTTTCAGGCCGGTGCGCTCAAGGCCCCCCGTCTCGAAGAGGACGAGGGCGATGACGCAGAGGAGGCTCTCCCCCAGCTTTTCGGTGAAACAAAAACCGCCTCGCAAGAGAGTGGGGGTGTCGTGGCTCTTAATGGATCGGGCCGTAGTGATGAGGATAGGGGCGAGGGGGATTTTGACGATTAGTTCGTGAATGTTGGAGCGTGGCGAGCGTTGCGTGGTCAAGATACCGCGTAACGCAGACCCGTTTTGCATCCGCCCCCCTTTTATCTCGTTTTTTCTGTACTGCGGTGCCATCGGAAGTCGCGTCAAGATCCCCCGTTTTGGGCGAGGGTCAGTGCGTTCATTGGTTCCCAACATGTATCTGGATGCTATTCGCTCCGCTATCAAACTTTACTACCCCCTCTCGGATCTTTCGCTGGTCGAGCGAGCTTACGCCTTTGCGGAGGACCAGCATCGGGGCCAGGTTCGTGCATCAGGTGAGCCCTATTTTAATCACCTGGTCGAAACGGCTCTGCTCGCCGCTCAGCTAAAGCTAGATCTCCCCTCGATTACTGCAGCGCTTCTCCACGACACCATTGAGGATTCGGCGGTTGAGAAGTCGGAGCTTGCAAACCGCTTTGGGACCGACGTTGCTGAAATCGTCGATGGGGTCACCAAATTGACCCGAATTGAATTTGAATCAAAGGAGGAGCGTCAGGCGGAGAGTTTTCGCAAGATGTTGCTCGCGATGTCCCGAGATATTCGGGTCTTGCTCGTCAAGTTGTGTGATCGGCTCCACAACATGAGGACCCTTCATCATCTTTCAGAGGAAAAGCGTCGAAGGATCGCGCAGGAAACCCTCGACATATACGCACCGCTCGCTAATCGGCTCGGTATTTATTGGCTGAAATCAGAGCTCGAGGATGCGAGTCTTCTCTTCCTGCGCCCCGAAATATACCACCTGCTCCGCGAGAATCTCGGAAAAACAGCCGAAGACCGCTCCGTTTACATAAAGGAGGCGTCCAAGGCTATCGTTTCGGCTCTCGACGAGAACGGAGTGTCCGGGCAGGTGAGTGGGCGTGCTAAGCACCTCTACTCCGTTTGGCAAAAAATGGAGCGGAGCAATCTTGCGTTTGATGAGGTCCATGACCTGCTCGGTTTTAGGGTTCTCGTGGGCACTGTTCGTGCGTGTTACGAGACTCTCGGAATAGTGCATTCGAAGTGGCCTCCGGTCCCAGATCGGTTCAAGGACTACATCGCGATGCCGAAGCCTAATATGTACCAGTCCCTCCATACGACCCTCATCGGGCCGGCTGGACATCGAATTGAAATTCAGATTCGAACCCATGAGATGCACCGGGTCGCCGAAGAGGGAATCGCAGCCCACTGGCGCTACAAGGAAGGGAGTGTGCCGGCGGGACAGAACGGCCCCAGCGGTTTTGATCTTCGGTGGGTAAAAGACCTTGTCGATAGTCAGCAATATCTGAAAAATCCAGATGAATTCATTCAATCGGTAAAAGGAGAGCTCTTCCCGGAGGACGTGTTCGTCTTCACGCCCAAGGGGGATCCGATTCGTCTTGCGGCGCGCTCAACCCCTGTTGACTTCGCATATGCGGTGCACACGGACATTGGGCACCGTACTGTTGGAGCCAAGATCAACGGCCAGATAGTGCCTCTTGATTATCATCTTCAGAGCGGTGACTCTGTTGAGATTCTAACCTCCAAAAATCACGTACCCAGCAAAGATTGGCTCCGATTCGTGCAGTCGGCGAAGGCAAAGCAGCGGATTCGGGCTTTCATCAAGCTGGAAGAGCGCTCGAGGAGCCTCGCGTTTGGTCTCGAAACACTCACCAAGGATCTCCGCAAGGTTAAACTGAATCTTCGCAAGTTGGAAAAAGAGGGAAAGGTTGCGGAAGTCGCCCATTCCTTGGGACTTCGCTCTGAAGGAGATCTGTACGCAGAGATCGGGTACGGGAAACTTCCGATCGGAAAAGTACTGGCCAAGTTCCTCCCAGAGGGAGAAGGTCTCGTCGAGGAGGTGGTGAGCGAGCCTTCGCCGCTCAAGCGCATATTTGAGCGTGCAGCCCGAGAATCTCGTTCGCGGGTGGGGGTTAAAGTCGGAGGGCTTGATGACGTTGTGGTTCGTTTTGCTCGATGTTGTGAACCTTTGCCTGGGGATAGAATCATCGGATTCATCACCCGGGGTCGAGGAGTGACCGTTCACGATGCTGATTGTGCCCAGGTGCACGGTATGGATCCGTTGCGGTGCGTCGAAGTTCGGTGGGATGGTGAAGTTCAATCAGCTCGTAAGGTCAGGATTACGGTTCATTCGCGAGATGCCCTTGGCCTCCTTGCCTCATTGAGTCAGGCAATAACCTCTCACGGAGCGAACATCATGAGTGCTCAGTGTCGAACCACATCGGCAGGCAAGGCGATAAATACCTTTGAGCTCTCGATAGTCGACGCGAGACAACTCGACAAAGTTCGTCGGGCGTTGGAAATGTTGCCAGGGGTAACGCGAGTTGAGCGGATTAGTCATGTTGCTCAAACGGTCCTCGTCGATGACTGATATCGAGTAGCACCTGAGATTGCGATTCTCGCAAAGCAATTTTTGTTGCAGGGAAAGACCATTATGGGCCGACCGATACGTTCGATTTTGAAACCTTTCCTTCCTTTCATCGCGCTTTGTTTTTCGGCCGTCCTTTTCATCGCTTCAGTGATCCTGCGTGGTGAGCCGGTGAGAGCCCGAGATTCGGTTGAGCGTGCTTCGCGTTCAGGTGAGGAGCAGCGGACTATCGATGTTTATCGTCAGGTGAACGAGGCAGTGGTCTTTGTTACCACCATCACCCTGGAATACGATCCTTTTGAATTTCTGATGGAGTATCAGCCACGAGAGGGTACTGGTTCCGGTGTTATCGTTGATGCGCGTCGCGGAATAATTTTGACGAACAATCATGTCATAGGGAACGCGCATCGGATCGAGGTGACCCTTGCCGATGGGAAGAATTACAAGGCAAGTCTCGTAGGGACCGATCCTGAGACCGATATTGGGGTAATTCAGATCGTAGATCCCCCACCATCGCTCACTGCAGTCACCTTTGGGGATTCATCGAATGTTGAGATCGGCCAACGTGTGCTTGCCATCGGGAATCCTTTCGGTTTGAGCCGCACCTTGACGCAAGGGATTGTATCGAGTCTCGACAGGACGGTAAAAAGCCCGAGCGGAAGTATCCTGCGGGGTCTCATTCAGACTGACGCGGCGATTAATCCTGGAAACTCTGGAGGGCCACTTCTTGATTCCGATGGAAGATTGGTCGGAATTAATACCGCCATTCTGAGCCAATCAGGAGATTCAGCGGGGTATTGGCTTTGCGATTCCGATAGATGGTATCCGCAAAGTATTGCCAGAACTTATCCGCACGGGAAAGATAGCTCGTCCCTTCTTGGGCTGGGCACTGGTGGATACCAATCAGGGACCGATGGTGTTTAGGACTCAGGGAGGAGGGCCGGCGGATGAAGCGGGGCTTGTCGCAATCGAGCGGCGTGTCGGCGACATCTTCCTGCGCGGAGTGATTCGCGACCCGAACGGAGCCGATTTGATAGTAAAAATCAATGGCCAGACCGTTGAGGACAAGGCGCAGGTTGACGAAATTATCAAACAAAACAGCCCTGCGGATAAACCCATACAGCTCCTTGTTCGACGGGGAGGAAAACCTGGACGGGAACGAGAGGTATTCGTGCGTCCATTGATTCGATAGTCCTTGGGGTATTCAGGTCCTGTCCGGGCCTGATAGAGGGATTTCGAACCTTCTCCTGATGCCTCGATGTCGTCAGGGATCAGAGGGGCAAGGCGCTTCTTTAGGCTGCATTCGCACCGCCATTTAGCGGAGAACGACTAACGAGGGGACTTTGAACCCTTCACCCCTCCCTCTTGCGGGGCTTAAGGCCGAGCGGTTTGCTTCAAGCCCGACACCTCGAATGGGAAGGACGCAGAGACGTCGTTTGGTAAGCATTTAAGAAAGTTCTGGATTTTTTGAAAAAAATTCGACTGGAACCCTTGACGCACCCCCCCGCCTTCTGTAGAGTCTCACCTCACCGAAGCACGGTAAACGAAGCGAAAAACTGAGTGAATCCAAGAACAAAGCTTGGAAGCGAGGTAAGAGCTGAGAGGATGTGTTGAGGCAGATACAATCGAATATGGGTAGAAGTCACAGTAGAGTAAGTTTCTGTGATGTACTGAGGGAAGTGTAA
>OMIW01000160.1 GCA_900299205.1 Pseudomonadota bacterium
ATCTTGCATTCCGTGTTAGTGAGGGGGGCGCGAACCTCTCTCTTGGCGAACGTCAGCTTATTTGTCTTGCTCGGGTTATGGTTGCGAACTGTCCCTTCGTCATTATGGATGAACCAACGAGTGGGGTTGACTCGATAACCGATGCGATTATCCAATCAGTCCTCCGCTCCGCCCTCGCTGACAGAACGATAATAACGATAGCGCATCGCCTCGAGACGCTTGGGCGGATGGATAGGATAATAGAGCTGGCCGGAGGGCAGGTCATCAGGGATGGGACTCCTGAGGAGTTACTGCCTCTATTGAGCGTTGAAGAGCTGAGGGAGGAGTAGGGGGGGCCTCGTTTCAAAATTAGCTCGCTCTGCGGGATGCCTCAGAAGAGTTGGGCGCTGGATCAGCATCTCAACCCCAGGCATCAGCGCATCAGGTGACCAGATGGTAGTTTGGGATCCCGTTGCAGATTCGGGCTTGTGCCGCGATATTCGAGAATATCGTTCTGATATTACTTAAGATGTTGCAACCACTACCCTCCCTTCGGTAGGATGTGAGGCGATAACTTTTAGTGGTTTAAAGCATTGTTCACCCTCCTGATGATAGCCTCGCAGGACGCTGACGGTCTGCTTGATTCGACATTTCTTGGTGATTGACTGTATGAAGGCTGAGTATATTAACCCGTTTATCAATGCAGTAATGAGCACGATGGATACGATGGCGTTGACGCCATCAACCCCCGGTAGGCCATACCTGAAATCCGACCGCAAGACCTACGGTCCAGCCACGGGAGTTATCGGGATGGAGGGTCCAAACATCAGGGGGAGCATGGCAATTAGTTTCGATGAGCCGTGCATCCTTGGTGTCTGCAGCCGCATGTTTATGCAGGATGTGACCACTATTGATGACAACACCCTTGATGCGGTCGGCGAACTAACAAACGTGATTGCTGGTGTCGCCAAGTCAGAAATGTCGGAACGGGGCCTCTTGTTTGATATGGCGATACCAATCATGATTTTCGGCCGTGGCATTGAGATAGAACAGTTTGCAAGAGGACCAGTCGTTGTCATTCCGTTTAAGACGGAATTCGGAAATTTTGTGGTTGAATCGAATGTCTCTCCCACTGATGATAGGTAGGGGATCCTTCGAAACTGATAAGGTTCCCGTACAGTTCCGTCTAAAGTGTTTTATCCCTAACCCTAATATTATTCACCCTTTTAACTCCGTGCACCGAGGCATTCGTTATCATGACTGACAGGGATTTCCTCAAGGAACTTGGCATTATCGTCCCCCCTCCCAAGAAGCCGACGGAGGGTACGAAACTGCGATCATTCCTTCCAGGAGGGATACTCCTTCTGGTGCTCGCCCTTGGGTGGAGCAGCTTTTATACGATTCCCGCCGAATCTGAGGGGGTCGTGCTCCGGTTTGGAAGGTACACAGACACGGTGCAGCCGGGGCTTCATTTTAAACTTCCCTTCGGGATTGACCAAGTAAGTATCCTTCCTACGAAGCGGCAACTCAAAGTTGAATTCGGCTTTGTTACGCCTCAGTATACCAATCCGAATCAAGGAGGTACCGATCCAGAGCGAGAAAAGGCGATGGTGACGGGAGACTTGAATTCGGCGCTGGTTGAATGGGTGGTGCAGTATCGGATTAATGAGCCCAAAAAGTACCTGTTTGATGTAAGAAGCCCGACCCAGACACTCCGCGATCTCTCAGAGGCGGCGATGCGGGAAGTAGTCGGTGATCGGACTGTAGATGAAGTAATTACGATCGGTCGACAGGAAATCGAGATAGCGGCGCTGGCGCGACTGCAACAGCTTACCAAGATGTACCAGCTCGGCATTGTGGTCGATCAGGTTCAGTTGAAAAACGTCAATCCACCCCAACCCGTCCAAGCATCGTTTAACGAGGTAAATAAGGCACAACAAGATCGCGAGCGGATGATAAACCTTGCTCACGGGGATTATAACCAGTCGGTTCCACGCGCGAAGGGTGAGGCTGAATCGGCTATTCAGGCTGCGGAGGGTTATCGCTTCAAGCGGGTGAATGAGGCGGAGGGAGATGTTGCATCGTTTAACGCTCTCCTCGCGGAATACATCAAGGCCCCAGCGATTACCCGGGCGCGGCTTTATCTAGAGACTATGGCTGAGATAATGCCACAGCTAAAGGGTAAGGTAATAGTTGATGAAAACCTGAGGCAGTGGATTCCGCTTCTGAATGTGCTTCGGGGGTCAGGCCCTCGTCGGGAGGTCGGGGCGCGGGAAGAGGAGGAACGACGATGAAGAATATTTTTGGTACTTTTTTGGGGGGGCTGGCGGGGCTTCTTCTGATCGTGCTCGCAAACACGCTCTTCACGGTTAATGAAACGGATCAAGTTATTATCACTCAGTTTGGAAAGCCGGTGGGATCACCAATCTCTGAACCAGGGCTCCACTTTAAGATACCATTCATCCAAGCGGTAAATCGACTTGATAAGCGATTTCTCGAATGGGATGGTGCCCCGGTGGGGATACCCACCAAGGATAAAACCTATATTTATGTAGATGCATTCGCCCGATGGCGGATTGAGGACCCGATGCGGTATTTTGTGCGCATACGAGATGAGCGAAGTGCCCAATCGCGCCTCGAGGATATTCTCGGCAGTGAGATAAGAAATGCTGTTGCTCGCCATCAACTTATCGAGATTGTCAGGAGCGACAAGGATCGGGTTCCTCAGACGGATGTATCTCTTCAGGCGGCTGACAAAACCGGCTCAATCGGTTCGTTACGCCCGATTGCTGCGGGTCGGCAGGTTGTCGAGGGGGAGATTAAGGCTGCATCATTGGGGAAGCTCAAAGAGTTTGGGATCGAGCTTCTTGATCTTCGATTGAATCGGGTAAACTACAACCCTGACGTTCTGGACCGCATTTATCAGCGGATGATCAGCGAAAGACTACAGATAGCGCAGCGGTTTCGATCAGAGGGAGAGGGAGAGGCAGCTAAAATAGCTGGTCGTAAGGAGATGGACCTGCAAGAGATACGGTCGGGAGCGTATCGGAAAGTGCAGCAGATCCGGGGGGAGGCTGATGCAAAGGCATCGGAGATTTATGCGCGCTCATACAACCAGGATCCGCAAACAGCGGAGTTTTATCAATTCCTCAGAACGCTCCAACTCTATCCCCGGATTTTGACGAGTGATACTCAGCTGGTTCTTTCAACCGATGCACCGGTACTCAGGTTGTTGAAGGAAATGACGGTGGACGGAGAGAGAGCTTCCGAGCCCTGAAAATAAGGAGAGACATCCCCACCGCCATGGGCTCCCGTTGTTTCTGCAACAGGCTCTGGTCTCAGGAGAGTCGTTCTGCTACGGCAAATGCCCCCTGACCACCGCCGACGCACATACCAACACCAAAATAGGTTGATCCTCGGCGGGTTGCTTCGTTGAGAGCGGTGGCAAATATTCGGGCACCGGTGCAGCCGAGGGGATGACCGAGCGCGATCGCGCCGCCATTGACATTGACCTTTGCGGGATCGAGTTCAAGGGTCTTGATTATGGCGAGACACTGGGATGCAAACGCTTCATTGATCTCGATAATGTCGAGCGAATCTCGGGTAAGACCCGCGCGTGCAAGTGCTTTGGGGATCGCATCAATCGGCGCCACTCCCATAATAGCGGGATTGTTACCGGTGGTCGCAAAGCTCGCAATGCGCGCTCGGGGTGTGAGGTGGTGAGTGGCGACCGCCTCCGCGCTCGCAAGGAGCACCGCTGCGGCACCATCAGATATCTGCGATGCGTTTCCGGCGGTGACGCTTCCCGTTGCGGTGAATGCAGGTTTGAGACGGGCAAGTGATTCCGTCGAGGTATCAGGACGTGGCCCCTCGTCAGCGGTGAGCGTGATCGTTTTTTCGACTGCCTTGCCCCCTTCATATATCACCCGTGCAACCGAGACAGGTGCGATTTCTTCTGCAAAGTGGCCTGCCCCCTGAGCTGCCACTGCGCGACGGTGCGATTCGTAGGCAAAGGCATCCTGATCGTTGCGTGAAACCGAAAACTGGTGAGCGACGTTCTCTGCGGTCATCCCCATACTGAGGTAGGTATCTGAGTGTGAACCGGTGAGCGCGGGGTTGAGGAACGGTTGATTTCCCGCCATCGGGAGGCGGGTCATCGATTCGACCCCACCAGCAATCGCAACATCGACCCGACCCATCGCGATCGCGTCGTGGGCAGAGATAATCGCCTGAAGCCCAGAGGCACAAAATCGATTGACGGTCATGCCGGTGGTCGTAAACGGAAGCCCTGCCCGCAGCGCAGCGATTCTGCCGATATTAAATCCCTGCTCAGCCTCGGGGAAGGCGCATCCGATTACCAGATCATCTATCGCAGGTGGGGGCAGAGTCGGTGTACGCCCGAGGATCGCCTCAATCGCGATGGCGATAAGATCGTCGGGGCGAACCATTTCGAGGGTGCCACGCCGTTTAGGAGTGCCCGCCTTTGCAATTGGGGTGCGAACTGCATCGATGATAAAAACGTCTCGAGACATAGTGTTTCTCCGGTCGAGGGAATAGGCATAAAGCGTTATCGAATATGTCTAGTAATTACGGATTTCGTCGTTTATTCGATTAAATCTGGCGCAATCCCATCTTTTTTAACTCTCCAATCCCTTCAGAAAACGACCCAATTTTTTGTGAGTTCCCTCCTGAGTGAGCAGCCATACAAACTGCTCTCGCTCAAGCTCAAGCATATACTGCTCTGAGACATACTGAGGTGATGAGATAACACCTCCAGTCATGACAAAGAGGAGGGTCTGTGCGAGGACGGCATCGTAGGGGGCGATAAAACCACTTCGCTTCATCTCCTCAAGCCGTTGTTCGAAGGGTGCCCGCCCCTCTGCACCAAGCACAAAGATATCGCCACGGGGAGGCCGTGGAAGGTAGGGGCTTGTGGCGTGCGCGACGACAAGCGATTTCGCGGCAGCTACAAGCTGATCAGCTCGGGGAATGATTCGTCCCCCTCGATCAAAAAATCCTGCATCCATCGCCTCATAGCCGTTGTTGGTGACCATTCCCATAGCTATTCGCTCAAAGTTCTGACGGAAGAAGGGGAGGACACCCGCGAGATCTTTTGTTGGGGCTCGCTCCGCAGCAAGGAAGGCAAAGTGGGTGGACCCTACCCCGGCGGGAATAAGTCCAACTCCAAGCTCAACCAGGCCAACGTAGCTGTTGGGATGGGCAACGATGAGAGGGAGCGCGATAGAGAGCTCGGCACCACCGCCGAGCGCGAGCCCTTTGATAGCCCCGGCGAGTGGCTTGGGAAAGGTGTAGATGCGATTCATTAATCGTTGAAAACGGGACACCAGGTCATCAACAACCGAGAGCTGTCCTGCCTGAACGGCGCCACCGATCTCCTTGACGTTCGCCCCACCGCAGAACGATCCACTTGCGGGATTACCGATTACCATCCCGAGCCACTTATCGCCTGAAACGACATCCAGGGCCTGTTCAAGCTCCTCGATGACTGAAAAGGAGAGGGTATTCGCTTTTGAGCGAAGCTCGAAGTGAAGTACTCCCTCCCCGAGATCTATGAGTGCTGATTCAGGTGCGGTATGAATCGCGGGTGCTGTGGAGGGGAAGAGGTCAGGGAGAGTTGGAATCATCCCGTGAGTGAAAATCGCCTCGCGAATCCAGTCGGGAAGGGTCAGCCCCCGAGCGGTAATTCGCTGAGCGATATCGACGGAACCGAGAGCATTCCAAAGCTGAAAGGGACCGATATCCCATAAAAATCCTGCGCGTAGGGCAGTGTCGAGGTCTGCGGGTAGGTCTGTGATCTCGGGGATGCAGATCGCGCAGTAGTGGAGGAGTTCGAGGAAGTAGGACCGAATAAAATCGCCTGCCCGGCCTTCAAGGCCGAGTAACGCCTTAAGTCGCGCTGCCGGGGTCGGAAGTTTTATGATCGCGGAGAGATCTCCGAGATTCCCAGTGCCGCTTGGAGGACGATACTCGAGTGTCTGAAGATCGAGATTGCAGATGGTGTTGGTTGCTCTGTCTTTTGTCGAAAATCCCCGACCTTTCTCCGCTCCGAGATCGCCCCGTTCGACGAGCTTTTTAAGCGGTTCAGGGGGCACGAAAACGGCCCGGTATGGGTCATTCACAAGGTGCTGATGGAGCCCGCTGGTCACGTGGAGCACTGTTCCCAGGCCAACTTTGTCAGCGGTGCGGAACGTTGCTGATGCAGGGCGTCCGATAAGCGGTCCGGTGAGTAGCTCGATCTCCTCAATTGTGTAAGCGCCTGAGGCGAATTCCTGCATCGCCCGCATGAGAGCGAATACTCCGATACGATTTGCGACAAAGGCAGGAGTGTCGTGCGCGATAACGATCTCTTTGGCCAGTATATCTGAGGCGAACCGGCTCACCACATCCTGCTGCGTGCGTGTCGCGTTCGGAGCAAAAATAAGCTCGAGGAGCTCGAGCGGCTCGGGATTAAAGAAGTGAAAGCCACCGACGAATTGAGCGCGGAGTTGCTCCGGTAAGCCAGCGGCGAGCAACCGCACGGGGATGCTGCTGGTGTTCGACGCAATTAATGCATTTGGTCGGACAAAGGGCGCGATGCGGGAAAAAAGGGCGAGTTTCTCCTCAATGTTCTCCCGGATTACCTCGATGATGAGATCCGCCTGTTTGATCAGAGGGAGGTGATCGTCATAATTACCTGGGGTAATCCGCCGAAGATCGCTTTCCCGATAAAAGGGGCGAGGCTTCAGTGAGGGTAGCTTTGCGAGAGCGTCCTCTGCGAATTTGTTTTTGTTACCTGGTTGCGGAAGATCGAGCAACAGGACAGAGATCCCAACGCTCGCAAGGCGGGCAGCTATTTGCCGACCCATGATACCGGCACCGAGAACTGCCGCATGGCGGATCTGGTGCGGGGAGGTGATTGGCGAAAGGGGAGAGGTGGAGGATATTGCCATGGTGAGAAAACCGGAGAACAGGGGTTGCGTACGGCAAGATACCGACGTAACGGTAGTCCGCTTCCTCACGATGAGGCACGAGGCGATCTTTGTCTATCCAGAAAAACGGTACTCTTCGGATGTCAAGAATGAAAAGAGGGCTTGACTGAATTTACCCGGTGGCGAGAAGGGTTCCGGCTCGGCTCACGAGGGGGCCGAGAGATTCGAGTTGGTCGAGAGCACCTCGAGCATCGGCGCGGACACGAGATTGCAAACTCAGCGCGAGCTCGTCCGCTGAGGCTCCGCCTTCGGCGAGGCTCGTGAGGTCGAGCAGGGTGAGACCAATCGTTCGCACGAGGGTTCGGGCGTCCGAAAGATAGTTCGTGACAGCGGTCATCGCTTCGGTATTTGCGTCGAGATTTGCTTTAACCGCCTTCAGGTCGGCGAGCATATTGTAGGCACCCCGTCGCGAACCGATGGCTGTCGCGCCGTCGAGTACGGAACCGTATTCCTCTGCCTCAGTACTCGAAGGAAGATTTCGCGGAATATCGAGGGGGCGCTCTGCTTTTATCGTCGGATCGAAAAAATCGCCGTCAGTTGTCGTTATTTGGAATGAGTCAAGAATAGTCGAGAGGCCGTCGAGGTCATCCGGCTTGAGACTGATGTTGGTAAGAATTTCAACGAGCCCTTTTTGGGTAAGAACGTTCGTTTTGTTATCTTTTGCGCTGTCGACGAGCTGTTTAAGTTCGTTACCCTTTCGCTGAAACTCAAATGCAACACGTTCGCGCTCCTCTCCGCCTGTTTGAGGATCGGCCGATGTCTCGGCAAGCTGTATCAATTCGTCCAGCGACTCACCGATCCTGATAAGCGCTGATCGCGAGCCATCAACAGCCTGAAATCCCGCCGCGAGTAGATCGATTGAATTGACCATGATCTGCGCACCTCCCTTGAGAGAGGTGGGGGTAATCGCCGCATCCTGACCCCCCAGAGCAGCGAGAGGATTGCCCGCAGTGCTTTTACCTTGCCCCGCGATCGCCGATATCCGCTCGAGAAAGCGAGTGCCGAGCGAGCGGGAAAGGGACACGATAGCCATAAGTGAGACAAGAAGGGTATGTTACCAAGGAAACGCAAAGTCGCCCAATAAGGTCCACCCGATACACCTTTTCATAGTATCGGATGCTTGCTGTTGTGAGACCATAAAATTTAGACAAACGCCGTTAGAGGGACTCTCCCAACTTGAGCTAACCAATCGCAATCATCCGGTCGAGCGCCTGTTTGGCTCTCTCGCGGATATCCTCAGGGACCTCAATCACGGTAACGTTCTGTCGCAGAGCCCGCACGATATCTTCAAGTGTTATTTGATTCATGTGCGGGCATCGAATCGAGCAAAGCCCCACCATTTCTTTGTCGCGCACCTCAGCAGCAATGTTGTCCCCCATGCTACATTCGGTAAAAAGCACAAAGCGACGGCTCTTCGAGGAGCGCACGAAAGAGATCATCCGCGAGGTGGAGCCCGCAAAATCAGCGGCATCGACCACCTCGGGCCGACATTCAGGATGGGCTAACACGACGGCATCGGAAAATTGCTCTCGAACCCGATATACATCATCGGGGGTAAATTGCTCGTGAACTTCGCAGCGCCCCGGCCAGCTGATGAGGACCGATTCACCCGGGGGAATGTCGCTCCCCGCCTCAATCACGGTTCTTCCAGTCTCAGCAGCAACGTTTTTGGTCAGGTATTCATCCGGGATAAAGATGATAGCATCGCTTTCGAGCGTGCGAACCATTTGTGCTGCGTTCCCCGATGTGCAACACATATCCACCTCTGCCTTGACATCAGCGTAGGTATTAACGTACGCGACAACGGGAACTCCCGGATATCGTTCGCGCAATCCACGCACATCAGCGGCGGTAATACTCGCCGCAAGGGAACATCCTGCCTCACGGGCAGGCAACAACACGGTCTTTGAAGGATTGAGTATTTTGGCGGTCTCCGCCATGAACCGAACCCCGCAGAATATAATCGGGTCTGCC
This sequence comes from Pseudomonadota bacterium, assembly GCA_900299205.1. Taxonomy (GTDB): domain Bacteria; phylum Bdellovibrionota_C; class UBA2361; order UBA2361; family OMIW01; genus OMIW01. The sequence continues at coordinate 8,943 of OMIW01000160.1, forward strand.
TCGGTTTCCGCCGCTTTGCGGGAGAGTTCAAGCGAATCTCCCACGACATCCGCCACCGTGTGATAAAGCGCGGGCTCCATGTAATTATGGCCGAGGATAATAGCACCGCGCTCCTTTTTGAGCCGGTTTATCTCGTAGACCAGCTCCGCCTTCCACCGAATTTCCGCGGTCGGAATGATCCGATCGAGGCGTTTCTCCATCTGACGTCGGGTTTGCTCAAGGGTGGGAGCGTCGATTGCCATGGTCTTTTCGGATTGAAGGGTTGCAAGATAAGGAGTCGGGAACGGTTACGGAGGAAAAATGCAAGAGAGCGCGAGCTGGAAAAGGGCGAGCCAGAAAAGGAAGGACGAGTGCTACGCCACTTCCCCTCTCGCCACTTCCGGTTATACTCCCTTTGCATCTCCTGAAACAAGTAACGTGCGGTGGTATCTTCGAGGCAAGACGAGATCGGTAACATAAACTAAAGTGGAGGTTCAGTGAATAACGAGGGTGAGCAAGGGCAGGGAAGAAGCAGCGGGACATGGGGTGTCGATCAGGTGAATTATGACGCACTCGATCGGGTGAAGCTTCGGTGTATCGAGGCATCGCGGCGGACCCTCGAATTTGCCTCCGATTATGGATCGGTACTCGATGGGGCGCTTGGTGCAAGCGCGAATATTTTTACGATTCCGCTCGGCAGATTGTTCGCAAACAGCGCTGAGGACGAGCAGAAAAAGGGAGGGGAGATCGCGGTGTCGCTCGTAACTGAGGGATTAGGTACCGCTGATGATGCGCGTCCCGAGCACCTAACGCCAGAGGAAGAATACCAATTCTGGTACCATATCGCGATTAAAACCATAAGCGCACTTACTAACGATGTCGCATCGTGCGGGATGCGCCCTCTGCTGATTTCACAATACTTGCCTACGAGCACTCCTGAGCGGGTATTTTCGGAGGGATTTCTCGACGGCTTTCTTGATGGATTTGTCGCCGGATGCAAGAAAGTGGGCTCTGTCTACATCTCGGGGGAGACCCCGCAGTTGAAAACAAAGATCGTTGAAGGGCGAATCGACGTCGCGGGGGCGGTGTTTGGAGTAATGCCTCTAGGAATTGCCCCGGTCGGAGGGGCCGAGCTGGGCCCCGGTCAGGAGATAATCTTTATTGCAAGCTCGGGCCCACAAGAGAACGGCTACACGCCGCTCCGCGAGCTTGCTGCTTTACTCCCGTTTGGTTACCGCACGACACTCCCCTCGGGGATGGAATACTGGCGCGCTCTCAACGCGCCCTCGGTCCTCTATTCGCCCCTTGTCCAGGAGGTCCTCTGTCGGGGAATACGACCGGTATCAATGGAGAATATCTCGGGGCATGGGTGGCTCAAGATGATGCGAGGCAAACAACCACTCAGATATCGGATTGAACAGATGCTACCGGTCCCTGAGGTGTTCTCGTTCTACGCAGCTCAAAAGAGGCTCGCGATAGAGGACCTGTTGAGTGTGTTCAATCTCGGAGCAGGTTTCATGATGATCGCGCGTGACGGCAACGATGCTCACGGTATCCTGCGAAGTGCTGAGGATTTGGGCTACCGAGCTCTGAGGGCGGGGCGAACCGAAGAGACGGCGGGGGAGGGG
>OMIW01000161.1 GCA_900299205.1 Pseudomonadota bacterium
TCCTTTATAGTTGGCCTTGCTATCATTCTGATAGCCCAGTTGATTCTCTTCGCAGCCCTACCGTCGATGAATCTAGACCAACCCTCCTAATCGTGCCCGGCTAAATCATCCGCCCAAACCTCTATGAACATTCCCGCAGCATTCGCCGCATGCACGATAGCATCTGGCTTTAAAAGCAGTGCTCTTCTCTCCTCTAAAACAATACCGGCAGCCCGTGCTGATCGAAGCGCTGTGATGGTCCCTTCCCCAACAGCGGGAAGATCGAGTCGGAGGTCCTGCTGAGGCTTTGCCCTCTTAACAACAACAACGCCAGCTCCCGCAAGACGACCGGCCCGCTCAATCGTCGCATCGGTTCCTTCAATACCCTCTACCGCGACCACTACCCCATCCTTCACGCACACCGTCTGGCCGATATCAAGAGTCCCTACCACTGCCGCAGCGCGCCACCCCAACTCAGCACTTTGTCTCTCCAAACCCGTCATCTCACGACGAGTAAGGCAGCCCCGACTGGGAAGGCTATCGGCCAAAAGCTCCTCAGCCCCGACAACTGGCATCCCCTCACGAGCCAACTCCTCAGCAATACCTCGCAGAATCTCATCATCACGAACCGACCCCACTCGAGCAATAACCCGCATAGCGCGCCAATCGGGACGAGCTCCCTGGAATATCCCCACTCGGCGAATACCTCCGGAACACACTACCGACGCGACTCGTTGACGCCGAAAAAATTTAATAATCGCCCCAAGCTGACCAACGCGCACCCACCGAACCGGAACTCCCCTTTTTTCGACGGCTTTATCGGTTTCGCCTCGGTGCGCTGCCACAACGACGCGCATGCCTCTGCGTATTGCCTCGTCCAGACATTCGAGGGGAAACTGCCCATTCCCGGCGATAATACCGAGCGGTAGTGGAACCTGAGTCGAGACGTCGGTCATAGTTCCCCGTGACGAGCTGCACAACCCAACACACAACCTCTTTTACCTTTCCCTAGCCCTCATCCCCACCGCGAGACCGCATGAGGCACACCCCACGCTCCGACGATCTGACGAACCCGATGAGAAGCCTCACAAGCTCTCCATACGATTCACCCGTTCCCACGGATTCGAGCCTTTCTTGCCATGTCCCGGCTCCCAAGAAAAGCTTTCGGAATACCGACCGAGCTTCCGCGATCTGAGCATCCGAAAATCCACCTCTCTCGAGACCTATTTTATTGATTCCTGCCAACCCTGCACGGTCTCCTTGGGCTATCGCGAACGGGGGTACATCCTTTGCCACCATAGCTCCCGCCCCGATCATCGCATAATCGCCAATGCGCACGAACTGATGCACCCCGACCATGCCACCTACGGTCACTCTATTTCCAATCGAGACATGCCCCGCTATGGCCGCAGAGTTTGCGAAAACACACCCGCTCCCAACCCGTACGTCATGAGCGATGTGGGCTGTTGACATGAAGAGATTGTTGTCCCCGATTGAGGTGACCATTCCACCTCCCTGAGTACCCGGCTGGAGCGTAACGTACTCCCTCATGATGTTACCATCCCCGATACTCAACCTACTGGGTTCACCCCGATACTTAAGGTCCTGGGGAGGTGCTCCTATTGAAGCAAACTGAAATATTCGGTTATTGTCTCCGAGGGTGGTGTGTCCATCTATCACCACGTGGGAACCGATCATGCAATCGCACCCGATCACCACATCCGGACCTATCACCGAGAAAGGCCCTATTGTGGTCCCCTTCCCAATCCGAGCTCCATCGGATACCACCGCCATCGGATGAATCGAGACCCCCTCGCCGGAGACCACGTTACTTTGCGGACTCATGATTTTTTCCTAATCCGATTCAGCGGCACTAACCGTTCCCGAAGCAACGAGTACACCGTCAACAGTTACCTCACCGTGCATTACCCAGAGTGGTCGCCTTTTTTTAACCGAGCGAACATGGATACGAAGTACATCTCCAGGCACGACCTGTTTCTTGAACTTGACGTCCTGAGCTCCTACGAGAAATACCGTCTTTCCCGGTGCAATCCCATCTGAGGATATCTTCGCCAACACCGCAGCCGTCTGGGCTATCGCTTCGATGATTAAAACCCCGGGCATGACCGGACGACCTGGGAAATGCCCCTGAAAAAATGGCTCATTCGCCGTGACCGCCTTAAGCCCAACCGCCTCAACGTTGTCTACGAACTCTGTGACCCTATCGAGCAGTAAAAACGGATACCTATGAGGCAAGCATTCCTGAATCTGCCGAACGTCAAGCACTACCTTCTCTGCCACCTTACCTAGCCCCCTACTTTTCGCAAAAAACTACTAGTCAAAACTGTTTGCCATATCCTCGAAGTCGCGCCACACGTCAGTAACGCCACCCTTTGTGAAATTAGTCGATCCCTCTCGGGTTACCTAACTCCGCTCATCAAGCTTGGCGACAACAACATCCGAGATATCGATCGCTTTGTCATAATAGAGGACAAGCTGCGGATTGGCATCGAGGATGACCCCGTACTTACCAGAGGCTCCGAGCTCCTTAATGATCCCATCAATTTTACCTACAACTTTCCCCACCTCAGATCGATTCTTGCGAGCAATTGCATCCCTCTGATCCTCAAGGGCGACACGGAGAGCACGCTCTTTTTTTCGAAGTTCTCCCTGCTTCTCCTCGAGCGCTACCCCGGATAGAAGCTCAGCCTGTTTCTGCATGCTCTTCTCGAGTGATTCAAACTCCCCCTTAAGTGCCGAGACTCGACTCTCGCCCCGCTTAACCTCGGCCTCGACCTCTTGACGTGCCCGCTGACCTGCCTTTGACGCGGTGATGACCTTCTGAACATCAACCACTGAGATCTGCTGATCCGCAAAGGCGGCTCCCGAAAATAAGACCACGCTCATCGCAATGACAGCCGCTAACCGCCGCGACGCCACCCTTCCGTACCGAGCTTGTTTACTCATGACTTACCTTTTTGTCACTAAATCCGGGCGGCCACACCCACCATGGCCTCCCTCTTTCGACCGCCGAGACGATACCAAACTGCGTCCCCCCCGCGCAATCCCACCTTCTCCTCGTTTTGCGTCACCCCGAGCCCTAGAGTGGAGCTCCGAAGCTGAATAGGGTTACCATCCCGCGCTCTCCGGCTCGACGATCCCCGGGGAAACCGAACTCTATTCGGATGGGGCCCATCGGTGATGCCCAACGGATCCCTCCTCCGTATGCCCGACGCAACCCTGAGAGTTCGATAGAGGCATTATCATCGAATGCCTCCCCCACATCGTAATAAACGACCCCATTTACCCCGGCAGCTTGTATCAGAGGAACAATAAGCTCGACGTTATTTATGAGCTCTTTACTTCCCCCATACTGACGGCCCTGATCATCTCGGGGTCCAAGCGTTCGGTTACGATACCCGCGAACCGAGGTTATTCCCCCCGGGAAAAACCGCTTGAAGAGGGGGAAACGGTCATCGGTCAGAGATTCCCCATAATCAAGGCGTGTCCGCATCGAGAAGATCACCGGCCCATTCGAGAGCGCAAATAGGGGCTGGTACCAGCTATTAGCCGCGGTCACAAGATAATACTCTTGCTCTCCTCCTAACCCAGCGAACTCGATCCCGAGCAGCTGTCTGACTCCTTTCGTAGGGTTGAGAGGATTGTCTATGGTGTTTCGAATAATCTGGGGCGTGAAGGCCGAAATCGTCGACTTTCCTTCAGATTCGATGACGATCGGAGATGCATTTGCCTTCTGCACATTCAGAATCTCAACCGACATGAAGTCATATCGAATACTTCCGTTAATATCCTGGGCCCACGAACCGAGGAGCGGTTCGAGGGGGTAGCCCCAGGTAGTCCCCACCCCGTTAGCGGCTCGGCTAAAATCGATCAGCTCGCGGGTCGCGTGCTGCAGATCGACTCCTGCGGAAAGCAAGGAGTCATTAAGTCGAGGGTCAGTAAAGGATAGAACCGCATTATTTCGCAAACTTCCCACGTCGACATTAAGTGCCACCTGCCTGCCCGTACCGAAAAGATTATTTTCGGATATGTTCGAGTTAAAAATAGCTCCGTCTGTCGTCGAGAATCCGGCCCCCGCTGAGAACGCCCCGGTTGAAGCTTCACGAACATTCAGGGTGAGATCCACCTGATCGGACCGGCCAGGGACCGGATCAGTTCCTATCGTCACCTCCTCGAAAAAGCCGAGGCGTCGGAGCAGGGTCTCGGTGCGTCGCAATTTAGAGGAGGAGTAGATACCCCCCTCAGGTATCTTCACATCGCGACGAATCACATTATCGTAAGTTTTGGAATTGCCCTTGATCGTCACCCGGCGGACCGACACCTCTTCGCCTTTCGCGATGGAGTAATCAATTCCAACTGTCTTATCGGCCCGATTCACATTCGTACGAGGTACCACGTTTACAAAGGCGAATCCGACATCCGAAAATTTGTCACTGATATCAAACGCATCTTTTCTTGCTTCCGACGCATTGAACACATCACCCGTCGAGAGCGATATTCCCGATAGGGTCTCCGACAAACTACCCTTCACAAGATCACCAGAGGCCGATATCGGACCAACCCGATACTGACTCCCTTCGTTAACATCAAAGGTCACCACCAAGTGATCGCCCACCCGTTCGATTGCGGGGTCACTCACCGTGCCATCGATGAGTCCGTGATCGAGAAGCTGCTGAGTAACGATAGATTTATCTGTCTGAAGCTGCTCCTGATCTAGCCGTCCGGTCCCGAAAAGCCATGAATTCCACCATTTATAACGCTTCGTTTCGATTTTTGAGCGAAGGTCATCACCATCCAGCTCCTTCAACCCCCGGAACCGTATCTCTTGGATTCGAAATCGACTCCCCTCCGATACCGTGAAAGTAACATCCGACTGATCGGGCGAAATTGAGGTCACCGAATAATCAATCGTCGCGTCGTAGAACCCCTTTTTCTGATAGTATTGGACCGCTGCTCGCGCCATCCCATCCAGCCGAGCTCGATCAAGGAACCGGCGGGTACCAAGACTAAAGACCCCCGAGAGGTCACTCTCTTTAATCTCCTTGTTGCCGGTAACAAATATCTTTCGGATGACTGGTTTCTCCGTGACCTCGTACACAAGAGTCGCATGAGCGTCCCCCCCTTCTACGCGGACCGAGACTCGGTCGAAGAAGCCAGTCCGATAAAGAGTTTTTACATCTTCTGATAGTTCATCGGGGGATACCGTTCCCCTCGTGTGCTTGAGCTGGGCAACGATGGCCGCCTCTGCAATACGACGGGCTCCCGAGACGGTCACTTCTCGCACATTGAGGGAGTTAGCCTCACCCCAGGCCCCTGACCCCGAAAAAGCCACTCCTCCGAGAACCCCCAGGATTGCTGTTATTCTACGGATTGCCTCACGGGCGGCGGAGGTCTCCCCTCGAGGCGAGCTCGGCCTAAAAGACTCTCGAGAATATTGGCTTCTTGACTGACCAACGAGCCGAAAACAATCGGAAAAGGGTAATCGCATAGGGTAGCTATCCTCTGGTGTTCATCACGACCCTGGCATGGTTGCCCCTCACCCTCCCCCTGTCAAGATAGCCTCGCCAACCTAAGAACGATTTCGGGATTTTTCCCGGCAGGGGCCTCTCTACCCCTCTTCCGAAAAATGAATTATTTTGGCGGCCGACAACTGAACCAAAAGCCCTTGAATCTCAGATAGGGGGAGGTATGGAAATATACTTTCTGGTCAGCACAGGGATGATTATCGGCGGGCTCCTCAGCTCCCTCGCCGGCACTCTTCTTTTTCCCTTCCTGATCCGGTGGCTGGACAAACCGCAGTCATCCGCCAAAACCAAAGGCAGCACACGTTCCCGTGCATCTCTAAGGACCGATCCTTCTCCCACAAGGCAAGAGTGCAGCTCCCTCGCCATTTTGCTGCCAGCCCCGGAAGGGGGAGAGTTTTCCGAAGGAACGCTTCCAGAGGACTTTCGAGCTTCACTCGAATCGATAACATCAGCGATTGCCGTCGCCAAGCGAAAGAAGCCAAGCTTATCAGTTGAGGTTTTCATCGGAACCCGCGAACAATATTCTAATGACGCGACTGCCTTGATTGGGGAATCTCTGGGAGCAAGGGCCAGGGTCGTCAAGACTGGTCAGTCGGATCGGTGGGATATTGTGCGGGTGCTTGTAGAGCGGGCCTGGGCATATGACTGGCTAGCGGTAGTAGAGCCCGGTACGGTGTGGTCACCCCGACTCCTTGCCGAGGTGGTAGAGCAAGTGCAACAGGACGGAAGAATCGCTCTCGTCTCTCCTCGTCACGGTCTAAAGCGATCAGCCTCGCTGATGGCCTCGATTTCAGCGTTTGCCGCCGCCGCTCTTTACCTCTGTAAAAATGTCCTTTTCCGACCCTCGCGGCTGTCAGGACTCCCCATCGCCATCAACCCGTCAACCACTTTCTACCGTAGTGACGAATTGATCAACACCCTTCGGTTCCTTCAATTACATTCGGGGCAGAGTGGCAGCCTCATCCTTCCCTTCGTGCTGAAGGCGATCCACCCTCATGTGCGGATTTCAGGGATGAACTCCTCCCATTCAGCCGGGGTCTTCGCTCCAGCCAATCTGCAATCGACCCTACGGGGGGAGCGTCAGCAATTGCCAGCTGCCGTTGATTGCGTGCGCCTGTTGAAGTCTCTTCCCATTCGTCGCTCGCCGGCGCTCATGCTCGCTGCCCTCGAGTATATCTTCATCTCCGGATGGGTTTATTGGACCCTCTCAATGATGGTGGGTGGTCTCCTCTTGGCCGGTCAACTTGGCGGGAGCGAGGCCGTCATTATGGTCTCAGCGGCGATAGGAATCATCACCATCTGTTGTACCCTTGGGGGTAGAATCAGCCTCCGCTCGATGGGAGACGAGATTTCAACCTCTCTCAAGGTGCCGCTCGCCATCGCCTTTCCCCCCTCATCGAGAAGATAGATCGATAATGGCAGGGAGAAGCGACAGGTTCTGCTCGACTCCTAGGTTGTCGCGCTACTTTTCATTGGAGTTTGCCGAGATGGCCCCATCACAAGACGAGGTAAACCTAAGAGCCGTTCCGCAATAATCGAGCGCTGAATTTCCGAGGTCCCCGCCGCTATGGTACGTCCTCGAGAATACAGGTAGCGCAGGGAATGAGCAGAATCATCCTCTGAAATTATCGCATTTGCCCCTTCGAGACGAAGACGAAAATCGGCAAGCTGCTGGAACGACTCGCTCCAAAGCAATTTATCAATAGAACCCTCCGGGCCCGGAGAGCCCCCTCCCGCATAAGATGCGACATGGTGATAGGCAAGTGCTCGGATCGCATTGAACGTGGCAACATGAGACGCCAGTTCAGCCCGATCCGAATCGCTCATTCGTGCCTGAAAAGCAGGGTTTAGCAGCTCGTGCAAGACCCGTTCCGATTGCACATGGCGGGCGAAAGTAAGGACGACCCGCTCATACAGGAGCGTCGTCAGGGCTATCGCCCAACCCTTTCCAACCTCACCGACGAGGTGTCCCCGCGGCACGAAAACACCATCAAAAAAAACTTCGTTAAACTCCTCTTCGCCTGAGATTTGGCGAAGAGGACGAACCGTGATACCTGGGCTCTTCATATCGACCAACAGATATGACAATCCATCGTGCGGTCGATCCCCCCGACCGGTGCGGCCCAAGAGAAAACACCAATCGGCGATGTGAGCAAAACTAGTCCAAATTTTAGACCCATTAAGTCTAAATCCCTCGCCCCCAGTCGGATCAACAACCGCCTCACATTTGAGCGACACCGCGGTTAGGTCGCTTCCGGCCCCTGGCTCCGAAAAACCTTGACACCATATCTCCTTACCCGAGAGTATCGAACCAAGAAACCGCCGTCGCTGGGTATCGGTTCCGTGAGTGATGAGCACCGGCCCTACCATGGTCAGCCCGAAAAGCCCCAAGACCTGCGGCGAACCAATTCGACCCAGCTCCTCCTGAACCACTGCCTCCTCCACGAGGGTGAGGCCCCGTCCTCCAAACTCAATAGGCCAGTGAAGTCCGAGCCACCTCCCTCCTGATAGCTGACGTTGCCATTCTCGACCCACCGTGACAAACGATTCGAGGCTGCTGTCACGAGTGGCGGTGGGCGGAGGATTAGCGGCGAGCCATGCCCGGAGCTCCCCCCTGATCGCCTCTGCCGAATCGCTTACACGCCAGGAAATCATGCAGCTCCTTCAATGACGCCAGCAGACCAAGGTATCGACCGGAGGATTATGAGCCCCGCGACGAGAAGTTATCTAAGAGGACTAGTGCCCCGACTCCTGCAGCTTTCGAGCCGCCCCACTATCAAGATACCATGTCACCTTATCAGCCACACCCCTGAATAGGAGGGCCGGATACTCATCAACTGAACCAATACCCTTAACTACCCTGTTAACGACATCTGCCTTTGCTTGGCCACTTACCAAAAAAAGGATTCGCCGACCTGCCATCAGAATTCGTGGCATCAAGGTGATTCGGGTCACTCCATCTTTGGGATTCGTAGCGACCGCTACCAGCCGATCACTCTCGTCCCGAAGGAGCGGAGAGCGCGGAAACAGCGAAGCCGTGTGTCCATCGTCACCCAAGCCGAGGAGGACGATATCGAATAGAGGCAACTCCCCTCCGATCGCGCTTCGAATCGTCGCCTCGTAGTGCCTTGCCGCCTCCTCTGGATCGGAAAGATCGGTGGGTATGGGAAAGAGTTGCGGAGGAATCGCCAACCCCGAGAGCATCGTCCCCTGTACCATATGGTAATTTGATTGGTCGTCCGAGTGAGACACATAGCGCTCGTCCCCCCAGAAAAGGGATACCTTATCCCACGGAACCTCTGCCACCCGAGGAGGATGCCCAAGGGCACGATATACCGATCCCGGAGTTGTCCCTCCTGAGAGCGCTATCGAACAACTTCCCCGTTCAGCCACCGCCTCACCAATGAGAGACACCAACTCATCAGCCACATCACCCCCAAAATTTCGGGGCTCGACTATCTCGACATTTGCTTCCATCTGCTTACTTCCACCAATCCTTTACCCGGTTGTACTTGATAGCCCCTCGGTGACCCGACGCCAGAATGAAGACGATATCCGGGGATCCCGCAATCGTTCTACCTCTCGCCACCGCGGGAAAAAAGCTGCAAACGAACTTGGCTGCATGACAGCATCCTTCGCGGGATATATTCTTCCCTTATCAGCGACCACAATATCCTCAAGACGGCGAACCAATCGAAACACATCGTCACCAGTGATCGGAAGGTCCAATGCGAGAGTCACCCCCGGCTGGGGAAACGAAATGATACCGGGTGATGGCATATCCCCGAACTCCTTCAGGACCGCCAAAAAGGATCCCGCGCCACTTCTCGACAAAGCATCAAGAATCTCCCCAACAGCATCTTGCGACGCAACGCACTGAAACTGCAAGAAGCCTCGTGGCCCGTAGAGCCGATTCCACCTCCCCACCGCATCCAGGGGGTAGAAAAAGGGGTCATAATGCGTTCGCTGATTTTCGACCCGCCGCCCCTTTACTGCTCCATACACCGAGTTAAACGCCCGAATCGACCATGATGAAAGCAACCATGACGGGGCGGTAAAAGGAACGACGACCTTCTCTCCAACTATCCGACGCGCAACGGGGCCCGCCTCTGCCGCGTGATTACCCCTAAAGAGTACCCCCCGCCCCATTCGTCCGCCACGCGCGAGACAATCAACCCACGCCACAACAAAATCGCATCGATGCTCACTTTCTCTAGAGAGTGAAAAAAAATCCCGATAGTGTCCAAAAGGAATAGAATCCACCGTCATCCACGGACCCGCTACCCTGGTTAGCTGGATGTCAGCCCATAGAATGACGCCGGTTAACCCGAGGCCCCCGATAGTCGCACTGAAGAGGTCTGAATTACTATCAGAGGAGCACTCCGTTTCGGTGCCGTCTGAGCGCGCCAGCATGAAGCGCCTTACCCATCGACCAAAAGTCCCAGAACGATGGTGATTTTTACCATGGACATCATTGGCGATTGCCCCGCCCACCGTCACGAACTTCGTGCCGGGGGTAACAGGAACAAACCAACCCCGGGGGACGAAAACTGACAGGATGTCGCCTATAGTGACCCCAGCCTCACACCGAAGCACTCCCGTCGCCTCGTCGAAGGACCGAAAATACCGCAACTCTCGCATCGGTAGAACAGACTGACCTGAATTAAGACAGACGTCACCGTAGCTTCGTCCCAAGCCGAACGGAAGCAGAGTTCCCTCTGTCGGCCATGACACAACAGAGCCGGTTCTCGCGCCTGCCGAGAAATTGAGCTGGGCGATCCCGTAACCGTAATGAGGAGGAAACATTCCCCACGAGCCAATTTGATTCATACGGGAACTCTGACCAGCCAAGAAGGATCATCAAGCCGCGAAAAGCCAACATTCAAATGACCCGCACCATCGCTCTCACTGAGGAGAGCTAGTCCCTGGCGGGGGAGAGCCTCACCAAGGAAGGCTCCTTCAGAAAGAGAAAGACTCTTCCGACCACCGAGCAGTTCGCTAAGCTAGATTGTACTTGACGATAGCGTATATCGCTCGGAACCCGTCGCGCCATCCGATTTTTTTTCCCTCGGCGTAAGTTCGACCGTAATAAGAAATTCCAACCTCAAAAATACGAACCGACAGCTTTGCCACCTTCGCAGTAATCTCCGGCTCAAACCCGAACCGGTCCTCCTCGATGGTTATCCTGTCAAGCACACTCCTTCGGAACATCTTGTAACATGTCTCCATATCGGTAAGATTGATATTTGTAAACATGTTCGAAAGGAGGGTCAGAAAACGGTTCCCCACCATGTGCCAGAAATAAACAACCCGGTGAGGCCCCGCACCCATGAATCGTGAGCCGTACACCACATCAGCCCTATCGCGTACAATCGGCTCCATGAGGATTGGATACTCCTGGGGATCATATTCAAGGTCAGCGTCCTGCACGACTACTATATCTCCGGATGCGACCGCGAACCCCGACCGAAGTGCCGCCCCCTTCCCTTGATTGACATCGTGATATACGACCTTATCAACGAGCTGCTCAATATCCGACTTAAGAAGTTCACGGGTCCCATCGGTCGAACGGTCATCGACGATGATTATCTCCTTATCCGCAACGGGCGATGCTTTTACTGCCTCGATAATGGTGCGAATCGTCGTCAACTCATTAAAGCATGGGATAACCACCGATAATTTCATGACCTTACCTCGAATTTAAACAGCCCTTTGGGGGCCACGACGGCACCTCATTCTCCAGGCTAAGGAGGGTACCCGCATCCCCTCACTCGTGCAAGGTTGCCGACCACCCGAAGCTGAAACCTCCCAGGCCGTTCTACCTGGCGAGACGCCGACTAAAAATAAGCCCTCGACCCTTGCCAACTCCTCCCCCTTGTGGTCTTATACTGGACATAAAGGTATTGTTTGTGTCCTAAGTCCCTCCGAGATATTTATTTAGAGGTCGAAGAAAATCATCGCTGCCATGGAGGTAGACGATAGAACGACAAGGTCGAGCGGAGATCGGTGGGGCTTCTTTGGTTGATAGGAAAGGTTAAGAAGGTTGGTTGCCGTTGTCCGCCCTCAACCTCGAGATTCGGGGTTGTGACCAGAGCAGTTAATCCCACCACGGGATATGCCCCACTAGAAATCTCTTCGAGGGGCACCCCTGAGTCTGAGGAACATAATCGAGCGGGGGGGTCGCTCGAAACCAGCGTTACACAGATCGGCGAAGCCGTTTCACCGGTTAGACATATCGTCAGTTTTAGCCCTCTGGGCTAGAGTAGTTGCATCACAGCACCTGGAACACCGGAAAGGACTGACTTCGTCTTTTGCACGATGAGGAGGTTGATATCCGAAAGGAATTCGATCCGTCGCCGTCAACTCCACGAGAGGGCTTTCCCTGTTGCATAATTCTGAGAGAGGAGCTTTGAAATCCGTGAGTTCTGTATCCACCCCAACCTATCGGCGACCTCGAATAGAATCCAGGCGATCTCCGCGACGTCGTCCCAAAGCGACGACATCCTCCAGAACTATCCGTTCCCGAGAACGGGGAGAAAGGGTTTCAGAGACGCTTCCGGTCGGTTTCTCCGGATCAGTTGCCCAGCCCGCCCAGGAGCTTTCGGCTCCCGCAAAACAGCGCAGTGATGTCCTCTGGTATAATCGAGAGGTCGATCTTGACCAGCAGTACCCTATCGCGATGCGTTTTTCCGTCAGAAAAAGTTACGGGTGGATTATTCTTGGAGTGATTGCATGTATCTCCTTCATCATGATCCATGGCTTAGCCGGTTTCGGTCATATGGATGACCCCTTCACCCGCGCTCACGTGACCGTCTTTCGGATTTCTCTTCTGGGTCTCATCGTGAGCATTTCCTATTGGGAGCTCTATCGGCGCAGCTTTTCTTATCAGATTGAGGGGTTCCGACTCTTGATTCAGCGAGGGATATTCTTCAAAGTGTACGCTTCAGTCCCCCTCCTGCCCGTGGCGGATATTCTCGTTCGGCGGGGTTTCTCCGACATGATCTTTGGCCTTTACAATGTGTCGCTCCTGATACCAGTGAGTGCTGGCGATCACATGTGCACCATATCGGGACTGACCAAGGAAGCTTCATTCGGCTTGCGGGAGTATCTTTGTCAGCAGCTCAACAATCAGGTCTTCGTTGCTGATGCAGCCTTGAAGACCGCCGAGCACCCGACGAGCTAAATGATTAGATTGGGGTAAATGCCGGGTGTTCGGCACTTTTGTTCGGTGAAAGGCCGCAACCTATATGAATATCAGCGCTCCTTTCCCCTCTGATGCCCGGATGACTGACCGCATTCAGACTGGGCTATCTCCGATTGTTGCGCGTTGCAGTGGTTTGTCCAACGCTCTCGGTGAAGATGCCGGGCTTTTTTTGGTGGGCGGAGCGGTTCGTGATGCGGCACTCGGTATCGCCCCAACCGATATCGACATCGCAATGCGTCTTGAACCTTCGGCCGCTCTCGAACGGCTCTCCCATGCGGGGATACGCACCTACGCAACCGGCCTGCGACACGGAACGATTACCGCACTTCTCGCAGACAACACGCCAGTTGAACTCACGACCTATCGTTTACCGAATCCTGCGAATAATCCTCTTTTCTCAGATTCGATTGAGATCGACCTATCGGGCCGAGACTTCACGATAAATGCTCTCGCATTCGATCTAAGAACGCGAGCGGTCGTGGATCCTTTTGATGGACTCGGTGACATTCGGGACGAAATCCTCCGTGCCGTCGCTGAACCGCTCGCTCGCTTCGGGGAAGATCCGCTTCGTATCCTTCGCATGGTTCGATTTGGACCAGCGTCAGGACGCACTGTCGATCACGCCACGATGGAAGCGGCTCGAAAGCTTGTCGACCGACTATCTGCGGTGAGCGTTGAACGAATCCGGGAGGAGCTTGTCCATATCATCTGTTCGTCGCACCCCCGAGCTGCTTTTTACACTCTGAAGGAGTTGGAGGTATTACCGCTTCTTCTTCCCGAGCTGATGCCAAGTGTAGGGTGTGATCAGAATCGTTGGCATGTTGAGGATGTCTTTAACCACACACTCTCAGTTGTTGAGCGCACCCCTGCCTCAGACCGGATACTGCGGCTCGCTGCGCTTTTTCATGATACGGGCAAGCCTGCCACCCTCTCAATAGATGACGAAGGCAATCGTCATTTTTACGGACACGAGGTGGTGAGTGCGAAGCTCTGTGAAGAAGCTCTGATGCGGCTTAAATGCTCGCACGATGAGGTGCGTGATGTGACGCTCATCGTCCGAAATCATATGCGGAGCATTGATTGTGGTCCTCCTGGGGTGCGTCGCATACTTCGCGACCTTGGTGAACAATTCGACAGATTTCGGGCATTTCAGGATGCCGATAAGACCCCTGTCATGTCGGAAGAGGATCATGCAACGAGGGTTAACCGTTTTGATGCACTCGTTACCGCGGAAAGAACCCGACTCAAAGGGCGCCCCGTTGACCAGCTTCAGGTGAACGGTCACGATATCATGGCGCTCGGGATTCCGGCTGGACCGCGCATCGGCAAGATACTCAACGAACTCGCAGAGCTCGTGCTTGATGATCCGACGCTCAATGATGCAGAGGTGCTTCTTCAGCGGGCTCGCAAACTTCTCGGCGAGCCGACTGAGCTTCCCCAAAAACGGTAGGCTCTGTGGGAGCGGGCTTTCTGAAAACAGGCACGAGTCGGGAGGAACAGGACGAGCGGTGGGAATGACAAGCGGGTACTCTAAAATCTTAGCACGAGGGGCGCTTTTTGTTATCTGCATGGGAGCCGCTGGGGCTTTTGTCTTCCAGGCGAATCCTCCCGAATCAGCGCGGCAAGTCGAGTACGAGCGCTGGGTTGAGGCACAGATACACGCCTCGACGTTTCCGCTCAGGAAGGGCTCTTCATTCGAAATGCGCGATATTCGAATCACGCTCAGGGAGGCGTCTGCTCACCGCCAGGGCGACCCCACCACCCCAGCAATTGATCATCCCGGCGAATGGGTTACGGTCTCTGGGCTTATATCCTCGGCCCCGGTTGTAAGACTTCTTGAACTCGCAAAAGAGGCAAAGCTCTTCCGACAGGAACCGATTCCAGAGCATGCAGGGACAGAGCCATATTCCGTTGTCGAAGTGACAATCCATGGGTACGGCACGGATGGGACGCCACTGCAATTTCGGTATCGGGGAAGAAAGGAAGATTTCGAATCCTCGATACCGGCGCGTTTACTGAAAAGCTTGGCGCGGATGTGGGGCGGAGCAGAGACTAAAAAAGAAGGGTAATAGGAGATGATCCACGGAGCTTGAACCAACTCTCAGAGGCTGCGAATTAAGAGGAGTCAGGGCGAGGGTGGAGCCACTTTGGCAGAGACTCCATTCGTCAACAATCATTTTGGAGCCTCTCAGATATTCTTAACGATCACCGCACCAGCAACGATGAGCACGAGCAATCCGAAGATAATCTGTAACAGTCGGGGGGCGATTCGACCCTTAAACCGGACCCCCCAGTGAACCCCCACAAGCGATCCAGCAAGGAAGATTGACGGCACAGTCAACGGAATCGATAGTAAAGTTCCGGCTTGAGACACGAGGCCACTCGATGAAATGATCAAAATCGCAACCAGCGATGTCGCCATCGCCTCCGCGACACCGAGCCCGGCGACTGCGATTAATGCCGGCACTATCAGAAATCCCCCTCCCACCCCGAATAATCTCGACAGTG
Source organism: Pseudomonadota bacterium (assembly GCA_900299205.1). Classification (GTDB taxonomy): domain Bacteria; phylum Bdellovibrionota_C; class UBA2361; order UBA2361; family OMIW01; genus OMIW01. The sequence goes on from OMIW01000161.1 coordinate 15,238, forward strand.
TTCCGGTAAAAACACCAATCCCGAGCAACCGTACTCCACACTGCACAGCTATGAACCCCTCAGCCGACGAATCAGGGCAACGCAGCCACCGTGGCGCTCTCGGCCCACGCCGCGAGAATATCATTCGGGTTCCGATAAAGGTCATCAGTCCCGCAAATAAGAGCAGAGTCATCCGCTCGGAAATCCCCCTCCCGAGACATGCCCCGAACGGAATACCGAGAATGCCACCACAACCTATCGCGATACCCGTGCCCCACCGCACCTGCCCCCCCCGTCGCTGCGCGAGCGCACCATAAAGAGATGAGATAGCCACGATCCCGAGGGAGATCGCAACCGCCTGTTTCACCCGAAAACCGAGGACATGAACCAAGAGGGGAACCGCGAGAATAGCGCCACCCCCACCGGTAAGACCGAGAATCAGGCCCACCGCGAGGCCACACAAAAGAGGAGCAAGAAAAAACACCATACTATTCTCACAAAACCTAGTTGAGTTCTATTCTCATCTTATACCCATTCTGGCCGCGCATGATTGGTCATCCCGAGGTCATCAAAAGGGAAGTATCTCCTCGATGCCAGCGGATCGCCCATGTTTGATTCTTGCCAAAGTCAATTAGTTATCCCCTACCTCCCTACGATTGCCGCCGGACTCCAACTTGAGTGCGACCTCGACAACTTTATTGATAGGTTCGTCCTCACCCATGGGATTTGGGAGCCACTCGTTGTCGCAGCTCTGAGTGCCCTCGTTCGGCCAGGAGATACCTGCATCGACGTCGGAGCAAATGCTGGTTATCAATCGCTTCTCATGGGCCATTTTGCGGGGCCGACGGGGCGGGTTTACTCCTTCGAGCCTAATCTCGCGATAGTAAGAAAGTTACGACGGAACCTGGAACTAAATCCGAGACTCATCGAGCGGGTTGAGATTATCACGTTCGGGCTTGGGGATACTCCTCGAGAGATGTTTGTTTCACCTGCCACTGATGAAGGTGCGGGAAATGCCGTGCTTTGCGGCGGCCAATATTCTCACACCACCCACGCCGTTGAAATTCGAACCCTCGATTCTTTTGAGATTGAACGGGTTGACTGTCTCAAGATAGATGTTGAGGGTATGGAGCTGGAGGTCCTCCAGGGCGCCGAAAGAACACTTCGACGATGGGTTCCTCACATAATCTTTGAAACCCTCACCCATCACGCTCCTGAGAAACACAGACCGCTCGAAGATTTCCTCCGATCGCTTGGTTATCAACTCTTCGGCCTGAACCTGCAAACATCAGAATTCTTCGGCGTCACCTATCCATACTATCCGCAGGAAGACACCTTCGCGATTCACCCCGCTCGGGTCGACCAGAGGAACGAGCATATTCCTCGGTGATGAAATCGGGGCAAAAGGGTTTATTGTCGGAGGCCGCTCATCTTGGGGAGATGAGCCCATCCGCGATCTCAGGCCTCGAGCATCATACGAGGAATTTCGGCATTTATATCAGGGCCTTGCAGTTATATCTCCGATTGAATCGCTCAATCCTCAAGGACCTTTGTCCTAACATCACCTCTACCCACCACTCCCGCATAACCAACAGGCAGGGGAGTTGTTGGAAACCGAGAGTCGGCTCTCCCCCAGAAGTACGCATAATAGGGGTAGATGATGGTGCCTTCCGAAAAAATCGGGGGTACATCAGAGATACGAGGCAGCTGACCCACATCAGCTTCCTTTAGGGGATCTTTGAGAGAGTGCGTCGTACTCGTCAGTGATAATTGGCAAGACCAATTGCATGATGAAAAGGAAAGCGCGACTCCTCGACGGCACAAGGGTGTCTTCGAGGAGTCGCGAATTTCGTGACACTTATCAATCGAGGCCCATGATCATCCAACTCGAAGCGCCATTTTGGGTCAAATCCACCAAAGATGACGGCTTGTTCATCCGGTTAGATGCCGTTAACCCTCAGAACTTCGCGGAGACTCCGGTCCCTGCTTCAGTGGCATTTCAAGCCACTACTGCACTTGGGGGGCAATCGTTCGATTGCACGTGCTCTAGAATCCTGATGACAAACTGCGAGCCAAGGCAACTGGCGCCGCAGCTTGTGAAGTTTCAAGAGGTGGGAGGGGGAGGGACCTGTGTCTCTTTCGACTGCCCCAGTAGCCTCAAGAAGGGAACTCTTGACCGTATTCTCACCGAGATCGGTGAAGAAGGAGCTTTTTTCCTGATCCTCACCCCTCCCATGAACTCTGAGGAGCCTCTCCTCGAGCCCTGGAAAGGGACAGGTGCCTTCCTGACCCAGTCCTGACCTTCAGGCGGTGCAGGGACGACGGGTTCACCGCCGATCTTCTCTGCACCTTACCTGGTTTTTACTCCGGTTTCAGCTGATTGAGTCAGCTTCCTCGTGTCTTACCGAACTACGCTCGATATTTATACCGAAATGCGTCGCGCCATCGCATCTCCCTGATTAGACCGTGAATGTGGAAAGGAGGAAGGGCGGAATTCCCAAGTGTCCTGAAGTGATCGCTCTCGATCCTGCCCCTATGTTTATCCGAAAAATCGCAAAACTCGCCCGACCAGTGAGCCTCTCGGTGGGGCGTGGGCCGCATGAGAGAACAAACTCATAAGCCCTATCCTTGCCGCTGCCGGCAGCACCGTTCTTCCGAGCGTTGAACCCATCATCATAACGGTCATCCGCGTGAATCCACGCATGTCCCGGACCGCGTTCTCTCTCTCGAGCGCATACCGATGCAACTCTCCTTCCAGCGGAGTACCTCCAAGAGCACGCCCAACACACTCCGCAGCTATCCTCCCCGATAGGAGCGCGTGGGTCATTCCGAAGCCTCCACTCGGATCGAGGGCCTCACAGGCATCCCCAACGAGGAACGCACCACCAATTTCACTACCCCGATAGCCTGAGTTAATTGGGCCTGCCCCCAGAGGCGTACCGATCGATTTCCACTTAAGCCCCGCCAATAGTGGCACACGTTCCAACAGATTCCGAATGTAATCGACATGACTGGCACGCTGCACGAGCTCTCTCATTCCCAAAACTGAAATGTTACATCGCCCATCGAGGAGGGGTGTGATGTATACCTCTCCTCCGGTAACAAGCACAACGGTGACGAAAGGTCGCAGTGAGCCAGCCGTTATGCGCCACGCCGAGCTCGACCCATAGCGAGGATTTACCACGGTGGGAGTCGTAAGCCCTAGCAACCGAGCGCTCCGAGAGTTCACACCATCGGCGATGATGAGAAACTCACTCATCGCCGAACCTCCTGTCCACGCCACCTCGAAGCCCCCACAGCGGCGGGTGATAGATGATAATGCAGCTCCACTTTGAAGACTCACCCCCTCACAGCGAAGAGCCTGACGGAGGACAAGATCATCTATTTTCTCCCGAGGTACACCGATTAAACCTCCCGAATCCGCTACTTCGATAACCTTTCCTCGGTATTCGATATGATATCCACCAACTTCACGGCCTATTGACCGAAGCTCCGCAGATGAAACTCCCAACCTCTCCAGCTCAGACCGTCCTCGAGCGGATAGCCCCTCCCCACAAGGCTTTCTCCTCGGAAATATTGCTTTATCTAGCAGCAATACCGACGCCCCCCGTCTTCCCAACTCTATCGCTGCCGCTGCTCCCGCGAGCGATGCACCCACGATAATCACTGATGGCGAAAAAGCATGATTTCTCATGCGTTGACCGAGCGCCTCAGGGAGGGGAGAAACCGCGGCTTATGTCCCATCACCTCTCGATATCCCGGTACAGCAAACAGGGACTTTTCCTCTAAGTCTATGCGACGGCGCAGGAGAAGCCCGTTGATCGCGGTGAAGAATACCGCTGTCACTGGCGCTCCTCCGGCGATGGGCAGGCTTAATAACTCCACCATGACCACCAGATAATTTGGGTGTCGGATGAAATGATAGGGACCTTTATCTACAAACGATCCCTCGACACCGCCGTTCGTGTAGACCGAGACATTCCAGAACTTTCCGAGCGTTATGAGCGTCCACCCGCGAAGCGCCTGTATCGCCACAAAAATAGTGAGTGCACCCATTCGGAGAGGAACCCAGATAGCAGCAGAAAAAAAAGTTGCCTCAATGATCAGTGCGACAAACCACCCTACATGCATGAGGATCATCGCGCTCATACCCAGCGGTGTTTCACTTTCAGCGAATCCCCGAGCTTTCATGACAACTTGATTCCGCCTCGACACAACGACCTCAATCAGCCGCTCAAGCGCGCAATAACCGAAAAGGAGCCTGAATAGAAAAATCACCGATGGCACCTCAATAGATTCACCTGGAGGGTCAATCCTGGGCCAATACCAAGCATGAGCACGAGATCTCCGGGACGATAAGACCGCTCATCGACAAACGATTTTAGTGCGTAGAGAATCGACGCTGACGACATATTCCCGTTCTCTCGAAGAGAGTCCCACGCCCACTTCGTCTGCTCTCGTCGCAGCTCAAAAGTCCCCTCCAAGCTTGACAGGATCTTGGCTCCACCAGGATGAAATATCCACCACTTGATATCACTTGAGCTGAGGTCGAGAGAGCCCAAAAATTCCGAGATACAGCGCGGCGCTGCCTCAAGGAGCGCATGCGGTATCTCGCGATCAAGGTGCAGATGGGGGCCATCGTCGTGAATGGCGTAACCCATCAGATCCCCCGTCTGCGGGATGAGATATGACTGACAGCTGACCACCTCCAACGGCCCGGGTCGCTCGGATACCACCACCGCCGCGGCACCATCGCCAAATATGGCCGCCCCCACAATGGCTCCCCCCTGAAGGTCATTCGGCTGATGAACCAGAGAACACAGCTCGACAGACGCCAGCATCGTATATCCGTTTCTCTGAGAGAGCCTTTGCGCCAACGACAGTCCGATTGCTCCTCCCGCGCACCCATACTGAAATATTGGAACCCGAAGTATTGCAGGCGATAACCCAACCTCTGCGATCGCGAGGGTGTCAATTGACGGAATGCTCGGAACAGAGCAAGAGGTCATCAGAAGTGTATGAAGGTCCAAGGGTTCTAACCCGCTGGCATCTATGCCACCCCTTATTACCTTTGAGAGCATCGCTGCACCAACCTCGTTGAATATTTTAGCTCGCTCCCGTGGACCCGCGAGCCCTATCAACTCCTGAAGAGGTACCGCGAACGCCCTCTGCTCAATTTGGGTTGAGGCGCTTAACCTCTTGAAGAGGGATCGCTCCATCGGAGAAGAGGCAAGCCAGGCACCCGCAGCCTGGGTAATTGCGTCTGTTGAATAGTGGTATGGGGCTTTCTCCGTCACTATGGCGTTGATGAAGGTCATGGGTGTCACTCCTTCTTTGGAATCGTTGTTTGGTACGAAATAGTCACGAGAGGGTCTAACCGAGCTACCAGGATAGATGGGTCCTCGACATGAAAGTCTTTCCACCGAGTCGTGAAGGCCCCTGCAACTCGATATCCAAGTGGGGTGTCTTGAATTGAGATAGGCAGCGATACCTTCTTGGTTACATCTCGAATGGTGAGCATGCCACTGAGCGTACCTTGGCAGCTGCCTTTCGTGGCGATCACTGCAGGCTCACACTCCTCACTCAATCTCTGCGACACAAAGTGAACATCTGGAAATGCCTCCGCCGCCATCACCTCGCGCAGACGATCATCCCGGAGTTCTGAATCAGTATCGAAAAACTTAACCGGCACTCTCAGATCCACCACTACTGAGAGCCGATCTTTGGAATCGTCGAGGCGAACACTTCCTGAGATATTTTTTGTGGTCCCTCGTACCGTGTGCCACGTCGAATCAACCGAAAACATGACACTCGTATTTTTGTCATTCAAATCCGTCGGCACATCCCATGTTTCGGAACGAGCTGTGTTGCTCAAGACAACACAGAAAACCGCCCAAATAATGGAAGAAAAGCGAAGCATGTTCACGACGATCACCCCCACGTTGATACGACCAATCCGATTAAGACCAGCATGGATCATCTACCTGGAGAGCACCAGTATCACAGACGCTTCATCCCATAGAAATATCAGCACCCAATAGTTGGGAAGCAGGAGTCAACTCTCCTCATACGACCTGCTATCTCGGCAGCCCTCAGACATAACTTTTACTCCCGACCCGACGGTGATAGTATCGAAAGCATGCTCGTCTTCAATCATTCCCGCTCCCCTCATTATCGAGTCAAGCTTCTTGCTCTGATATGGGGCGTCGTATCGCTCTTAAGTTTTTTTGCCGCTGTATCGGCGATGGCTATCGGGCTGCATGGGGAGATGACAGGTCTTTTTCCGTTCAAAACGCTACGATGGGGAGTCGTCTGGGATTGCTTTATCACGCTTCTTTTTCCGGTGCTGCACTCGCTGCTTTTGAGCAATAAGGGGCGTCGTTGTTTGGCATCTCTTGTTCCTGGGGAAACGGGGCGACACCTCGTTACCACAACCTTCGTCATAATTGCCTCTCTCCAATTAATTGCGCTCTTTTTGCTCTGGTCTCACCTCGGAAGAAGCGAATGGACACCTCCGACAACGATAAGACCTCTCTGGGAGTTGTTGTACCTTCTCTCTTGGGTCCTGCTTACGGTGGCTATGGTAAAGGCGGGGCTTGGAATCCAAATGGGGCTTCTCGGGTGGACGTCGGTACTAAGAGGAAAACCACCGCACTATCCATCATTCCCGACTGGTGGGCTCTATACTGTGTGCCGTCACCCCGTGTACTTTGCCATGGCTCTGGTATCCTGCACCGGGCCAGTATGGAATATCGATCATGCGATTATCGCCCTGATTTTTACCTTCTACTGTGTCGTGGGACCACTTTTGAAGGAGCGGCGACTTGTGAAGCAGTTTGGCACACCGTTTCTTGAATACCGCCAGCGCACCCCATTTTTTCCTACGCCGCGCTCTCTGACCCGTGCCCTGAATCGTGATAAGTGGCCTTCATTGTCCTGAACCACCTCTGTCTCCCAGTTGCATTACCGGCAGCTCTCATAAAAGCGGCACTCATCGATTGAAAGGTTCATTCCACCACTCAGGTGAACGATGAACACAGCCCCGAGCTGACAGACCGAGAATAAGGGTTACCTCAGAACGTTCTCATAAAAGGTCGGGGATATTGATCCGATTATCCCGCGTGCTATCATAAAGCAAATTTTTTGTAGGTTTTACCATGACTCTTTCCCAGAGTCCCTTCGTTGCTCGTCGTAACGAAAACCCTCTCCATTCTCATCGATTTGGGGTTCGATTGGTGTTGAGGATGCTGAACAGAGTGATGCGAGAGTACTTCTATCTCTTTCTGCTCCGGTCAGGTCTCTCCGCTATAGCTCCGGTACAGATATGGGTTTCCGAACAGCTTGCTGTCCTAGAAGCAAGTCGGGCATACCGGCGGGTTCCTGCGTACAGGTCGTTCGTTAATCATGCGTTGGGTGTGAGAGGGATTACTAAAGACCTTCGTTTCAGTGATCTTCCGGAGACGTCTAAAGACACCTACATCAAGCCAGCGATTATCACACGGCCACACGATCTCTTCGTAGACGGGACAATTCCCTCGCACTCCGCGTGGGATACCTCCACTGGCACCAGTGGCCGACCCACTTCTTGGTACCGTGGTCCGCGCGAGGTAAATGGCTCCTATCGACTCCTGCTACACCGCTCTCGCGTGATGATTGGAGAGGTCCCATTTATCTTCATTAACGGGTTCGCTCTTGGACAGTGGGCGACAGGAATGACAGCCGCTCGTGCTGTCGGCCATGCTCCGCTTGCTATTGCTCACAACGTCGGTGCCAATCCGTCGTTGATACTGCAATTGATTCAGGAATCATGGACCCTATTTCCTGGTCGTCTCGTCGTGGTCGCTGGATACCCGCCTCACATGGAGCAGGTCGTTCAGCTGGCTCGAGAGATGAATATTCCACTCCAAAATAACCCAGTGATGGCAGTTGTTGGTGGAGAGGCGATGTCTGAAGTACAACGTAGTCGGATAACCGCGCAGCGCGATTCAAACGGTACCACTTTTGGCTTCCAAGAGGTGTTTTCCTTCTATGGAGCCAGCGATATCGACATCAATATCGGGATCGAAACTGCGTACACAAAGGCTCTTCGCTCGGTATTGATTGAGAGTCCTTCAATCGCTCGCGAACTATTCGGTACAAACGTCCCGTTTATACCGATGATATTTGCCTTTGATCCACTGTGTCATTACATAGAGGTCAACGAGCACGGGGAATTGGTCTATACCGAGTTATCCGGGGATCGAATCTCGCCGCGAGTCCGCTACAACCTAGGCGATAAAGGAATGGTTCGGCAATTCTCTGAAGTTGAGTCAATTCTCAGGTCTGCAGGCATCAACATTCCCCTTCCTGCAGGCTGTCGCACTCCCGTCGTATTTGTCTGGGGTCGGGTAGAGGATGGCGTAACATTTCGAGGTGCAAATCTCGCATGGGAGAATCTCCACGAAGCGATACGTCGGCTCAAACTGATAGAGCACGTTCAGGCTTTTGGGATTGCTCAGCATGAAGCCGAAGGCCGAGTCCTTACAGACCTTCTCCTTCACATACCTGACCCGCAGGTCGCTGACGCTTTTACGGAAGATGGCCCCGGGTTCCTCAAACGGATTATTGATGAGCTCTGGGAGCTCAATCAGGACTTCCGCTATCAGGTTCAATGGGTGACTGACCCAGCGGACCTTCCGCGGCTCCGACTGTACCTGAGTGATTCGCCAATGGCTAAACATGTCCGGGAGAATCCGGCACGGAAGCAAAAGCATGTATTCCTGGGAAAAGATGCGGAAGAGACTCTCTTCGTAGATGGTGGTGGACACCTTATCGAGATGATTGGTCACACCTCAAATACAATTGAAGTGACACCCCCTGCAACGAACCTTCGCGATGTTTGGGAATCTATCCTCTCGGTAGCCCGTCACTGCCCAAGCCCCCACAATGTTCAGCCCTGGTGTTTGAATATTGACCAAGATGGAGGCGCTGAGCTGTATATCGATGGAGGGCGCACCCTGCCCTTCGCGGATTCGACGGGTAGTTTTGTGCTGAGCGCCATGGCGATGTTCCTGAGCTATCTTGAAGCGTCGGCTCAAAACCGAGGGTTCATGCTTACAAGCCAGGTGGAAGACGTTTCCGAAATGGATCTGACTGCCCACCGTCCCTTGTTCGCTTCGCTGCGGCTCGAGTATCGTCCCGAGTTGGGTCCCTCTCGATTTTCCGACGCAGACTTGATTCGCAGAAAGACCTCCCGGAAGCCGAGCCTCAAACGCTCGGTATCCGCCGATGTGCTGCGGAGCATCGAAGATCTGGTTGCAGGTTACGGCTACGAGATGAAGGTGGTGAATGAGCAGGCCGAGATTAGCCATATTTTGATGGCTGACATCAAGGCACTCTTTGCCGACATCGGTGATCCCCGCTACTTTGGCGAACTCAAGCCTTGGCTGAGACTCGGCGACAAGAGGTATTGTCGGGATGGATTGCATTACACAGTGATGAATCTTCCACCGCCTCTCTACGCTTTCATGAAGCGGTTCCCTCAAGCCGTTAGTGTTACCGGATTAGCTCCGATTTTGAGCCAGATTTACCGTGCTCAGCTCGGCCATTGTGAGCACATCGCAATTATCTCTGGGAAGTTCTGGGAACGGGAAGACTCTCTACGGGCCGGAAGGATGCTGATTGACATGTGGCTAACTCTCAGCGGCCACAACATCTTCATTCATCCCTTCGGTAATCTAGTGACCAACCTTTCCGCACGATCTGAAGTCGAGTCAAAGACCGGAGTTCAGGGGATGTGGTTTGTTTGTCGCCTCGGCTATACCGACGAACCCGAACCGAGTAATCGGCTCGCGATTTCCGAAATCGCCACTTTTGTCGGCTAGGTCAACGAGGGATACACGATCCCACGAGTTCTACCAAAGGTTCCTTTAAAAAGGTCATCATCCCGCAGTGCAGGATGGTGACCTCTCTCCTCAATTAACAACGCCTTACCTCTTCCCGTGGAGGTTCCTACCCACGATTATAGATGATTTCCCCATCCTTCTCGAAAATTACTGGTATCTCTGGTTGAGCATTCGCCGAACAATCGGCCCCGACAGGAAGTAACTCTCAACGATAGGGAGAGTCTAGTGGTGGTAAATATATCTTTCTAAACTGAAACACAGAAAACCTCACACCGAGGAATCCCACCAATAAACCCACCCCGATGCTCTGGCACAGGCGACTCAAAAAAGAAGGGAAAAGGGGTTGCGTACCTTCCTTGGCCAACGCCGGATACAACTTTACGATGAGAGCCGTGGCTGGGAAGGCGATTACGATGAGAGGATGCTTTAATAAGAGAATAGACTCCCTAGCCTCGTCATCGACACAGTAGTCGATTCCTGACGAACGGCAAGAACTTTTGTCACTGCTCAAAAACCTCATCACTTCTTTCACCTTCACTCCAAAAAGCAGATGTATCGCCGCTGCGATCATCGAGCTTAAGAGAAAAATACGCAAGTCGAACTTCCTTGGTGATTTATTCATAAGTATTTCGGGCTCGGGGAATGGGATGTTTACTCAAATCGATTTTGATGCTTCCGGCATTTTGGAGGAAGTTCCTTCGAAGATGTAATCGATTCGCAGGTACTCCGAACATACCACAGCATGTCTCTGGGTGCTCGGCAAAAATGATGCCCCTGTTGTGCCACACTCACACGGGGCTAACACCATTTTCCGATTACACTCTAATCCGGCAGACTGTGGAGGCTAAGCAGGTGGATTTGATACCGAAACTTGAGGTAAGGCACCCAACGAGTGGTGTTTTGACAATTCACCGATTAACTGGCGGCTTAGAGGTCCATCGCATTTTTTTCCGGTGAAGGTTTTTTCTTTCGCCCATAACCTCAGAGTCGTCTTCCGGAAATTACCGCAAAACCCCTCCAGAGGGTCAGCGAGCATAAAAGTAAAGCGAATTTCCAGTTGGTCATCTGCTTCGGCAAGCGAGGACGCGAAGCCAGTAGCAGTCATCGAGTGCCCTCAAAAAAAGGCTAGGGATCTCGTCGCCCTGTACGGTCAAGATATCGATTTCATTGTCAGAAATCGGGACCTGCTAAGCCGCGTCATCCTCACTATTAACTCCCCCAGCGGTTCTGTGACCACCTACGGGTACCTCTATGAACAGACGAAACGGCTTCGAGAGGCGAATCTCGAGGTAAATGGCGACAGGAGATAGTCGGAAATAGTGCTGCCCCCTCACCTTCCCGATGAATTCTCCGCTATAATCTGGGCCCTAGCCTTGATGCGGGACTGTGGGCAATGAGCAATTTAAGCCTTGAATCGAGGAATTAGGCTACTTTATAGCGCCAACGTGGCATATCCCTCGGTCATTTCAAAGTTGTTTGAAGGGTAGAATATGACGCTGAAAGGGTTTGATGTGCTATTGACGACAAGAAACACCGTGGGTGAAAAATCCTCCTCCGAGGGATTGTCGCTCGTAGTTCCAGTGACGAACGAATCAGCCCTTACCTTGCCCAGCGTCCAGGCAATCTCTGACGGTAAGGAAA
>OMIW01000162.1 GCA_900299205.1 Pseudomonadota bacterium
AGCCATTGGGCTCTGGAGACGTCGATAGCATCGTGTCAATCGAAGCACAGGTGGAGGAGCTATTCGCTCAAATCGATGCCCTAGTGGCTGAGGCTGAGGGAGTGGTTTCAACCTACGATGACGCGGCGACGCGGCTTCGTAATTCGATTGGCAATGCCAATCACATCGCTCAATCTCTCGGGCATCCGGTCTCTGAGGCGAACCGTTACTCGCGTGTCTCTCAGGAGCGAGCGTGTCACGAGGTGAGCGGTTCTGCTCTATCTCTCGATCAGCTCCTTGAAAAAGAGCTGGGTGAGGTACATGGGGCGGAAGAGTGCGCGCAACGTGTCCTTTCGGATATGAAACGCGGCTATGTGATCAGTGCCGGGAGATTGGTCCTTGGGACCCAGAAGCAGATCGACAAAGCTCTGTCTAATCTGAAAATGCTCCCCAAGATCATTGAACTCCTTGCAGCACGGGTGACTGAAGCGGCCTCCATCCTGGAAGAGGTGACCGAGCTTGGTCGGGACCTCGAGGGGCGGGCCAACCGAACGGTCGGTGTACGCCAGGCGACAAAGCGTGACCTTAAGCTCCTATTGGGTCGGGTAGATCCCCTCGGAGAGCGGGTGGCAGATGCTCCCTATGAATCGATTGATTCTCTGGGAGAATTGCGCACGAAGCTAAAAGCGGTCGGCACTGCCATTGAGCAGGATCGTCGCCAATACGAGGAGATTTCGGAGATGCTCCGAACAGCCAGTGATCTCGAGGGAGCCGCCAATCAAGCCATCGAGGAAGCAAGGCGACAGCACTTTGCTCACGCCTCGGTGGATATCTCAGGTGCGACCAGTTCGCTGACGGGGTATCAGACGGCGTACTCGGCAGCCCTAATGGCCCTCGAGTCGGGTAACTATGACTCGGCGCTCTCGCTGGTGACGGACGCGCACCGCAAGGTAGCGTGTGTTCCTGATCTAGCGAGCGAGGCAACTCGTGACGCTAAGCGTACCTCAGATGAGTACGCCGAGTACGCCGCGAGTTATTCCAGCTACTCGAGGTCGAACTCGGACTCGAGTGATTGGTCGGGGGGCAAAGACACGGGAAGCTTCCCCGACAATGTCGGCGGAAACGATTCCAGTGGACCGGCCGATTACTACGGCGGGGGTGACTGAGAAGGTTCTTTCGGTTTTACGCATGAACCAGAAGGCGAGACTTTGTTCTCGCCTTTTTTATTCGGAGTTCGGTAGGCCACAACCCCCATGGATGAAAGGATGAACGTGTTCAAGTGACGGAGTGGATACCGATATTTGGTGATGGGTTGTTCAAGGATGGTGCACCGCTGACCGTGAATTACCCTGTCAGAGCGATTAAAAAAAACCTCCCATTCGAGCCACAGAGTGGCGCGGATGGGAGGTTGAACCATCATGGATGGTCTTCATTCCTCGCTAGGTTGCGGGAGTGATGGACTCGAGTTCAAGGTTTGCTCCCGAGTCGAGATAGGAAATGTCAACCTTTGTTCCCGGGTTGGCGAACAACACCTTGTTGGGGACGATATCCACCTCGGCGTGGAGGTATCTATCGGGATGTTCCTCAACTTCGGCGAGCCATCCTTTGGGGAGGATCAGCGATTTGCCGAGGGTCACTGTCTCGTGCCCCCGAGTTGCAAAGAACGTTTGCCATCCTTGGGCATCCTGAACGAGGAGGCCTCGAAGCTTGCTGATCGCGGCCTCGGGCTTCTCAGCGACTGCGCACTTGCGGGCACTGGGCTCACAAATGGCGACCTCTTTGAAGCGGGCACCGTGAACGTCGGGAATCTCGATAACGGTCAGGTACCCATGTACGAGGCCGTTGAAAAGATCCACCCGAGAGGTTGGGCCGAGCTGGTAGTCGACGTTTGAACGAGCAATGTCCGAGAGGATCATTCCGGCGAGTTTGTCGACACCGGCTGACGGTTCAAGATAGAGCGTCGCTTGCTCTGTGCGCTCGTTAACAAGCGCATAGCCTACTGTGCTCCCCGATGTCGTATTTCGGCAATTCATCGGTCCCCCCGGGCGAGCCATTTTTGCTGTTTTTTTTATTTGACTTCTCTCCTCCTAATCCCTATCCTTGGGGTAAGAGTGAAGCGGTCGCTTCGTCGTCCCCGTTCCCGTCATCATATTGAAAGCAATACCGAACGCAGTTGTCATCTGGCCCTTGGGCCTTTAATCCAATCAGGTGAACAATACGTGCGGGGTGGATTCCTCATTGTATCATCCTCCCCAGTGACCTTCAGCCTCGTGTAATTCGTGCACGCCACCCTGTCCTTGGGGGCGGTTGCCGAAAGGAGGCGCAATCGAAAGCAGGAAGCGAAAGGGAATAGGGACGAGCTAGTAATCGAGCTGGTGTTTCCGTGGTTTGAACCCCGTCAGGGGACAAGAGAGAGCAATCGTTGAACATGAAGGAAGGAGAGGTCTTGTTTTGATCAAGGCTCCCCAAAAGATGTGGCCTCACAAGGGGCTTATCTTTTTGACGTTGCGCGCCATTACAAGGCTATCCCCATCCGTTGATGACCTTATCACTCCTATCACGTTGTCGTGTATGTCGTTATTGAGCTCCCTTTCGAGGGGATTTTCCCCCGAGAGGAGCGAACCTGGAATGTATGTATGAACCTGAATGAGTTGAAGCGAAAGAAGTCTGAAGAGTTGGTGAAGATCGCAACTGAGTACGATATCGAGGGCGCAAACACGATGCGGCGCCAGGATCTGATCTTCGCGATTCTGACGGCACAGTCTGAGCTCAACGGGAATATCTACGCGGATGGGGTGCTCGAGTGCCTCCCCGATGGATTCGGTTTTCTCCGCTCACCTGATTTTAACTATTTGCCTGGATCGGATGACATCTATGTCTCTCCGGCGCAGATCCGCCGATTTGGGCTCAAGACGGGGGATACGATTGAAGGACAGGTTCGGCCTCCTCGAGAAAAGGAAGGGGAGCGATACTTTGCCCTCCTTAAGATTAACTCGGTGAATCAAGACACGATCGAGGCCCTTAAGACGAAGGTTCATTTTGATAATCTCACCCCGATCTATCCGACAGAGCGGTTGAAGCTCGAGAGCAAGAAGGGGGGTGTATCCTCACGGATTATCGATCTCTTCTCGCCGATTGGTAAGGGCCAGCGGGCTCTGATCGTTGCTCCTCCAAAGGCAGGTAAGACGATGTTGTTGCAGTCGATAGCGAATGCAATCACCGAAAACCACAAAGAGGTGGTGTTGTTGGTGCTCTTGATCGATGAACGCCCCGAGGAGGTCACCGATATGCAGCGTTCAGTGCGGGGTGAGGTAGTGAGCTCGACCTTTGATGAGCCCGCACAGAGACATGTGCAGGTGGCTGACATGGTGATTGAAAAGGCGAAGCGGCTGGTGGAGCACAAGAAGGACGTGGTGATTCTGCTTGATTCGATTACCCGACTTGCGCGGGCTTACAATACGGTTGTTCCGACCTCCGGTAAGATTCTCTCGGGAGGGGTGGATTCAAATGCTCTTCACAAGCCGAAGCGGTTTTTCGGAGCGGCGAGAAATGTTGAGGAAGGGGGAAGTCTCACGATTATCGGCACGGCGCTCATTGATACCGGATCACGAATGGATGAAGTGATCTTCGAGGAGTTCAAGGGGACGGGCAACATGGAGTTGGTGCTTGACCGGAAGATCTCCGAGCGGCGGGTATTCCCGGCGGTGGATATCAATAAGTCAGGAACCCGCAAGGAAGAGCTTCTTGTTGCCAATGATCAGTTGCAGAAGGTGTGGGCACTCCGAAAGCTCATCAGCCAGATGCAGCCCGTCGAGGCGATGGAGTGGATTCTCCCTCGGATTCAGGATACCAAGAGCAACGCGCAGTTCTTTGAGATGATGAAGGGTTAGTGATTCGTTTATAAAGTAATAATCATTATTTTATACACCACGCATCTGCGTTTTTGTGCAAATTTGCTCCGCAAATTCAGGTGCCTCATTGAAGAATCAGTTTCCGCTATTTCATCAATGAGGCACGAGCAGGGTTGTAAAACCTGCGAGTCGCTGAAGGCGTGGACAGATGATCGGGTGGGTGAGGAATAGGAGTAAGGGATGGCGAGGACGGTTGCGTTGTTGGTGCCCGACCTGATGATGCGTTCGAAGCTGTCAGCGATGGTGACGGCGCGCGGGCTTTCCCCGTGGTATGCTCGCTCGGTTGAAAAACTGGATGCGTCGCTTGGAGAACGCCAAGACGGTGGCTCGGCGCGTCAGGTGGTTGGTGTCGTTGTGGACCTGAATGCTCAGCGAGAATATCTAGCGAAGCTCGGCGCTTTCCTTCAAGCGGGATCGGGGTGCCGGTCGCTTGGTTTTTTCTCCCACGTTACGGGGGATGTCGGGGATGAGGGGCGGGATTCGGGATGTGAGACGGTTATCCCCCGCTCGAAGCTTGAGTCGGTGATGCCAGTGTTCCTTGGGAAGATCTGCGATATCGGTCAATCTGATGACGATGGGTCGTCTGGCTATCAGAGTGGTCGGGAGTAGGGCGGTCGGGAGTAGTCGTGAAGGTTCGCGTTCTCAACGATTCAGTCATCAACAAGATCGCCGCGGGCGAGGTTGTCGAGCGTCCCGCATCGGTTGTGCGTGAGTTGTGCGATAATGCGCTCGATGCGGGAGCTCGCTCTATCGAGGTGTGGCTCGAGCAGGGAGGTCGCTC
>OMIW01000163.1 GCA_900299205.1 Pseudomonadota bacterium
ACTTCTCCACAGCCCCCCTTAGTCCAAGCACCGGCCTTCAAACAGGCGACCTTGACGAGCTCAAAGCCCCCGCGATCACTTAGGACCTCCGATGAGGCTGAGGTTTGGATTCTGGGGAACGGGCGCGGGGTTACCCTGCTGAGGAGACATCAGTGGTTGGACGCTCCCATTCGAGCCGAACGCCATCTCTGACGATCTCTTCACTAGATTGCCCCCGGCCCCCGGAACGGCAAGCTGTCCCATGCTCGATGCACCATCAACCAACTGCTTCATCAAGGCCCCCCCGTCTGCCGATTGGAACCGCCCTGCCGTCGCCGCATACCCGTAGGCACCCTGTAACTTCGCTTGCCCAGATTGTACAAAGCTTTGGAACTGGTTCTCCGCAAAGCCCGCCCTCTTCTGCATATCACGACCGAGCTGACCCATCATTGCCATTGGCTCCATACCGACAGGCTTGGAACCAATCGAAACTGCTCCTCCCGCCCCCATCGCTGCCAACTCACCCCCTAAAGCCGAGGCATAATTACGCTCAGCATCATACTGAGCACTCTTCGCCTGGAAGTCCGCCGCTTGCGAATTCCTCCCCGAGGACACATCAAACCCCGCTGCTTGCTGGCCAAAACCAAAGGCATTTACTCCCGCTTGAGATTGGAGGGCATTCGCCGCCGCTTGCTGTTGAAAGTTCGCCTCGTTCAACCCCGCTATAATTTTTGCCTGAGCTCCGTTAAACCTTGCCTTTTCTCCCGAGTTCCAGGCTGCGCCCATGTTCCCAGCTGTCTGGGCTAGATTTCTCCCGGTGTTATACGCATCTACCGCTGGCACCCCCGTCGGACCACCCGCGCCCCCGCTCGCCGAGGCACCTGGAGTCGCACCTGTTGATGATGTGGACGCCCCGGGGGCAGCACCGCGCCCCCCTCCCCCGAGTTGATTTCCACTAGAACGAGCCCCTGGCAACGCATTCACACCTTGGTTTAGGGCAGAGTATTGATCGTAGCCCGAGTCCATTATAGCCTTTCCAAGACCTAGAGCACCCTGAGCGGACTCTTTAGCGAGGCTCGTATTGTGGATTGCATGCCCCTCTCCGGACGATGCCGTCTGATTGAACGCCCCCTGAGCCGAGGCCATCATCTTGGCGTTGCCTTGATCCATCGCCTTGGCCGCAAAGCCTCCTGCTGCGGCCTGGCCTCGCATATCTTTCGCGTATGCAGCCTGTCCTATTGCAGATTGATTCGCGCGCGCCCGCTGCGACAGATCACCGCTGAAGCCGCTTCCTGCTGCTCTTCCTGATTCTCCCGCCGAGCCGCCTATCGCGTTTGTCGCCAGTGATGCGGCCCCTGCCTTGGCTCCTAAAACGAGCTGACCAGTCACCGCGGGAACGGCGAAGTAGAGCGCGCTCATGATGTAGATGTAGTAGCTGTTCTCTACGTCCAGCTTCATGCTCGCACCGATTGTCATCGCGCGGTCCATGACGCTGAGGGAGTTCTGCCACAGTTCGAACTGGCCGAAGGATGCTAACGCTCCCCCCACCCCGAGTCCAGAAGCAGCCCCTGTGACCGCTCCAATGCTCTCCATTGTGCCCGACGTTATAACCGTCGGAATATCACCAGGCGCACACAATCCCTGAGGCAAAGGGCTCGTTCCGCCCCCGAGTATGTTGAAGATAGTTGACCCTGCCGAACAGTTAATCGTGACATGCGACCCCATGGAATCAATCGTGTCGTCCATCAAAAGCACTTTGCTGAATAGACGCTGGGCATCAGGGGAGTTGCCAATGAGAGCCCACATGGATCGCTCGATGACGAACGCTATCGCAAATCCAATATCCCAGATCTTCACCCAGGCCCAGAAGGAGGCCCAGGTAAACAATATCTTGTGCCACCCGGGGATGAGAACCAGCATTGCGCAGAACGGGTAAGCCATCGCGAAAAAGTAGAGGAGGATACCCTGAAGCCGGGGCATCATCATCGCCCAGCTATACACCTCCCCAAACTTTGATTTTGCGCCGACGGTTCGCTGGTAGGACTCAACGAACCCGACTGCTTCCGCTGATCCACTTTTGCGGACGTTCACTCGCGGAACTAAAGCCATCTCGTTCCGCCAAAGATGTACAAGGACCAAATTCTGAAAGAATCTCATCACTTCATTCTGGTTCAGATTGCCGGACCCGGCACCCGGCGCACCCCCTCCAATGATTCTGAGCAATGAACCTATCGACAAGGGAGCTGCCGCTCCGCTGTCCTTCTTTACCGCCCAACCGTACATCATCGAGTAGTGGAGTGCAGCCGGGTTGAATCCTCCCGGTAAACGCGCGGCCATCTGATAGTAAATGTGTCCTGCTTCCCACCGGAGGGCATGCGTGAGGAGATAGAGAAACTGGTCGCACCGTATCTGGTCGAGGATCCCAGAACTGAGGAGACCTTCGGAGCTATCAAGGAATCCGATCGATTCCCTGAAACTTCCGGCTCCGCCCTTCTCGAGAAATTTTCTCAACGATGGAGGGGTCGGTATCTGCTGAGACCTTAATTCCCCCGTCAGTCTAGTGTAATCTCGGCCGAGCAGACCTCCCTGGACGAAGACGGTATCAGGCACGGTAAGCCCCTTGGCATTGTGAGCTGCCACGAACGAGGCTTCATCCACACCCTGGCTAAACGCGTCTCCGCACTCACTGCCGAAAAAGGTCGCAAATGCATCTCTCAGGTCAGGACTCTGAACCTTTGCTGACGTCACATCCTCCAGCATCGACCACTTGAGGTTCGAAAGAAGCCAGTTGCTGTTGTCTATCGTTCCACCACCCGCTTTCTGTGTTACATCATAGAGCTCTTCAGACGGGACGTTACTGTCCCCGCCCGATGCATTTGACGGCCTCAGGGTATACAGGCCGGTCCAGGATATGACCCAATCAACAAGATCGGTGAGGAGACGGTCATAATAGGAAAAAATTTGGGACACATTGGCCGTGCCTCCCGATATTCCAATTCCTGATCCGCCCGTCGGTTGTCGGTCGGCATAAACCGTGAGATTGCCCCGCTTCGCAATATTGGTATTCAGAAGTCCGACCTCAGCGAGCTTCCATACCTCCCGCTGGGCCCCCTCCCAACTCTCCTGAGTGAATGTACCGTTGTCCCGAGGACCGATATTCCAGTGCACCCCTGTCAATGGCACTGTGTCCGCTATGAGCCAATGAAAAATACCGGGGCTTATCACCAGCCAGAGCCACATCTTGGGCGGAGCGCCCAGGGCCATCGAGAAAAGAGCCCCCGAGAAGGCGAATATGTAAATCAAAATCGCCCAAGTCTCAAAATTGGTATACTCGAGGAAATAGAGGAGGTCGGCCTGCACCCAGTAGCCCTGGGTCGCCATCGCTGCGGTGATTGAGTGCAGCACCCCCGCCGGACAGGTATCCGTCGCCGAACCATCCCCAAGACACTGCTGAGCCGCGGTTAGCCACTGAATAAGTTCGTAGAGCCACTGCATGGTTTGCTATCCTCTCAATGTTAGGCTAATCGCGCCACCGTCTCTCCTCAGCCCCCGTCTCCCCATCACGAGCTGCTCTGATTTGTCCGAGCCAATTTTGCTTCAAGCTCGAGTTTTCTCAACATGTCCCCAAGCAACTCGAGCTCGTGTTGAATCTGGGCTTCGTTTCTCTCGGAATACTGAGCCTGTAACAGCTGACGACCCAACTCAGCCATATCCTTGTACTCAGCACTGGCCGAAAATTGCTGTATCGTTGTCCAGGCTGTCGTCACGATATCGCGCGTAAAGAGGAGCGCTCGCGAATTGGCAAATCTCATCGCTGTCGCTGCCCAGGTAGGAAAGCGCTGCCTACCCCAATCCCTCGCCACCCTCGTAAATTCGTATGGCCCGTTCATGTCAGCGCCCGAGCAACTAAGGGTGGGTACCACGCCTCCCACCAACGGGATACTGCTCAGCAGACCGGATATCAGGCTGCCGAAGAAATCTTCCCCTTGGGCAACTTCGCGTCGGTATGCGAAAAAGAACGCCTCAGCCGTCCCCCTGCCTACTGCATACCCTGGTATAGAGAGGTCGGTCCGGGCCCGGTCCCAATCCTTAGCGAGCACTTCCCACGGGCCAGGACACGTCCCTGCATCAGCACCAGACAGGTTAAGCCCGTTGCAGTTCTCGCCCCCTATCTGATCACCCCTTGGAGTCATCGGCAACAAATGAGCATCTGCTGATGTGTAGACCGAGTTGTAGTAGTTACACTGGGCCACTATCATCCACTGAATCAACTGATAGTAGTATCGCGCCCAGCAATATCGGGATACCTCGAGGGACACCGGCGCTGCACACACATTGTCAAGTTGCACCGGATCTCGCAGTCTATCCTCCCAGGACCCTTCATCTTCCCCGGTGGCCTCCCACGGAGTCAACTTTTTGAGATAATGGTCCACCGCCTTCGCGTTTTCTTGGGGCTTCGATATGAACACAACGTCCCCAAACTTTTGCTGAAACTCTTGTGCTGTTAGCTCGAAGTTCTGAGTCAAAGAATCAGTTCTTCCAATGTACTGTACACCCGCAAAGGATTGGGAAATCGCGTCATCCTTTCCTCTTTTGAACATTAGCGTTGAGAGCCGTAGCTCATCGTTGCCCGCTCCCCCGCCGAAAATACCGCCGCCACCAGCTCCTGATGTGGCAGCCGCTGGATGGTCCAAAAGCCCCGGAAGATCCACCGTCTCGCGACAGCTGTTCGATGCCTCCGCTAGCGTCACGCCCCCAGCACCCAACTTCTCGCGAACGCATTTCGCCATCGCCCTTTTGAAGAGTGCCTGTACGGTCGAACTTTCGCCCTCCGAAGCTTCAAGGGCCCGACGATCCGTTGATATCGGAATTGCGTGATTGATCACTTGAGACACAGCCGCACATGCCGCAGAGTCAGTGAAACACATCGCCGACATACTGGTGCCACCGGCAGATGTGGGAGCCATGCTCAGCATGTAGGAATAGCTGGCTGTCGCATTCGTCGTGTTCAGTTCGGCGAGGGCTTCCGGTGCCAAAGCCCCCATCCCAAGCGCAGCCGTAAATACATCAGAGCCCACCGTTGGGTCGAACGCTATCGCTGCACTATCCTCATCATCACCGTTCAAGTCGGGGATTATCCCTACCTCCAAGCCTACTTTAGGTGGGTTAGTTGCCCGAGTGATTGTTCCGGTATCCAAAGGTACAGGCGCCGTCGGCTGGGGAACGAATTCAAATTGAGCCCTTGATGGATTAACTAATCCAACCACTGTCGATGCACTCAACAAAAGGAGTGCGATTACCCGGCCCCCTCTCCCAACGCTGAGCTTACTCTCGCTGACGTGACCCATCGAGCACTCCTTTCCTCACAAATCAATTACCACGACGACCCGCAACCATCCGAACCAACTCGTCCAGATACCACACCGTACGATGCCCTTTTTCCAATACTGCCTTGCCCAATGTCTCCGCGACCACCGCGACCGCTGGGGTATAATCAACTCCGAGGCTTGTCGCGAATTCCCTATTGTGTTCAATCGGGAAGGTCACTGCCAAATTGTACCTGAGGAGCTGCCGCACATTCAGCTCCGGCAGTGGAACGAGAGATATCCCCTGCACCCGAATATTCGGATCCCGCTCGTATCGGTCGAAGAGTCGCTGCACATCCCCTATCATCGACGTCGGACCGAGTTCGGAGCTCGACAGAAAGAAATACACCGTAACTTTGCCCTCAGGATCGACGGGGACCCCTTGCGGATGGTTCTCCCGGACCAACGCCCTCTCGAAGGCCTCTCCGCGAGGCGCTTTCTCCCCTCGCCCCCCGACCCGCGGCCTTGATGAAGGGGAGTCCGGTCCTGCGCTCACTGTCGAAGGCTTCCCTTCTCGCTCGGAGAGCTCGCCCTGAGCGCGGGCAAGGAGCGCTTTGGCTTCAGGGTTCACCGCGAGGACCTCTGACTCGTTCTTGATGGCATCACTCATCTCCTTCCGATAGAGGTCCATAAAACCGGACGGATCTGATTCTTCTGAGTGGTCTTGCCGTGGCTGGTAACCCTCTATTTCATTGCCAAGCGAGTGTAAGCGAGCCGCAAGTCCCGAGCGCTCCCTGAAGTTATTCATGTACCGGGCGTAGCGGCGGGCGTACTGAAATGCAAGCTCCTTGTCGCCGGCCTGAAGGGCGTGCATCATTGCTTTAAAGGGTTTGGGGGCTTTTTCGTCTCCGAGTATCGCGTCGTCTTCTTCCGGCTTCCCAAACTCTCGCACAATACGGTCCCGATCACTCTCGGGAGGTTTTTCCGAAGAGGAAGAGTCTGCGCCCTTCGATTGCCCCTCGAGCTCCGGTTCTCCTAAAACGGGATTCAGCACATTTATGGGCCGCGCCTTAGTCAGCTCGACCTTACCCGAGAAATAATCGTCGGTCGCCCCTTTCTCAAAAAAACAGAAGAAACATGAGCTATCTTCCTCATCGTCGGTCTCGGAACCGACTGTTTCAGTTGCGACGAGCTTTCGTTCGAAGTTGTCATCAACCGACAGGTTCGCCTGTGGTGCCACGTTAGCGCCCGTGGACACTACCGGCTCAGCGCCGACGGGTGTAGCCCCCCCCCCGATCAGAGCTAATGCTACTGAGCACATTCGATAAGAAACGACGAACCCTTTCGAGATCAGGACGGAGACGCAGCCGCCCCGATTTCCGTTTGCTACGGAACGACGACGCGCCGAGCGTCCCTCGATACGGATCGTAGACCTTACCTCTCCTCGCATTATCCTCCAAGACGAAGTGTCTTTCCGTGGCTTCACTCCACCTTCCTCAGAAAGGTTATGGTTAAGGGACCAACCGTGGTGCTGTTGGCAGTCCGCGGGCTCCCCCCAAAAAAAAAGGCCCAGTCTTCGCACAAGCGAGGACCGAGCCTTAAGTCGGCCAAACGACGGCCCTTCGCGGGGAGAGAGAATAACCCCTCTCCCCGGTTACTCCTGGCGGGTATCCGCATCGTTGCCGGGAAAGAGCTTTACCGTTGCTTGCCGCTCTTCGTCAGGAAGCCGAGGTTGAACTCTTTCGAGAAAAACTCGGCATCGGAGCCCGTCGACCGGTTTTGGGCGCTACACCTAATTCGAAAGATGGAATCTGACTGCGCCTTGGTCAAAGTTATCTCAAATTGGGGATAAGCATACCTCCGATTAACAACTGTTTTCCCATTTTGCTCGACAGGTCTAGCAGCTCTTCCCTTCGAGAATTTATCCTTCACCTTCTGCTCAAGGCGGCATTTGTATTCTACCTTGTCTCCCTCTTCCGCAAGATTTGCCGACACATAGGTCTGTAACTCGTTTGCTTCCGGAGTGTTATCTCCATCCGAGTCATCCCAACCGAAGGCATTTTGGTTCGCATCGTCATCGGTCACTATTAGAAAGTCACTCGAATTCGGCCAGCGAGGCAATGCCCAAACGAGCTTCACCCTGTTCAGCTCACGGAGTGTTCCGACAAGCTTCGTGACTTTTACCGCTTTGCCCAATACCTGTCTTCCACTCCTTTGCGTGAGAACGCGAAGCTCTCCAGGCTCAGTCGACCCGGCTACTGAAGGTTCCGCCGCCGCGGGATCGGTGCACGTTCCGCCAGCCACGGGATCTATATACCCGCACCCACATACCCCCGGCTCATCCTTTTCCGCATCTGCGGGGCACTCGTCGGTATCGTCCCTCGTCCCATCGGTATCGAAATCACCGGAGGACCCAGCATTGTGGGTTGTTCCAAAAATTACAGCGGAGCCGTTCCAACCACCAGAGGTGCTGGTCTGCCCCAATAAATCATTAGCGGAAGTATCGGGAGTTCCGTCAGCGAGATTGCCTCCTACGAACGTTCCGTTGCCATTTGGCAACACCTTCCTAAAAATCGGCTCGCCCAGAGAGGCTGGTGTCTTCGTGGTCGGCATGTACAGGTCAAGTGGCCACCAAGGCTGTGCCACCTCAGCAGTTACCAGAGTTCTTGGAGAAGCGCCGACCGAGGCGTAGGTAGCAAAGGTGGTAGCACCAGTTGAAGCATACGCATTCCTAAGCCGCACCTCAGTCCTCTTTATGGTGATGGTTTGGGCCTCCGCCGATAATGACCCGATAACCAACCCCGCCGTTGCGCCAAGGAGCAACCCCGCTTTTCTTGATTTCTGTTTGTTCCCCATCACCGTCTCCAATATCGAAAGAACTCACCTCCGCCGAACACCGACGTGGCTTCCACATTTAAGAACCTGGAGGGTTATTCTCATGAAGGACTATTGCGTCTCTTAACACGACTCGCAAAGTCCCCCTTCGGCTTATCCCTCCATCGGCGGACACGAACACACCAGATTCCTATCCCCGAATGCTGCATCGACTCGCCCCACCGACGGCCAGAACTTTCCCTCTCGCAGCGCTGCGACGGGGAAGGCTCCAAGCTGCCGCGCATAGGGGCGGTTCCATTCAGCTCCGGTGACATCAACGGCAGTATGGGGCGCGTGCTTGAGGGGATTGTTCGTTCGATCGAACTCCCCCGACGCGATGAGCTGTATCTCCTCGGCAATACTCAGCATGGCATCGCAAAAACGGTCGAGCTCAGCCAGCGACTCACTTTCGGTGGGCTCGATCATCATCGTACCGGGCACCGGCCAGCTCACCGTGGGAGCATGGAAACCATAATCCATAAGCCGTTTAGCAACGTCGTCAACCTCTATTCCCGCGGCCTCCTTCATGGGGCGAAGGTCAATAATACATTCGTGCGCGACATATCCTCCGTCCCCGGTAAATACGACCGGATAGGCATCCTTGAGCCGACGGGCGATGTAGTTGGCACTCACAATCGCGACCTTGGTCGCGTGCGTGAGCCCCTCGGCTCCCATCATCGCGATATACGCCCACGAGATCGGGAGGATACTCGCGCTTCCGTACGGGGCGGCTGAGACTGGTCCCACGGGGCCCCCTTCAGGGGCGAGCGGATCACCGGGGAGGAAGGGCGCGAGGTGCTCCCGTACCGCGATGGGCCCCATTCCAGGACCCCCACCGCCATGCGGGATACAGAATGTTTTGTGGAGGTTGATGTGGCAGACATCCATGCCGAGATCGACGGGGCGCACCAAGCCGACAAGTGCGTTGAGGTTTGCACCATCCATGTACACCTGCCCGCCGGCCTCATGTACGAGTCGTGTCACCTCGATGACCCGATCCTCAAAGACCCCATGCGTTGAGGGATAGGTGATCATGATGGCGGCGATCTTGCCGACATGTTCCGCGATCTTGACGCGCACATCCTCGATATCGATGTTGCCGGCCTCATCACACCCGACGGGAACAACGGTGAAGCCAACCATCACCGCTGAGGCAGGATTGGTCCCGTGGGCACTCCGCGGGATAAGACAGATGGTGCGGTCGGTCTCACCCCGCTGGGCGAGGTACCCCCGGATCGCCAGAAGTCCTGCGTACTCTCCCTGGGACCCCGCGTTCGGTTGGAGCGAGACGCGGGAGAATCCGGTTATCGCAGCGAGCGAAGATTCAAGCTCGGCAAAAAGCCGATGATAGCCCTTGACCTGATCACGCGGAGCGTACGGATGGATCGAGGCAAAACTCGGCCAGGTAACGGGAAGCATCTCGGTCGTGGCATTGAGCTTCATGGTGCAAGATCCGAGCGGAATCATGCTATTTGCGAGCGAGAGGTCACGCGCTTCAAGCCGCTTTATGTACCGAAGGAACTCCGTCTCGGTATGATACCGCTCGAAGACCTCAAAGCCGAGGATGGAGTCGGTTCGGTGAGCAGTAGTGGGTATAGCGGCGGCAGGAAGATCGGAGGATGAGATACATGACAAACCATCTTCACCAACGGATAGCTCGACCCCGAATATAGTCGCAAGCGTCGCACAATCGGCGTCGGTCACGGTTTCATCGAGCGATACTGCCAATCTCTCGGGGTGATCGGCTCTGAGATTGACCCGAGCAGCGGCTGCTCTCGCGAGGATACCATCCCGCGCGACACCAGAAACCGAGACTGCGACGGTGTCGAAGAAGTGTTCACTAACGAGCGAAAACCCTCCGCGAAGGCACGCCACCGCAAAGCGGCTTGCGCGCCGGTGGACCGCTGAGGCGATCTCCCGAAGCCCTGTCGGTCCGTGGTATACTGCATACATCCCACTCATGATCGCGAGGAGCACCTGAGCGGTGCAGATGTTGCTGGTAGCTTTTTCCCGTCGAATATGTTGCTCACGGGTTTGCAGCGATAAACGAAGTGCCCGTCGGCCCGCCGCATCGCGGGTCACTCCGACCAATCGACCGGGCATTAGCCGTTTAAGCTCGTCGCGACAGGAGAAAAATGCTGCGTGCGGACCGCCATAGCCAAGGGGTACCCCGAATCGCTGCGCCGAACCGACGGCGATATCAGCCCCCAGTTCACCCGGGGAAACAAGGAGCGTAAGCGCAAGAAGGTCAGTCGCCATAATCACGATAGCCCCCACGGATTTGGCCCGAGCAATCACCGCGCTGTAATCATCAATCGAGCCCCATGTTGACGGGTACTGGATAAGCACTCCGCATTCACGGCCCGACGGTGTGTAATCGTGGATGTCGGCGACCACGACAGTAAGCCCAAGAGCATCGGCGCGGGTTCGCACCACCGCAACCGTCTGTGGATGGCACTGATCGCTGACGACGAAAACCGGATCGGTGGTGTGCTTGCACACGGCTCGACTGATACTCATCGCCTCGGCAGCCGCTGTGGCTTCATCGAGGAGCGATGCGTTCGCAATCGGCAGGCCGGTGAGGCTCGTGATCATCGTCTGGAAAGTGAGCAATGCCTCGAGCCGTCCCTGCGATATCTCGGGTTGGTAGGGGGTATACTGGGTATACCAACCGGGATTTTCGAGGATGTTTCGGGCGATGACCGGCGGAGTTGTCGTACCATAGTAGCCCATTCCGATGTACGAGCGGTGCACTTCGTTCTCGGCGGCATACGAGGCGAGCCGCTCAATCGCCGCCGACTCAGAAAGAGGGGCTGCAACGTCAGGAAGTTCAAGTGGTTTGGCAGCCCGTAAGGTCGTGGGAATCACCGCATCGATGAGGGCATCGAGCGATGCCACCCCAAGCGTATCCACCATTCTTGCAATCTCTGACGATGTGGGACCGATGTGTCGTTCGATAAATGGTCGGGACATATGAGAGTACTTCACAGAGGAGGCGGTATTGAATAGACGAAGCACGGCGAAGACTTTCCCGATACTCCGCAAAGAATGTGATGCCCACGAATTCGGGCCATTTTAACGGCTTATCAGCTCGCGATACTGCTCGGGAGACAGGAGCGCTGCGATCTGTTGATCATCAACGTGCGAGAGCTTCACCAGCCACCCGTCGCCGTAGGGGTCGCTATTCACGAGTGATGGCTCCTGCGCGAGCCGGGCGTTAACCTCTTCAACGGTACCGGAGATCGGCGCGTACACGTCGGAGGCTGCCTTTGTCGATTCAACGACACAGAGGACCCCTTTCTGAATCAATGCGGTACCAACGGCCGGAAGGTCGACGTAAACAAGCTCCCCAAGCTCGTCCTGAGCAAAAGAGGTGATACCGACAACAGCGCCATCGGGGCTCATGCGAACCCACTCGTGGTCCTTCGTGTAACGCAGATCCTGGGGAAACTCCATCGGCACCTCCTCGGTTTATAGGGTTAGTAGAAAGAAATTAGTCCGTTGTCTAAAAAGAGGATTTTTCCTGGTCCTTTCGAATCACTGTCTGGGCTGAATGCGCGGGGCCATCGTGCAAAAAGCCTTATTTTGCGGCCTCTCCAGTCTGAGCTCGGGCTCGGGTCAGCCTTGAGTAGAAGGGGGGTTTGACTACTTCGGCAGCGAGTTGTCGCCCTCGTACGGTGATCGATATCGGGGTTCCGGGGGCACTCGAGGCCACGGCAACTCGGGCGAGCCCCAAGGCCCGCTCAAACATCGGCGTCTTGGTTCCGCTCGTGACGATCCCAATCGGCTCTCCCGATACTGAGTGAACGACATCTCCCTGTCGAGCAATCCCAGCGCCCGATATCGTGAATCCAATAAGCACTTGAGCGGCACCTCGCGCGTTTTCGGCGGCAAGCGCAGCTGATCCGATGAACTCTCGACCCTCAAGCTTAACTATCCATCCAAGCCCCGATTCCAGCGCCGAATCATCCTCACTGAGCTCATGCCCATGCAAGGGATACGCGGCCTCGAGCCGCAGCGAATCTCGTGCACCGAGACCACACGGAACTACTCCCTCGAGAGCGACGAGATTGCGCCACATCTCCGGAGCGGAATCAGCAGGAACAAATAGTTCCACCCCATCCTCGCCGGTGTAGCCGGTGCGCGCCACTAACGTCGGAATACCCGTGACGGTTCGCTCCTGGAAACGAAAAGGAGCGATTGATGAAATATCGGACAACCCTTCAAGCATAGCGAGTTTTTCCATGGCCAGGGGGCCTTGGACTGCTATCTGGCCATAACGCCACCCATGATCCTCGACCACGGCGTCCCAACGATTATGGTCGAGAAACCATTGATAGTCGCGCTCCTGATTCGAGGCGTTCACACAGATTAAATATCGGCGCTGATGAAAGCGATAAACAAGGACATCATCAACGACACCACCCCGTTCATTTGTGATTGCGCTGTATTGTGCCTGACCATCGCGAAGTCGGGTAACGTCATTGCAAAGCAGGCTCCCGAGCAGCTGCTCCGCCTCAGGGCCGGCCACCAGAAGCTCTCCCATGTGGCTCACATCAAATATCCCAGCGCCATGTCGGACCGCGAGGTGTTCCGCTACGATACCACCATACTGGACCGGCATTTCATACCCCGCGAAAGGAACCATCTTGGCCCCCGCACGGAGATGCTCGTCATACAGCGGGGTGCGCTTCAGCGGGGTTGGCGGCGGGGTTGCAGGGGAATCATGCATGGGGTTAGTCCAGAGGAGAAAGCCGAGGTAGTTGGGGAGCCCTCATGCAGGGAGGTGAGCGACTCGCGACCCGATACTAGCGAATCTCGGGGAGCTATCGCAACGGTGAAGGGGAGGGATGCTCAGACGCTTTGGGCGGTGACCAGAGGTTTGCAGATTTAAAACCAGATCTAATAGTCTCGAGATTCGCTCTCATCATGGCCTCATAGGTCCCCAGGGGGGAAGAGGTTTCACCAAGAGCATCAACGGTGAGTGTGCCGCCGATAATCAGATTATCACCCTTGACAGCCGCTTTTTCGAGCAATTGATCAAAAATGGTGGTCAACCCCGGACTCTCGAGGAAGAGAAGAGAAATACTCTTTTCGGCGAGCTTCCACGAGAGCACCGCATAGTCACGTCGGATCTGCTCTTCATCCACCTCCGAAGTCGCTTGCGGTACCACCCCAAGAAGGCTTATTGATTCCCACCCATACGCATTCCCAAAATAACCGAGCGAATGATGCGGCGTGACAATTATCCGCTGGCCTGGGGGGGGTGTTCGAAGTTGGTGCTGCAACTCCTCGTGAAGCTTCATCAACCTCCGCCGATACTCCTCCCCCCGCAGAAAAAATTCATGCGCCCGTCCCCTGTCGAGGTTTCCGAACTCCTTGGCGAGATATTCCGCCGCTTTCGCCCACAAAGAAACATCCCCCCAAAAATGAGGGTCGGGCCTCTTCGGCTGAGTCGGATCGTATAATAGTCTACCTGGAGTAAGCGATGATGCGAGCGTAATCAGCGGTTTATGCCGGGCAAACTCCTTAAGAGCAGGTTCGATCTGCCGCTCAAGCCCGAGACCTATTCTCACCACAACATCGGCACTGCGAATTCGACCAACATCTTTAAAGCCAAGAAGCAGCGAATGGGGGTCGCTATCGGGAGCTGTCAGGGAGTCCACAATATAACGGTCCCCCCCAATGATTCGACAAAGGTCGGCGACGAGCGTGTTACTAGCGAGCACCGTCGGAAGACGGCCCACGGGCGATTGCCCTGATGCCTTTACCGGGACGAGATTAAGGACGATTGATAGGAGAAATATTCCGACTCTCATACTGAAAGGTCAACTTTCATTAGGTGATGAGATCAAGCTCCATCCTGATGTCTTTGATGAATCGCGGAATCTCGATAAGGTGCCCCCAATCGCCCATCGACGGCATCACAGCCACCAAACCTCCGAGTAACGGTGCTTCCACTAACTCCGTCTCGATGAACTCATCAAGGGGCATCGGCTGAGCAATCACCCCCGCCCCCTGAGCGCTCCATCCATCAAAAAAAAATTGTCGGGCAAACACCGGGATCCGCGGCTTACCCTCTATAATCTCGGAGAAAAGACTCCCCGCTTCTGTGAGCCCCGTCCAGACCTGAGCCGTATCAACTACCACATTAAGGAAATAGCGATACCGACTCAATGGGTCGCTGCCCGAAACGGTTTCAAACTCATCTTGTATCGTCATGGGTGCTCCCTTCCCTAACCGTGTAACAGTTGGATGCACAGAAGCGGTGGGCAGTTTTAGCAGCTCTCTCGAGATTAATACTTTTTCTCTGGGCCCTTACCAAATAGAAAAGGATTTTTAACAAACGTCGTTTATATTATTTTGTCGAGGGTGGATGGCCGAGGTCTAAAAAAATTTAGTTTTCTACCCTCTGCGCGAAACCTTTTCTCCTCAATGAACGATACCTGTGTGACTCGTAAGAGATAAGGTCCCCGGCCTGCTGCCAATCTAAAAAGGGGCGTAAACCAACCCGACGCTTGCAAGAGAGAAGGAGAATGAAAGGTAAACGGGTCTCGACACTAAACTGCGTGGCTGAGCGCAATCTTCTCGTAGAGGAATACCGAGAGTATGCCGAGCGGCTAGTCCGACTTCTCATGAGACGGATGAGCCTGAGGGAGGATCACTACGACGATTACCGGTCTGCGGCCTATCTCGGTCTTATTGATGCCGCCGATCGGTATGACAGAACGAGCCCTTACTCCTTTCAGACCTACGCATTTCATCGAATCCGGGGAGCGGTTATCGACTCCATGCGCAAGGCGGGTGGGGCTCGGGGACGCCGATATTTTATGCTGAAGGCCCTCGCAGCTAGTGAATCGTTGCACGAATCGGCCTTGACACCTTATGTCGGCGGGCACGAACTCCCGAGTTGCCAGAATAGTGAAGAAAGGGGTCGAGTGGGGCAGGATGATCGCCAACTTGCTCGCATCCTTGATTACGCCGCAAGTGCGGTCATGACACACAAGCTCGCTAAGTTTGGCCCGACTCT
The DNA here is from genome assembly GCA_900299205.1 of Pseudomonadota bacterium. Lineage (GTDB taxonomy): Bacteria > Bdellovibrionota_C > UBA2361 > UBA2361 > OMIW01 > OMIW01. The sequence continues at coordinate 15,190 of OMIW01000163.1, forward strand.
CGCGGTGACGAGCCAAGGGCATTTAGAAGTGAACATCGCAAATGCAGCGGATGACGCCCCATCCCCCGAAGAATTACTCCTCGAGCAGAGCGATTTCATTGTCCTCCGCCGATACATAAC
>OMIW01000164.1 GCA_900299205.1 Pseudomonadota bacterium
CCACCCCGTCCAACTCCTTAATCTGCCAACCGATTGGATACATGCGCACCGGCATGCGCTACAAATTCGACGCCCCTTCGCAGCCCGATGGCTCGCCGGAGCGGGGTGGGGTTGTCGAGCTTGTTCCGGGGCACCGCTTCGAGGATGCGCTTCGGGACCTTGAGGGCTTCTCCCGGATTTGGCTCGTGTGGTGGTTTCATCGCAATACTCGCTGGCGACCCCTAGTCCTGCCTCCCCGAGGCCCCGCTCGACGGCGGGGGGTATTCGCAACCCGCTCCCCCCACCGTCCCAATCCGATCGGGATGACCGCGGTGACGCTTGTCTCGATCCAGGGGAGTACGCTGACGGTCGGGAGCAACGACCTTATCGATGGTACCCCGATCCTCGATATCAAGCCGTACCTCCCTGCCGTTGATGCCCACCCTCACGAATCGATCGGATGGCTCGCCTCGATCGAGGAGAGAAAGAACGCCCCCCGATGTACCGTCGCTGTTGCCCCGCTCGCCGAAGAACAGATCGTGTGGCTTCGGGAGGAGTGGCGGGTAGATTTCATATCTCGGGCAAGCGAGCTCCTTGCTATAGACCCAAGCCCTCATCGAACCCGTCGAATTAAACAGATTACCGATACCATCTCCCGGATGGGGTGTGGCGGATGGCGGCTGTATTTCTCTGTGGAGGGCGATACTGTGACGATTCGTGAGGTTGCCTCAGGATATCCTGAGCACCTCCTCCTCGACACAAAGGAATACACGGCGTTCTTCGATAGAGAAGCACAGCTTGCATTCCGGGCGCGGTGGCCAAACGCCGGTGAGGTTGAGGAAAAGAGGTAGGTGGGTCGTACTCGAAGGAGGTTCGTAGATGCGGGGACCTCCGGACCGCATCAGGAGAGCAGAATCACTGCTCATCATCCCCGTTACCCTCCATATCAACCCGCTTCATCTCGAGAAATCCCGGAATCCCCTCCTGCAAAATCACAAAGCGGATAATGTAGACGAAAACGGGAACCCCGAGGAGCAGCCCCCAGACCCCAAAAAAGTGCTCGCAGATCGCCAAAATCGCCAGCACGAGGACCGGGTGCAGATGGAGCATATTACCGACGATGCGGGGGTTGAAGATGCTTGTCTCGAGGAAGTGTATAAATAGGATAGCGGTGATAGACCAGAGCGCGAGAGCAAGGCTCCCGCCGTCCTGAGTGATCGCCATAATCGCTATGGGCACACTCGAGAAGACGACTCCCAGAACGGGGACAAAGCTGCACAGAAACACGATAAAGCAGAGAAACGCCGCGTTCTGAATCCCCAGAAAATGAATCGCGATCCAGGTAAGTACCGCGTTCACGACCGCGATCAGCCCCTGCGCCTGAAAGGCGCGTCCGATCAGCAGACCAAAGCTGACCAGTCCGGGCTTAATCTCCCAATACACATGGCGAAATCGCGTATGACTGAGCTTTTCTAACCCAGCCCGAAGGCGGGGAACATCGATCGTGATGAGAAAACTCAGAAGAAGTGCAGTGAAGAGCTGCATGGGAAAAAGAAGTAGCTTGGGCACAATCTGTCCGATCGAACTGCCGAGTGAGGTCATCAGAGCGATTGCGTGTTCCTCGAGCTTCTCTTGCAGTTTGCCAGCGACCTCGCCTTTCTTCCACTCGGTATAAAGAGCTGCCCGTTCGCGTCGCTCGAAAGCATTCCGTTCTCTCCGATCCCGCCGCTCTGCGGATTCGCCGGGATGAAGCGAATCGAGCGCCTTCTGGAAGGCAGACAGCGGACCCTCAGCGGCACTGCGGAGTGTTCGATATTCCTCGAGAGTATAGGGTAAGTTGTCCTTAATCCGGTCAAAGTAGTTGGCAAAAAGCTCATCCGAGAGGACCGGATTCTGTCGTCGCAGGTTGAGCACAAGGTTTCGCGATTTGGCCTGCTCCCACGCCGTTATCAAGGCTGAACGAGCTGATTCATCGGCGAGGATTGTTGTGGTAACAAATCGAAGAATCGCTCCTTCTCGTTCCGACGGAGTTAGGCTTGTGAGGGGGGTGAGCCCCGGAATTTGGAACTCCTGCTTCCGATAAAAATCCTCCCAAGCGCGGGTAAAGCCAGCTCTATCACCAGCAAAGCGTTGTGGTGCGCGTTCTCGGAGGACCCACTCCTCGAGGGAGGGGGTCTCAGGGGAGGGGATGGCTGGATGTTCGGGCGATTTTAATAGGTTGCTTTTGTTTGGAGTTGTCCCGAACTTCGCCGAAATATCATGTCTTTCAGCGAGAAAATCCTCATATGTTTGCTCAACATTTCCCATCACCTGACGGAAGTGTTCCCGTTGTTGCTCGGGTGAGCGAAATCGTCCGAACGCCTCGAGGTATCTCGATGAACTTCTATCGCCATACTTTTGCTGAAAAAGCCACGCCCCAAACGATTTGGTGAGATATTCGTCGAATTGAGCCTGGGGGCTTTTCTGAGGGTTCGCAATCCGTTTGGTGAGTGCCTGCCCCTGCTCGGCGAGCTGAGGGATGATGAGGGACCCAATTCCGTACAGGGAGAAGACAAGCGAGAGAAAACATAAGAAAGCGACCCCGGTCTCAATCCAACCACGCCAACGGTTTCCTTCGAACGGGCGGCAGAGCCGGACGACGAGGAGCCGCATTGAATAACTCAGGAGAAAAGTGAGGAAAATAATGAAGAAAAAATGCCGAAGGATGTAGATAATCCCCAGAAAGATTGACCAGATGGCTATTTTTTCCCAGGGCAGTTTGTGGAGAAATGTGGGCCTGTGGGGGGAAAGAGAATCGCTCATGGGGGTCCGAGGTAAATGGTGAGCCTTAAACGATGAGTTATGAGACGCAGTATCCAAGCCTAGGCGTTAAACGGGGTACAAACATCTACTACGATGCGAGCTTTCACGGGTTTGGCGGGCTTTTTTGACCGTCGCCCTGATCACCGTATCTCGATATCGTCTCGCAAGTCAAAGCTCCGAAAAGCCCGACAAATGCGGGCAATCACGCCTCTGGTGACGATGTTTGCGCCGATTCGAGGCCGAGAGCAAGACTGCGAGAGAGTGTTCGGTCGCTTATCGGCTCCTCGGGGGCTCTGGAGTTATGGGAGATAACAGCGGACGGTTGCTCGTAGTATCGTGGCGCGAGATCGTGTATCCTCGCCTTTTGGAGTGATGCGGGGAAGTGGTTAGGAGGGAGGGTATGGCAGAGGCTGCGGAGCGGACGATGACTCAGGGAGTGCCAATCGACCAAGGGATGTGCGAGGTCGGGTCGAGTGATGGCGGTGCCGTCGTCAAGGGCCCGGTGGATGTTCGGGCGATCATGGCGGAGATCCGTCGTTCCATCCGCGCGCGCGCGGA
>OMIW01000165.1 GCA_900299205.1 Pseudomonadota bacterium
ATATTCCTCCGGTTTTTCCTCGTCCTTTCGAATCGAGTCTGTGCCAAAGCAGCGGCACCCTCGCCTCGAACCCCCTTATTTCGCAGCCTCTTAGACGGGACATGTGGATGGATGAATAGATGGAAAAGAGATTCCCGGGTTCGGCCAGACATATAAGAAAACTTCGTGAGAAGGGAACCACGATCGAGTCTGCTCTGTTCCTAGGGGCCGTTCCGGTAGTGCTAGTTGGATTGTTCAGTTGGTCTAGCCATCGATGGATCTGCTCTCCCGTTGTCTCGATCGCTACTCAATGTTGGGGGGGAGGTTCGCAGGGATTGGATCGCTGTCTTCGGAAAATATTGACCGCAGACTGGGGGGGGGTAGTGATGACCTTTGCAGGTTGCTCGGTGACATCCTTTGTCCTCACGCTCGCTGTCAAGCGTCCCCACCTGCAGCTGCATCTGCTTGCCCCGAGTATGTCTCGATTAACTCCGACAGCGTGGATCGGTCGTTTGCGTCGTTTGCCAATCCAGCTGATAGGTTCGCTCAGCGCATTGTTTCTTGGTTCTCTGGTCGCTTGGTGGATAGCGGAATATTTTATCCAGAGGGGGTTTTTCCCTCTGTCCAACACCGGAGTCAACGAACTTTTATACCGATTGTCGGTGGGTATTGGATTTTTTTTGGCTTCGGTGGGAGCAGCTTCCTTCGGCACTGGGTGGTGGCGTTTTCGATGGCAGACGATGATGACCGGGCAAGAGGTTCGGCAGGAGCAAAGAGATGAGTTTGGTGACCCATTAGTGCGGGGACAGCAGCGTAGCCTTCAACGTGCGATGCTTCGCGAGGAGTTAGTAAAGGCGGTGAAGCGATCGTCGGTAGTAATCGTGGCTCGCGCCAATCGTGTGAGGTAGGGGGGTAGAAATGGTATCCATAGACCAAAGTTTATTGGGGGGATTTTCGGGTGGAGCCAAAGGCCCCTCCTACCGTGGTGCCGTGGCCATTGGGTATGATGCTGCGGAAGATCATGCTCCACGGATTGAGGCGCTTGGAGCCTATTTTAGTGCCGATGAGATAGTCGCCATCGCACGGAGCCACGGGGTGCCGGTTGTTGAGCAGAGCGCTATTGTTGATGGACTTTTGGAGTGTGGTTTGGGTGATTATATTCCAAATGAGCTTTTTCGGGCGGTGGCTGCCGTATTTCGGGTGCTGGGCATCACCGGATAGGAGTATCCTCCTACTCTCTCTTGAGGCGAAGCTTCAGATCCTTCAGGAAATTTGATTGAGTTGTCTTTTTCGTAATGTTCAGAGAAGAAGGGTCAAACCAGATCGTCGCGGTCGTATCGAGGGGCGCTCCCGGACACTGGATGTAACCGCGCAGGTAAAGAGGGCCTGAGGTCGCGGAACGACGGGATAATCGGGCTACCAGTCCTGATGGCAAGGCCGATAGGGTGGAGGAAAAGAGGGTCGTGCCCTTTGAAAAAAGGCCTTTTCTCGAGAAGCCTGCCTTGATTGAAAAGGTACACTGCTGGCCGAATACCGACCCATATTCGTCCGACACAGAGGGTCGCAGAACTATCCGGGGACCGGCTATCAATAAGCGGATTCTCGTCGTACTGCTGGCTGAACCCGACCCCCCCGAGGTCGGTGTCGCCGTCGGCGTCGGATTCGGCGAGACAGATGCCATGCATGATCCATAGGTCTGGACATGAGAGGCGATCTCATTGATGGAGGATGCAGAAAAGGATGAAGGAGGATTCGAGGGGTTCAGCGATGTCGTCATGATTCCGTCGGAAACATGAACCGCGGAGAGTGTGTGACCGATCTCATGAGCGAGAATAATCGGATCGAGGGCATCTTGAAATCTGCGTATTGCTGCATAAGATGCCGAAGGAATACGACATATCACCCCGAGGTAGGCTATCCCGATAACTGAATCATCGAAGGTTCGATCAGTGAAAAGGACCCCCGCATTGGAAGAACCCTTGATATCCTGATTGCTAAAGAGTTCGAGAAAACTCTCAGGATTTGTTATCGATGCCGGATACGACAGGGGGGAATTATCGACGAGCTGAGAATCGATTGAGAGGCTCATGGCGAGGTCATTTCCGTAGATCGCCGACGCCGCATTTACGATTGTTTGAATTCTGGTATTTGCATTTGCTCCGTAAAGACCTGACCACCTCCAATCTGCGACAGTTTTCAGGGTCAGTTTCTTGCTCAAATTAACGGCTCTTGATGACCTTGGTAGTGACGAAGGCGAGATATTACCGGATATTTCTCGAGCATGTTCCTCAAGGTGCCCCTTCAGTGGGCATCCCTTGTTGGCGAGAGCAAAATGGGGAGCCCTTACTACTCTCAACTTCTCGGCCCCCTCACCTCCGCTCAGTGAAAAAAAACGGGTACCTCCCCGCACACCGGAAGTTGCAAAGTTGAGCGTTAGCTTCTTCTCAATTCCTGAAAGTTCGGCGGAAGGGATGGCATATCCTGTCGACGGCAAAAGTCCAGATTGCTCGGTGATTGATGCTGCTGCCCACCTTCTACTGACGCTGCTCTGTCTTCCGGCATCTCTTGACGGTGATTCGGCGTAGCCTCGCCACAGGTTCGACGAACGTAATGAGGCGGGTCGCTTAAGCTTTATGGTTGTTACCCCGTTTCCTGGGAGCCACAATCGCAGGAGTAGTGAGTTCGCTTTGATGAGCTCTGTCGCTGAGAGAGCTCGAGTGACACCATACTCAGTTCTGATGGAGATTATTTTCGCCGAGCGGGGGGTAGCAAGTGCGAGAGAGGGAAGGAGGAACACGCACCCCAGAATTGCCGTTGCAATATACCCCAAGTGGAGAGCGGGAGGAGGGAGGTGCACACAGGAGGGTTTTGACATTGATGATCTGACTCCTATTGAGACCTGATGAGTCGACGCGTTCTTCATGGGGGACCGCCAAAAGTTCTTGGGGGAGAGCGGGCAGCACATCTGTTGGTGTCTGCCTCCACCTAGTATTGTACTCGACCCCTCATGTCCATACCACTTGAATCAAGAAAAGTTTTCAAAGGCTATATATTTGAAAGAATCTAGATATCTACGACTTCTTAGCCAAAGGGTGGAAGGACGCTCATGGGCGAGCTGTCCCTTTCGCAGGAGTGCTTTTTTATCTCCTGTTGCATAGAATTCATCGCGCGTTCGTGCAGATAGGCATCATGGAGCACGAGGGAAGTCAGGCAGGTAACCCCAAACCAGACCCATCCGATCGCGTTGAAGTTAAACAGAATGCTCCAATGATGAGCTGCCGCATCTCCCAGGATAGTTCGGAAAGCGAAATGGGTAAGAAACCAGCCGGTTATGCACCCAATGACGTACCATCTCATCTTGGAGGCGGAATTGTGCAAAATAGTTGCAGAGTGAAGGACTGCATAACGGCGGCCATAATCGCCGACGATACTCAGAAGGGGAGCGCAGAGGAGTGGGATGCGCATAATGAGGTAGGCGAACGATCCGAGCGTCGTCGCGAGCAGCACGCCCTTTGTCGCGCGATTTCCGGATCCGATGAGGAGAAATAATCCAACGATGAAGCCCATCGAAATGGCTCGTCGTACTAATTTGAGGAAGATAAGCCAACTCGTAGAACATGAACGACGGATCGCCCGTGGGGTCTGCTCGCACAACTCTACAAGGTCTAGTGAGCCTGAGAGAAAAAGGATACGGATGGGAAGGGCGCAGATCCCAACGGCTACCGGAAAGAGAACAACCCGAAGTATCACAGCGATGCCCAGCGTCAAGAAAGGGGCGATAGCGATTGGAAGATCCCAGAGCATGCCACTTCGTGCAACGACAGCGGCGGAGGCCTGCTCGATAAATGAGATCACACACAGAAGAAGCGAAAAGAGAGTGGCGTGATGTATGAGATACCCAGGTCCACCCTGACGAAGGAGGATTATTGGAAAGAGGAGGTCATTGATAAGGGGTTTTGTCTTGATGAATGGTCGCATTCCCTCTGAGGAGGCAGAGGATTGCTCTCTGTCTCGATTCTGCAGCCGTGAGCGTTGATACGAATGAAGATAGCCTCGGGGGGGGGAGGTGAGGGGACGGGACGAGCGCACGCGGTGTTGTGATGAACGACGGTGCGTTGGATGCGGTACGGTGGCGACAGAGAGGGAGAATGCTTGAGTTCCCCGTCGAGGAGTCGCCATCACCGCCTCCCTGACTGAAGAGCGTAGGGGAGTGGCTCGGAGGAATTCGGTGGGTTGCCCGAGTTGCTGTCCAGTGAAGCCCCTCCAACTGAAAGACAGCCACGTCTTGAGTCCCCTTCTCGAAGGGGCGCAATCCGGACCGAGCAAGTGATCTGAATCAAAGAATCAGGCACCACCGTCTCCGCAAAGAACTTTGTATGCGAGATCGCACAATGCTCAACGAGTGATGCAGTGCCTCGAATTCCCTCAGTTTAGCGAAAGGTTTGTATCGTGTCAGGGGTAAAAATGCAACGATCAATGTTTGATGTATACACCGTTTTTAGTTGCAGAGAGGGTCTTTATCTTTTTATTAAACGCGGCTTACGGTCCGATTTCTCTCTTTCGATCCCCCCAAATTCCCCCGATACTGGAGGAGTTAATCCCCTCGTGATTAGGGAGCGACGGCTATGAATGCGTACCAGCGGATCGCACGGAAAGATCAGCGATTGGCTCCCCCTTCGAGTCGTCGATTGCCAGCGGTCATCTTCATTGCGAGTGTCGCGTTGGTGGCAGGGGGGTGCTCGCCTGGCCATACGCAGCGATCCTCCCGTCAAAGTGGGCATCGGCTCGTTGAGGAGATATTCAAGGCACCTCCCCGAGGAGAAATACCGCCCTACCGGGAGGTTCCGCTGAGAGATGCACGAAGGGTCCCCCAAACCCACACAGCGATTACATCTGATTTCAGTTGGCAGAGCGGGACTCCCCATCATCGGGTTGGGGATTACTCATCAAGGGGTGATTCTCATTTTGGTGGCGACCAGGATTGGTCGCACGGCCCTTCTGAAAAACAATCACCCCCTCGATCGCGTGTCATCGCCTTTCTCCCAGTTACAGGGAGGTTCGCCACTATGGGTCAAACGGTGGAACGAGGATTTCGATGTGGTCTCGCGGTAGGGGATGACTCAACCCGTGTGGATATCTCGGTTCTCGATGCTGGCATCGAGGGAGATGCGCCGATGAGGGCACTCGAGGGGCTTCTTTCCGAACAGCCGTCGCCCGAAGCGATTGTTGGTCCGTTTCTTTCATCCCAGGTGGCGAGAGTTGCTTCGCTGGCACGCGAGAATCGAGTTCCGGTGTTCAATCTGTCAAAAGCAACTGCGGCCCGAGATGGGTTGGTTCTCGACCTTGGGTTTTCCCTTCCAACTCAGCTGAGGGCGTTGGTTTCGGACGGTATTGTTCGAGCTGGTGTCACCCGATTGGCGATTGCCCGTACCAAAACCCCCTTCTCAGATGAGATAGTAGAGGAGTTTCGTCGAGCTCTGGAGGGAAGTGGGGTGTCAGTGTTATTCGAGGGCTCGTACGGGGAAGAGGGGGATTTTGAGGGTGTTGAAGGGATAGTAAAGAAGCTCGAAGAATTGCCGATTCAGGGGATATTCGTCGCTGATACGGTTCAGGGAGCGAGCCGACTTCTTTCCTCAATGGGGAGTTCGCATCGTCGACGGATAGCGGTATTTGGACCGGGGGCATGGTTCAATGCTGCGGCACTTCGGGCGACACAGGAGGCGTTTCGGGCGGCCATTTTCCCGGTTCCTTATATTGCTGACAGTCGGAACCCTTATAGCTCCGCCTTCAATCAGTGTCTCTCTGCGCAGCGTAATCGCGGTGAGGATTTTCTATCTGCACTTGGCTTCGACGTTGGCATAATCATTGCTGCTCGACGGAGAGGGCTTGGGGGCCAAGAGAGAGAGTTCAAAGGATTGACGGGGACCTTCGTGCTCGAGGAGGCGCATATCCGCCGAACGGTCACCGTCGGTACCTTTAAAGAAGGGACAGTGTTCCCTTTTAATCCAGTCATTCGCTCTCTTGACGATGTTCTCTCTTAGCCGTGCAAACGTCGCGGTGATGAGAATGTGATGAAGGGTTTACGATGAAGAGAGGTGAGGTCCCATCACGCGCAAAATCAAAAAAAACACCCCATAAGTGGGAGTCGCTTCCCCGTGAATTACTTGTTCTTCCTGCCAAGGATCTTGTCGCCTTCCCGGCAGTCATGATGTCATTATCTGTCGGCAGATCGGGGAGTATCGATACAGTTGAGCGGGCGTTGGCAGGTGATAAGCTGGTCTTTCTGGTCGCGCAACGGAACACAGAGACCGACGCTCCAACAGCTCGGGATCTGTATCGAATCGGAGTGATTGCCAATATTGTCAGGACCCTTCAGCAGCCGGATGGTCGGTATAAAGTTCTGATTCAGGGGCTCGTGCGAGCTCGGGCACGTTCGTACCGACAGGGAACATTTCTCATCGCGCAGGTTGAACCAATCCTTGCGCGGGAGACCCCTGTTTCTGGAGAAAATGCCGAGATAGTCCGCCGTATCAGAGAAAATCTCCAGGTTCTCGTCGAACGGGAGCACCTCCCCGAGGAGCTTCTCTTGGTGACCGAACAGGTGAATGATGCGGGAGAATTAGCCGATGTGATTCTCGCCCATTATCGGCTGGAACTTGCACAGGCTCAACGAGCTCTGGAGGAACTCGATCCGATCCGTCGCGTCGTGATGACTGATGAGATTATTCAGGACGACCTCAGTAAGCTGATAATCTCAGAGAATATTCAAAGCCGCGCCCGAGATGAGTTGAATCGAGGTCAGAGAGAGTATTTCCTCCGGGAACAGCTTAAGCAAATCCAGGAGGAGCTCGGAGAAGGTCAGGAGGCGATAGAAGATGTCGCTCTTCTAAAAAAGACCCTTCATGCGGCAGAGCTTCCCAAATTTGCCGGTCAGGAGGCGACAAAGCAGCTTTCTCGCCTCGAGCGGATGTCTCCCGAGGGGAGCGAATATGCGCTCCTGAGGACGTATCTCGAATGGCTTGCGGATCTTCCCTGGCAGAAACGAACAAAGGAGCGGTGCAATCTTTCTCAAGCTGCGCGGATACTCGACCAAGATCATTTCGGTCTGCATAAAGCAAAAGAGCGAATACTCGAATATCTATCGGTCAGAAAATTAAATAAGAGTCAGCCAGGGCCTATCTTGTGCTTTATCGGACCTCCCGGTGTGGGCAAGACATCGCTCGGCCGGAGTATCGCTTCAGCCCTTAATAGGAAATTTTTCAGGATGTCGCTCGGGGGGGTCCGTGATGAAGCCGAAATCAGAGGACATCGCCGAACATACGTCGGTGCTCTTCCTGGGCGGATTATTCAAGGGCTCAAGCAGGTCGGTTCGAAGAATCCTGTTGTTGTCCTTGATGAGCTTGATAAGGTCGGCACTGATTTTCGGGGAGATCCTGCATCTGCACTGCTTGAGGTGCTTGATCCGCAGCAAAATAGAGAATTTCGGGATCATTACCTGAACGTCAATTTTGACCTTTCAGAGGTTTTGTTTATCGCCACGGCAAATACGGTCGATACCATTCCTGACGCGTTACTTGATCGACTTGAGGTGATTCAGATCGCGGGCTATACGCTCGAGGAGAAGCAAAAAATCGCAGAGAGGTTTATCGTGCCCCGTCAGATGGGGGAGAATGGGCTCAAACCTGGCCAGATTTCCTTTACGCCCCAGGCGATCACCTTCATTATTGAACGGTACACCGCAGAAGCGGGGGTGCGAGGCCTCGAACGGGAGATCGGCGCGTTGTGTCGTAAGTTGGTTAAGCGGTTTGTCGCTGATGGGACCCTGCTGAAAGAGGTTACGGTGTCGGCGGTCTCAGACCTATTGGGCCCAACGAAATTTGATCCAGAACTACGCGAAAGCGGTCACACTGTAGGATTAGCTAGGGGCCTCGCATGGACCGTCAACGGTGGTGAGATCATGCCCGTTGAAGCATCGGTCGCGCGAGGATCAGGGGTGCTCAGTTTGACCGGGCAACTCGGCTCTGTGATGCAGGAATCTGCGCAGGCTGCGCTCTTTTACGCGAGAGCGAACGCTGAATCGCTTGGGTTGGACCCTCACTTCTTTTCTAAACACGATTTTCATATCCATGTCCCAAGCGGTGCTACGCCCAAGGACGGACCCTCGGCTGGTATTACGATTGCCTGCGCGCTTGTGTCCGCACTATCAGGTCGGCCGGTATCTCCCGAGTATGCGATGACCGGGGAGATGACCCTCCGCGGTCACATCCTTGGCGTCGGCGGGCTTAAGGAGAAAGCTCTGGCCGCACTGAGATTCGGCGTCAAGCATGTGATCATCCCGTTTGACAATATCAAAGACCTTGACGAAATTCCCCGAGAGCAGCGCGAAAAGATCCACTTTGTTCCGGTGAAGGAGGTTGCTGAGGTATTACAGCTCACTCTGCTTAAAAAGCAACGGATCAAGAAACGGGCAGGGGCGCGAACAGGCGGTGATGGTGGTTCGGTTAGGCGCAGGGTTCGGGCTCCCGCAGAGGTGGGAAGCCCGCAGTACAAAAGGTCGAAGAGCGCTCGATGATTCACGGGTCAGCTGGCCGTGACGGTGCGGTATCGGAATCCTTTGTGGATTTAAGCTATGTTAATGCCCAGTGATCGGTTGAGGCGTGGTTAGTATCCTCTAACGACATGTGTTCCCCGTAAACCGGGAGAGATGTTTCAACATGAATTGATACCAATGGCGATACACCACTGAAAAGGTACCGTTTTGGGAGTGCAATACCAAACTCGCGCCAGTCAAAGCTGCCGTCTCCCGAGAAGCAAACGTGAGACGGAGTTCGTTTTACCGTTCCAAAGATCCAAACCATCTGAGATATCGCCCTGATCGTTAGGACGCCATCAATCTGAACGGGCATCGAGTCGCCTACCCCCAGATGCTCGATATGGTCAACCCCGTCAATTCCTAAAAGCGTGAAGCGGGCTCGAGGGTGATGAAGGCTCTGGCATAATGAGTGGAGTGCCCTATTCGCGGCAAGGGTGTTCGTTCGGATCCTATCGAGCGGAAATACGACCTGGCCGTGGGGAATTTTTGTTCCTGCTGACTCGTCGAGGGAAATAACACCCGAGAACCCCTCGAGGGAGCCGTTTATCGTTGCCCAGCGGGTTTTTATCCCAAAGGTAACGGCAGTGTTTTCTTGCAGAATCTGCGTTGGAAAGACCGGGGATGCTCCATCCACGGTGCCTGTGGTCAAAACGGCTATGATCGATGAATCACGGCGAGATATACAGACAATGGTCATAACAACACCCTCTTACGCCAAATGTGGTTTGCTGATAGCTCCTTGAAAGGGTCTCGTTGAAGGGACGTCAGTCAGGTGCATCGATGATCTAAAACAACAGCAATCTTCTAGTACAATGTTATTATACCGACCGCGAGCTCCCCATTTCAAAGGAAATCTGTCGTGTAAATAGAACACATGCCTCCGATAGTCTCCGAGTGGCGATTGATGGTACAAATCATCCCCTGTTATTCAGGGGTTGTCGGCGAACTAGTGCAATGATAGATGAATGGTCGGTTGTTTGAGGGGAAGGAAATATTTCAAACGGCCGTCGGATGATACTCTTAGTGGTGGGGATACGTGTCTGATGTAATTGAACAATTCGTAAAAGCTGTTGACGATACTGCGACTACGATCCGCGATGAGTACCAGCATTCTCCGTGCGTTGTCCTTCATCACAATGATGCTGATGGTATCGCCTCGGGAGCCATCCTTTCGGCGGCGTTTGCCCGTCTTAACATGCGGGTTGCCCGCTACTGCCTCGAAAAGCCCTTCCCAGAGGTGGTTCGGCGTATTCTCGAGGACCGTGACGAGCGGCTTTTCGTTGTTACTGATTTTGGCTCTGGCGTCATATCGCAGTTTGTCCATCTGCTGCCCGCGGATGGAAAGCTTCTCCTGCTCGATCATCACCAGGTGGAGGAGGTATGGGAGAAGAGCCATGACCAACGGTCCTCGCGAGTTTTCCTCCTTAACCCCCTTACCCTCGGCATGAATGGGGCGCGTGCGGTGTCTGCGGCCGCTGTGTGCGCGCTCTTCGCTGAGGCTCTCTCTCCAGATAATAGGGACCTTACCTGGTTGGGGGTTTTAGGATGGCTGGGAGATGGGCACCGAGATGAAGGGCTTAATCGGGTCGTATCGGACCGCGCGGTAGAGGAGGGCTCCCTTTTTCGGGACTCAAAAGGAGTGTTCATGAAGGGCGAGTATCCCCTGACCTCGATTGTCGACGGGGTGAATGCTCTCGGCGCATTTAATTACAATCGAGGGGGCCCCGATTTCGCGCTGAAGGGGCTATTGAGTGGCGAGATAAGGGGAATGCTCCACCTGGCTGAGAAGGCGCGTGATCGCTATGCTGAGGTGGTCTGGGGCGATGAGGGGATTGTTTTGCAGCATCATCCGACGGCGCCGATACAATGGTTTTCGCTCGGGGATTCATGCTCTGACCTCGGAGTCAAGACAGTGGGGCTGGTATGTGAAGACCTTATTGCGCAAGGTCGAGTTGATCCTGACCGGTACCTTGTCGGATTTCAAAGAGTGCCGAATGCTATCCCGGGGATTGGACCGGTACCGCTCAATCAGGTAAAAGTATCGATGCGTCTGCCATCGGGGATTGCCGCTCAGGTCTTCGCAGGAGCTGCCGCTCCTCTCACTGAGTTGTTGCCACTTGTCGCCCGCCCGATGGGAGGTCTCGTTGATGGATGTCACCCCCATGCGGCAGCAGTTTCGATAGGTATCGGTCGAGAGGAGGAGCTAATCGGGCTTCTCGCAGATTTACTGGCAACGCCATTTGGGAAAAGGGGCTAGAGAGAGGCAAAAAATAGGGGTATCTGACGGCGAAACTTTAGCCCCTGTTAAATCGAAAATATATTGGAAGGGATGAGTGGACCTACCTCTCAGTCAGAGGCTCAGATAACGGAACGAATCGCGAAAACAACTAGTGGAGGAACTATGTCGCTGAATAAAGTGTTGCTTATTGGTAACCTCGGGAAGGACCCAGAGGTTCGGCAGGCAAATTCGGGAGTTGCTATATGTACGATGACGGTTGCCACGAAGGATCGTCGGAAAGATCAGAGCGGTAACTGGAATGATCATACCGAATGGCACTCAGTGGTTTGTTTCGGGAAGGTTGCTGAGAACTCAGGGAGATTTCTGCGCAAGGGTCGGCAGGTCTATATCGAGGGTAAACTACAAACTCGAAAGTGGCAGGATAAAGAGGGGCGCGACAGGTACACGACCGAGGTTGTCGCGGACTCGGTGATGTTCCTCGGAAGTAAGCAGGATATCGGCTCTGATAGTGACTATCTGTCTGATACGCCAATGCAGGAGACGCCGATGGCCCAGGTGGGGAATGCGCCGGGGGTCTTTGCATCGCTCAAGACCGCGGACTCTCTCTCAACAGTTGCCCCATCAGGAGATATTTCGTTCGAAGATGACGATATTCCCTTTTAGAGGTGGGATTCCTTGAGGAGGGAGGAAGGTATAAATCTCAGAGATAAATCGTCAAGCAGCGGGATGTTCAGAAGGGGAAAGTAAGAGATGAGCAATCGCTCATCCCCCTCTTCTTGGAACGGCTGTTTGGCGATTTTTTTTTATTGAGGGGGACCTATTTTCACATCCCGCTCTATTTCGGAATTTATTCAGTTTATCCGTATCGTGATTATTCCTCGGCTGGAATTCTTCGGGCGAGTATACGCGACGAAAGAGTGATAAATTATTCGCGCTGTGAGAACGTTTTTCTCCTCCACGCATCGTTTTGAACCAATATTTTCTGATCAGATATTGTCTGATTGACCGATTGCCGTCCCCTGATTACTTAAGAGGTGGAAGCAGCGTCGCGATAGGGTTGTTGCTCATCAGGTTGGGGGGCATATTCGCGTCGGTTGTTGCATCCAGTTGGGTAATCAAGCTGTTGTTGTAAATACTTGCAAAGGGAGGCTTTATGAAACTGCGCGATTTAGTTCCGTGGCGAGAAGAATCGAAGGGGCTGATCCGATTAGACCCTGTAACGCGACTACAAACTGAAATTAATCGGCTCTTTGAGGGGTTTTTTCCAGGATTTACCTCAGATATATCCTCTGAATTATCCGAGCGAAGGCTTGCTTATTCGCCTCGGCTCGACCTCAAGGAAAGTGATAAAGAGATAGTCGTCCGATGTGAATTGCCAGGAATATCGGAGAAGGAGATAGATATTTCTCTCGGTGACGACTATCTCACCATCAAGGGTGAGAAGCGATACGAGGAAGAGAAGATTGAGGGGGAGGTAACCTATCACGAAACTTCCTACGGGCGCTTTGAACGGGTTGTACCGCTGAGCTGTGCGATTAATCAGGAAGCGATCGATTGTACCCTCAAGAATGGTGTCCTTCGTCTTGTTCTGCCGAAGAAGGCGGGGGTCGAGAAAGGCGTTCGTAAGGTGTCGGTGCGGGCTGCCTAACACTCACCGAAGCGCAAACGTTGACCTCATGATCGGTTGGGGCGCATGTTTGCGCTTAGTCGAGACTCAGTCGGTATCGTCCTCTGACTCATCGCTACCGCCACTTGTGAAATCGTTGTTCGTAAGATCCTCCTGTGGGAGCTCTCGCTGAAAAACAGGAGCTTCTCCCTCTGTGCTTACACTTACCCCCCGAAGAATAGCCTTTATCCCAGTGATAAACTCATCCTCCTCGGGCAGGTCAACACACTCAGCGATACCGAAAGGCTGGCCCTCTATACGTATCGAAGACGGGGCGGGCGAAGGAGCCCACCAGAGAAGGGCACCCCGATGTTGGTAAGGTGTCAGAGATGCGTAATCGACCCCAAAGTGACTCAGGGCCGCGAGCCGTTCCTCTTCTCCCGCCTTTGTGAGTATTCGATCCACTTCGCTTTTGGGTAGCGCTGCCTCGGCTATTTTAAGAGAGAGGAAGCGAGCGATAGTATTTCGGCGGGCGACGAGTCGCTGCCACAGCAGATAATCGATAACATGGTCGTTCGACGGTAATTCACTCACTTTGGCGTGAAAAAGGGCTCCGCGACCGATCGCGGTGCACAGTCCGACCGATGCGGCACTCGCGAGTCCCGAGACGAGGCGCGATTTTTTTCTACCGTTAATCAGCTCTTGGGGATCAATCGCTACTGATAGTTCATCGCCATGAGCGAAGACAAAGAGGATGCGAACACCACTAGTGAACAGAGCAGCGGCAGCAGCTCGAAGTCCCTGAGAGAAAGAAGCTCCGAGGGGATAGTCGGCATCGGGAAATGAAGCCCAGTGGATCCCAAGCCTGTGGGCGTCGAGTCGGACGATGATGCGCATATCCGGAAGAAACGAGATATCAGAGAGATTCTCAAACTTACTGAGAGCTCGATCCAATTCGGCGAGTCCGCGCCCGGTCGCCTGTGTATGTTGGTATCCCTTCGTCGAGCCATGTTCTGGTAAGCGGTTTGGGGGCGTGAAGGAGCCTCGTGGTGATGTTGCAGGTGCCTCACCCATTCGGTTGGTTGAGGTATGAGACGGAGTGCCCCCTCCGCGAGGAACGGGTCGTTGAGGTGCACGATGTCCCTGCGGTCGCAGCTTGAACATGAACTGGTCCCTTCACCGTTGGAAACTTCCCGAGGGCTCGTGCCGATAACAGGGCAGGTCGGAGCGATTATTTTCCGCACCCTCCCGCCAAATACTGCCTCCTAGTCACGTTATCTATCGAGCGATCGAATGGAATCCTCTCCCGCGCCACAACCTCGAGAAAAACTTCTGAAACAGGGAGCCCATGCCCTCTCAGATTCTGAGCTTCTCGCCGTGTTGCTCGGATGTGGCACGAGAGGTCGGCATGTTTCGCAGATTTCTGAAGTCGTTTTAGAGGTCTTCAACAGCCCTCGGGAGGGGGATCTCAGCATTGCTCTGAGGAATATCAAGGGTATCGGCTCGGCAAAGGCCGCGCAGCTCGAGGCGGCGGTTGAGTTCTCCCGGCGACGGATCGCCCCCCGCGGATATCGGGTGAAGAGCCCGAGCGATGTTGCACCGCTGGTTGGTTTCATCAGTCATGCAAAACAAGAACATCTCGTTTGTTTGACCCTTAACGGAGCTAACGAAGTGATTGCAACCAGAGTGGTGACTATCGGGCTCGCGAATATGTGCCATTTGCATCCGAGGGAGGTTTTCAGCGATGCTATTACCGACAGAGCATGTTCGATTATCCTCGCGCACAATCATCCATCAGGCGAGTTGAGTCCGAGCCCGCAGGATATCTCGATTACCGAACGGATTAAACAGGCGGGGGAGCTCCTCGGGATTGGACTTCTCGACCACATCATCGTCTCTATCAATGGACACCGAAGCATCCTGCGAAAGTGATGATGGCATGAGTGGATCAGGAAGAGGGGCGGTGCTCAAGGAGGAGATGAAGCAGATGGAAGCAGGCCATAACGCCATCGCTCAAGCGATTGAACTAAGGAGATCGAAGGGGCTTCCTCTTCACGATCTCTCAAGGGTGGATCCGATCGGAGTTTTACCGTCATTTTCGGCTGAGCTCCTTATCGAGGCTTCGCGCCGATATTTTCTGAACCGGGATTATCAAGCAGACCCGCAAGGCTCGGGTGAAGCCCGTCGTACGATTAGTGAATGGTATCACGTCAACCATCAGCTCGAGCTGACGCCAGAACGAATCATTATTACCGCAAGCACATCTGAAAGCTATCAGTTGCTTTTGCAGAGCCTTTGTCCCCCGGGAAGTACGATTCTGGTCCCCAGCCCTTCCTACCCGCTCCTCGATGAATTTGCGCTTCAACGAGGAGTCTCAACCCGTGGAGTTCCGCTGAGGCGTCATGCCCAGTGGCGGTATGCACCTCAATCCTTCGAAGGATTTCTCGATCAATCGGTGGCAGCTGTCGTACTTGTCAGTCCGAATAATCCCACCGGTACAATCGTGGGCGCGGATGAATTAATTGCTATTATTAACCTCCTAAAAGCTCTTCCCTACCGCCCACCTCTTATCATCGATGAGGTATTTGCTCAGGCCCTGCACGGCGAAGAGCGTACCTGTCACTACCTTGCGATGGAAACCGACTATCCTGTTATCCTCCTCAATGGAATTTCAAAAAGCTTCTGTGCACCTGATCTTAAGGTCGGCTGGATGGGATTGAATGAGGCAGCTTGGAGGCAGTACGGCAATACCCTTGTGTATGCGAATGATCTTCTTTTGAGCTGCTCGGGATTAAGTCAGAGCCTTACGGTAGCAATGATGCGGGAGGGGGGGCACTATCAGGCCACGGTCAATGAATCGCTCGCCCTTCGATACCGGAGGACTCTTAAGCTACTTGGTGAGCGTCATTGGTTGAGGGTATCGTCACCCCAAGGAGGATGGATGGCCATGGCTGAGTTGGTGCCTGACGGGCATCGGCGATCAACGGTTGGGAACGATGAGCAGTTTTTCGAGTGTGCGGCGAAGGAAGGAGTGGTGCTGCATCCCGGCTATTTCTACGGGGTTCATGAACCGGGTCTGTGGGGAGCGTTTTCACTTCTCAGCGATGAGCATGTGCTCGTGGGGGGGCTTGATATTCTTGAGGAGCTGCTAACTGAGAGGCTTGTTGGCGCGCCGGACCGAGGATAGTCCGGTAAGTAACCAAAGCAGTTTGGGCGAGCGGATGAAATCGCGATGATTGCAATTTCATCCGCTCGGAGCCGTTCTGAAAAAACCTGAGAGCGGTTTTCTCAGAACCAGCTATTTACCCGCGAGCAGCCGATCAATGATTCCTTTGAAGTGCTCGAACGGATAAGCCCCCGCAATTTTCACGCCATTAACGAAAAAGCCGGGGGTGCCGTGAACACCCAATTTCTTAGCCTGTTCCTGATCAGCGGTAACTGCTGCATCAATCTCGGGCGATGCCATGCTCGTTTTCCACTGCTCCAGATCAAGCCCGAGCTTCTTGGCGGTTTCTTCGTAAAACGCCTGCCCCAGCTTCTGCTGGTTTGCGAAGAGAGCATCATGAAACTCCCAGAACTTGCCCTGTTTTCCGGCAGCCAGTGCTGCTTTTGCAGCCGGTGTGGCTTCGTTGTGAAACGGAAGAGGGAGGTTCTTGAAGACAAGCTTGACGCTGTTTGGGTAGGCCTTAAGAACCTGCTGAGCTGTTTGGTTGCCACGACTGCAGTACGGACACTCAAAGTCAGAGAACTCGACGATGGTTACCGGTGCATCTGGATTACCTTTGACAGGGCTTGAGCCGATCGAAACGTCCGCCCGGTTTTTGAAGGCATTCTCAAGTTCTTCAGCCTTTTCCCGCTCCTGCTCTTCGACGGCAGCCTTTTTCATGGCGGTCACGAGGGCCGCCCGACCGTCCTGAGAGTCGAGAAACTGCTTCACCTGGTCGGCGAATTTGGGATCGACCTCAGCGCTTGATTGGCCGCCCACGAGCACCATTCCCCCGAGGAGGGCGATCGCCAAGGATGTGACAGACGCGAAGCGACAGAGAGACGTTTTGCAGGAGGAGCCCCTGCCTAAGGGGCTTTTACAAGACGAAGATTCGGGCAGCGACATGAGAGCTCCTTGGACAGAGTGCAAAAATTTGATACTTTGGCGACCTCGAACAAAGGTCGGACGGGCGGGTCACCGAAGGATCGCCCGAAACGGTTGTCCGCGAGGGTAGCACGGCCGGATCTGTTCGACAATAATCCATCTGGATGTGAGGCTTTTGGGGTGAGATCCGCTAGTTCATGGTGGGATCCGAAGTGCCGAGGGTTCTGATTATGGTCGGGGAACCCTGCAAAGAATGCCGAGCAGAACGAGGGTAAGAACACAGTCCCGTCGCCCGTTTGTTTGATTGGTGGGCAGGGGGCTGAACGATGTATGTAATGTCAGCAACGGTGAATTCATGTCGATAACAGCGAGTCTTGAAACTGGTCGGGGTACTATTATTCTCTCTCTTACCCCCCAAGAAACCCCGAAAACGGTCGCGAACTTTGTGAATCTGATTTTGCGGGGTTATTACGACGGTCTCACCTTTCATCGGGTTATCGCGGATTTCATGATTCAGGGTGGCGATCCCGAAGGGAAGGGGTTTGGTGGGCCTGGTTATCGATTTGAGGATGAGTTTGCTCCAACGCTTCGGCACGATCGCGCAGGGGTGCTCTCGATGGCAAATGCGGGCCCGGGGACAAATGGAAGCCAGTTTTTCATCACTCACGGACCGACGCCACATCTCGATGGGCGGCACACCGTTTTTGGTAGGGTAATCGCGGGGCAGGAGGTCGTCGATGCGATTCGACAGGGGGACGTTATCGCCAAGGCGACTGTTTCTGGTGATGAAGGTGAGGTAGAGGCGCTCCTCGAGAATGGCGCGAGCTACCTTGCTGAGTGGAACAGCATCCTTGATACGCGGTATCCGCGGAAGTAGAGATTTTATGACTTCAGCCCCAAAGAACTCCCTCCGTGAGTTTTTTGGGAAGCTCCGAGCGCAAGAACCCCTATCGTGACCATGTTCGCTACTGCTTCAGGCCTCGTGTTTTCCGCGAGTCGTGTACCCTATTTCGATCAAAAAAGGTGACCTATGGAAACTCTTACCACAGACGCAATAGGTGCGCTCGTTGAACGGTTCCGAGCTGAGGCAGCGGGTGCTGAAGTTGGCGCGCTCAAAAAGGAGTGGCTCAGTAAAGATGGAATTCTGAAGGGGCTTTTTGCCCGATTGCGGGAGGTTTCCGCCGATGAACGTCCCGCTGTTGCGCAGCGGTGTAACGAGCTGAAGGCTCTTGTTGAGGAGATAGTAGGGGAAAAGGAGCGCCAACTAGATGAGCGACAACGCAGAAGTCTCGTGCAGAAGCAGTTTTTCGACCTCTCGCTCCCTGCGCGCTCGCCTGGTTTGGGATTTATACATCCGATCTCACGGGTAGAGGAAACCGTTTCAGCGGTGCTTCGTCAGCTTGGGTTTGTTGCGATCGATGGTCCTGTTGTCGAGACTGAATACTACTGCTTCGACGCGCTCAATATTCCGCAGCATCATCCTGCGCGTGATCTTCAGGATACCTTTTACACCGATACGGGGCATGTGCTTCGAACCCATACCACCTCGATGCAGTCCCGAACCCTCGAAACGGGAGCGATGCCGGTGAGGGCGATGGCGGCTGGGGGGGTATACCGGAACGAGGCCGAGGATGCCTCGCATACGGCATTCTTCCATCAGTTCGACCTCGTTTGGGTCGAAAAGGGGCTCACGCTCGCAAATCTGATGGGGACGATTCAGTTCGTTCTGCGAGAGCTGTACGGCAAGCGGCGCAAGGTCCGATTCGTGCCGAAATATTATCCGTACACGGAACCGAGCATCGGAGCGCAGGTAGAGTGTAGCGCGTGTAAGGGAGCGGGGTGTCCGCTCTGCGGTGGTGCGGGATGGGTAACGGTCGCGGGCGCGGGGATGATACACCGGAACGTACTTCGGGAGTTCAAGTACGATCCAGAAAAAATAGCAGGATTTGCCTTCGGATTCGGCACGGGACGGCTTGCCGCGCAGCTCTGCGATTTTTCTGATATCCGTGAGCTTTATCACAACGATCTGCGAGTTTTTGCAGGGTAGGCGGACGGCCACTCCCGAAAATCATCAATCCAAAGAAATCAAGCCGGGTGCTCACATTCGGCGATTCCGACATAACACGCGAGTACACTATGAAGCTCTATCTTTCGATGCTTAAGCAGATGCTCGACTTGCCGACAGCCGAGATTTCCGAGATCCGAACCCATCTCGATGAGGCGGGGTTAGAGGTCAAAGCAATCGAAACAACTGAGGCGAAAGACACGGTCTTTACGATAGAGACCCTCGCGAACCGAGGCGATCACGGGTGCGCTCTCGGTGCTGCTCGAGAGCTATCAGCGCGTCTCCTGATTCCCCTCAGAACTGTTTCAATCGCGACCGATCTCCCCGAGAAAGGGGTTTCAATCCCCGTTCGGAATGATACTGGTCTATGCACTCGGTATGCATTGCTCGAGATGAGCGCACCGGGTGAAATGACTCCCCGCTCTGAGGTTTTAGTTCCCGGAGGGGCGCAGCAGGGACGGCATCCTCTCGTTGCCGTCAGCAATTACGTTCTGATGGAGCTCGGTCAACCGACCCATGTGTTCGATAGGGATAAGATTCAGGGCGAGGTCGTTGTTACGGCTACGACTCAGGAGGAAACAATCACCGCTCTCGACGGCAACAGCTACCGGGTCCCCACGGGGTCGGTCGTGATCCGGGATCGCTCCCGAATTGTCGCTGTCGCAGGGGTCATCGGGTGTGCGAATTCGATGGTCACCCCCGAAACGCGCCGGGTTCTCATCGAATCAGCGACCTTCGATCCGGTGGCTATTCGAAAAACGGCCCGTGCAATGGGCCTTTCTACTGATGCTTCGCATCTGTTCGAGCGGGGAACCGACACTGAGCAGGTGGTGTTTGCGCTCAAGCGGCTCGTGTATCTGGCCAGAGGAGCCTCGGGGGTCGTGAAAGATGCCTCATCAGCACACCCTTTAGGGCTGACCGTGGTGTCCCCCGGGCAACGTGAAGTGCGCAAAATTACCCTCCCCTATCAGCGAGTGCGGGATGAGATGAATCTCCCTCGATTGAACGAAACTGAGGTGACGTCGCGACTCAAATACCTGGGGTATACTCTCGACCCTTCTACGAATCCGAAGCAAGCGGTGGTGGTGGTCCCCTCATGGCGACTCTGGGATGTTTCTCATGAGCAGGATGTCGTCGAGGATGTCGTGAGAAGCATTGGGCTCCATCGGGTTAAGATCGAGCTGCCGCAGCGAGAGCCCGTTATGCCGGAGCGTTCTCTCCGCGAGGAGGTTGTCGGGCGGATAAGAACCCCGCTGCATGGGAATGGATTCCACGAGGTGATCACCAAAGGGTTCTATACGCCAACCGATATCGCGCCTCTTGAGGAGCTTTCTCCCGGATATCTCGATAAACATGTGAGAATAAGCAATGCGATCGACCGGAGCAATGCGCTCCTGAAGGGAACTAACATTCTTCACATTACGGGGCTGCTCGAGGATAATCTCCGCCACGGTTCTCCCGCGGTGAAGTGTTACGAGGTGGCCCGCCTCTTCAGCAAGGAACGCCATGCTAATTCCCCCTTCGAGTTTGAGCGAGATGTCCTCTCGATTGGAGTAGGGGGGCGATGGTATACCGAGGAATGGGGACGTGAAGAGTCGACGGAGGACAAGCTGCTTCACCTGAAAGGGGTACTGTTGGCAATAGGGAGGGGGCTCTTTGTTGTCCCTCAGATAGTCAAGTCGCGCCACCCATGGCTCCATCCGGGATATCAGGGTGAGCTTAAAATCGGTTCTACCCGGGTGGGGGCGTTTGGGTTGATTCATCCCGATATCAAGGCAGCACATAAGTATCGGTTCGATCATATAGTCGGTGAATTTGACCTTCATCTGCTGATGAAGGTGATGAAAGAATTCTCCGCGAGGCAGGTCGCTGATACCCCTTCAATTCGGCGGGATATCACCCTCGCGATACCGACCCGCGAATGGAGTAGCGTCGTCGTACAAGGCATTGAGGGGATGAAGCTCGAGTTCCTCTCGGCGGTTCAGCCGGTCGATCTTTTCGTTAAGGAGGGAGAAGATGTCCGACGGGTGACATACCGGCTCACCTTTCAACACCCCGAACGGGCACTTGCCCACGATGAAGTTGATGGGTGGATGGCGCAGGTGATCTCGCATCTTGAGGAGCAGATGAAGGTATCGCTCGCAGGGTGAAAGCCGAGCAAACGAATAAACGGGTGCAGGGGAAGGATAGGGAGAAGACATTATGCAGCGATTTTTTTCCTTTCGGCGACAGGGGCAGAAGGTGAGATTTCCTCACAGAGAGGGAACAATAATCCGCCGGGGGGCAGCCATTATCGCGTTCCTCGCGTGTATTGGTTCCTCTTCTGCTTTTGCCCAAGACTCCATCACAATCGTTTCAAGCCTCCCCCGCACCGGCAGTGCGAATGCTCAGACAACGAGCATCGTGAATGGCATTCGTCTAGCCATTGATGAGATAGGTGGCATCGTGGCAGGCATGCCGATCCGATTCGAAGACTGGGATGACGCCTCTCCGGAGCGAGGAGCTTGGGACCCGGTCGTGGAGGGAGCAAACGCAGACAAGGCGATAAGCGATCCATCGGTCGTCGCGTATATTGGGCCTTACAATTCGGGGGCGGCAAAGATATCGTCACCGAAGCTCAATCGCGCTGGGCTCGCGCAGATTAGCCCAGGGGCGTCGTGGCCTGGGCTGACCAAGGAGGGGCTAGGAGGGCCGGGAGAGCCTCGGATGTATCGTCCGAGTGGTACCGTCACCTTCTTTCGGACGGTACCTGCGGATGATATTCAGGGGCCAGCGGGAGCCCAATGGGCGAAAGACCTAGGTAAAAGGCGGGTCTTCATCCTTCATGATCGCGAGCTGTACGGAAAAGGTATCGCCGATATCTTCAACAAGACCGCCGCCGCGATAGGGCTCGAGGTGGTTGGATTCGAGGGAATAGACGCAAAGGCGGCGAACTACAAGGCGCTCGCGAACAAAATCCGGGCGACTCGTCCAAGTCTTGTGTATTTCGGGGGAACAACGCAATCGAATGCGGGCCAGGTTGCCAAGGATCTCCGCACCGCGGGGGTGGATGCGGCTTTTATGGTTCCCGATGGCTGCTTCGAGCAGGCGTTTATTAGCGCAGCGGGAGCCGAGCAGCTCAATGATCGGACCTATGTGACCTTTTCTGGTCTTCCTCCCCGCCTTCTCACGGGAAAAGGGAAGGAGTTCTATGAAGCTTATAAGGCGAAATTCGCGAGCGAGCCGGAGGGTTATGCCGTGTATGGGTACGACGCCGCGGGTGTCGTGCTGAAGGCGATCGCGAAGGTCGGAAAGAGGGATCGCGCTGCGATACTCGCGGCACTTCGTGAGACGAAAGAATATCAGGGGGCTCTCGGAACGTGGTCGTTCGATGCAAATGGCGATACCACCCTCGAAGTGCTCTCGGGGAATATCGTCCGCAACGGAGTATTTGAGTTCCTCTCCGAGCTAAAAAAACCGTAGCCTGAGGAAACGGTCGGAGGGTAAGTTAACAAAGTAATACATCGAGAGAAGGCCGGGCATGTCGCTCCTCCTCCAACAGCTTCTTACCGGTCTCGCCAACGGCGGTATTATCGCTCTGATTGCCCTTGGGTACACGATGGTGTACGGGGTCGTCGAGTTGATCAATTTCGCGCACGGCGATGTATTCATGTTAGGGTCTTTTCTCGCCCTCACTTTGGTGGGGCTTTTTGGGCCGCATGTTGTCGCCGATTATCCGCTCGGTACCCTCATCATTCTTCTTGCAGTCGTGCCCCTCTGGTGCGGTGCGATCAACGTGGCGATTGATCGACTTGCGTATCAGCCACTCCGGGGAGCACCGAGGCTTGTTGCGCTCGTATCGGCTATCGGGGTCTCCTACATCCTCCTGAATATCGGCCTTTTTTGGGGGGGGATGCCTTTGTCCGTGTTCAATGGAGGAACGGCGGCGGCAGCGCCGAAAGATTTCCCTGCCTTAATCTCAGCTGCACCAATCTGGGACGGGGATGTGTACGTGTCGTACCGAGACCTTTTCGTCTTTGCGGTGACAATACCGCTCCTTGCCCTGCTCTCGTTTCTCGTACATGGCACCCGATTTGGCCGGGCGATGCGGGCGGTGGCCCAAGACCCGATAGCAGCGCAGCTCTGCGGTATTCCTTCGACCACGATCATTCGCGGTACCTTTTTTCTCGGAGGGGCGCTCGCTGGGTTTGCGAGCGTCGTCTACGCCATCTACAACAATACCATCTTCTTTCAGATGGGGTATCGGGTTGGGATGGATGCGTTCACAGCGGCGGTATTGGGAGGTATCGGAAGTCTTGCAGGGGCGTGCGTCGGAGGAATCGCGATAGGACTCATCCGTGCCCTGTCCGATCAGTTTCTCGCGACGAGCTGGACCAACGCAGTTGTTTTTTCAGTTCTCATTCTGATTCTCCTCTTTCGGCCACATGGGATACTTGGCCGAGCAGTTCGGGAGAAGGTGTGACAACTACCTCCGGATTAATCGCACACAGCTGCTTCTGGGGGCGGTCATCGAGATTCGGCGAATCGCTGAAATTTCCGTTTTAGTCGGACCCTCCTTCATCTTCTCGATGGGTCTCGGCGAGGAGCATTTCTACCGCATCACGTTGCATCCCGCTGAGAGGGTGATGACCTCCTTACTGACTCCCTCGGCGATCAGCCGTTTCGCGAGCTGTCGGATACCCGCCCGACGCCCCTCTTCACGCCCCTTCTCCAATCCCACCTGATGCCCCATCGCCTCGGCCCACTTGACCTCCCACTCGTGCTGCCGCCCTTCACC
>OMIW01000166.1 GCA_900299205.1 Pseudomonadota bacterium
CTTCTAAAAACGGCATACCTCTTGCTTACCCCAAAAAAGAAACAGCATCTGCGCCAGGGGATTGACGGAGGGAAGGATGGGTATCGAAAAGCTATTAGGCTCCACTATTTCTGGCTTAGAGCGCTTGCTTGACCTTAGCTGGCGCCGAGGGCAGGCCATCAACGCAAATATCGCCAATGCCGAGACCCCGACCTATCGGGCGGTTGACCTCGACTTTGGGCAGGAGTTAGACCGAGCTTTTGGCCTCGACAAAGAGGCGCTGCATCGGACGGATCCACGACACCAAGATATCGGTGGAGGAGGAAGCGCACGGATGATCTCCGACCTTTCGGGGGCGACAAAGATGGATGGCAACAACGTCGACCTTGATCTGCAAATGGGACGTCTCGCCTACAACACAATGGCTTACACACGAGCAGCAGCGTTTACTCAGAAGAAGTTAGGTGGATTGTCTGACAAGATTCGGCAGCTCGTTGCATGAGGATTCAATGTATTGTCTGACGGACAGATAGAGGAGCAGCTATGTTGGATACCATGGAGGTTCTGGCGAGTGGATTGAGTGCGGCGAGGATGCGGGTGAATGTCCTTGCAAGCAATATCGCTAACGCAGAGACGACCCGCACTGCGGAGGGTGGACCGTATCGTCGCAAAGATGTCGTTCAGGTTGCCCAGCCTATCACCGGAACCTTCGGGGCAGCGCTTGACGAGATGAGTCTTTCCCGCCCTCAGGTACAGGCAGTCATAGAGGACCAGTCAGATCCTCGGATGGTTTTCCAACCGGGGCATCCCGATGCTGACCCAAATGGATATGTCGCCTATCCAAATATATCTGTCGTGACCACGATGACCGATCTGATGTCGGCGACACGGCTGTACCAAGCAAATGTCAGTGCGTTGGATTCGGCAAAACAGATGATAGCGGCCGCTAATCAGATTTCTTTGAGGGGATGATAGAGGCGGCAACTCTTGATAGTGAGGAATAAAGCGAAGAAGGGATCAAAAAATGACTATCGATGGCATTCCATTTAATTACCCTAGTATCGAACAGCTTCGGAAGAACGGCCCACCGATTGAGCATCCTGATTCACCGTCGGCTGGTGCAGAGAAAGGGTCGAGTTTTCAGGAGGCGCTCTCTGAGGCATTGAATGAAATTAACAGGCTCTCAGGGAAGGCGGACGGAGAGATTCAGAATTTAGTCAGCGGACGCACCCAGAGTCCGCATGATGCGATGATCGCGATGGAGAAGGCTGATGTGGCGTTCCAATTGATGAACGCAGTCCGTACGAAGATAGTGCGGGCGTACGAGGAAATTATGCGGACTCAGGTATAGAGTTTGTACCATTCCGTATGAGGGCTCTCCCCGTTGGTTTGTAGTCTATACTTGACAGTTCTATGGCTTCGTTTGACCCGAGTGCGGTATTCTCCCAGCTACTTGCCGGATTTATGCGGCTGCCGCTGAGTCAGCGCATTTTATTCCCCCTCCTGGTGGTGGGATCGGTAGCGGGTATTGTGTTTATCTCGCAGTGGGCGTCGAGGCCGGAATATTCAGTCCTCTTCTCCGATCTTGAGCCGGCTGACTCAGCCGCTGTCGTTGAACGACTCCGGGCGCAAAATATCGCTTATGAATTGAGAGCAGAGGGAAAAAGTATAGCGGTATCGCCTCCGAGTATCGTTCACGAGCTTCGCATTACCCTCTCAGCTGACGGCATTCCAAAACATGGATCAGTGGGATTTGAGCTTTTTGACAGTGCAGGACTTGGTTCAACGACCTTCGATGAAAAGGTCAAATGGGTTCGTGCTCGTCAGGGTGAGCTCGAGCGCACCATTGGCGCGCTCGATGCGATCGCTGCCTCTCGAGTTCATATATCTGAGCCCGAAAAATCAATCTATTCTCAGGCAGCCTCTGAACCAACCGCATCGGTCTTGATTAGGCTTAAAGCAGGTAAGGAGCTCAGTAAAGCTCAGACAACGGGCATCATGAATCTTATCGCGGGGAGCGTTGATGGCCTCAAGCCGGAGCACGTATCAATTGTTGATACCTTTGGGAACCTTCTCTCGCCAAAAGAGGATGAACGTGAGGGTGATTTCTCGACTGAGGCCACCCGGATTCAATACCAGCACGAATTGGAGCAGGGCTACGTTCGTCGTATTGAACAGATGTTATCGAAGGTTCTCGGGCCTGGTCGTGTGGTGGCTCGGGTAACTGCAGAGGTCGACTACTCGAGCAATGAACGAGAGGAGGAGAGCTTCGATCCCGGTGGACAGGTCATTCGATCAGAGCGAAGCATTACAGAAGGGGCATCAGGTGGAGGAGCTCGCGGAGGAGTTCCTGGAGTTGTGTCAAATCTTTCAAATGATCCAAAACTTCTCGCTCCACAACAGGGTGCAGATGAGGGTACAAGTGGCAAAAGAAATGAGACGGTCAAAAATTATGAGCTCTCCCGGGCGATTATTAAGAGCTCATCCCCGCGCGGAGCCCTAAAGCGAGTATCTGTCGCGGTGCTCGTCGATGGGACGTATGAGGAGGTCACGGAGCCGGCTGCTGAGGGAGCTGAGCCGACAAAGAAGCAGATATTCCGACCGCTTAATAATGAGACTATGGGTCAAATTGAGGATATCGTGAAAAGTGCAGTTGGATTCGATGTCACTCGAGGAGATGCGGTCCGGGTTGAGAATCTCCAGTTTGCTCGGATGCCTGAGGAGTTAGTGACCGCACTCGAATCAAATACTCATCAATATCTGATGACGGGAGGTCAGCTCGGTGTATCGCTTCTCGCATTGGTCCTTTTATTCTTCGTAGTCGTTAAACCTATCATGGCCCAGCTGCTTGTTCCCGCAGAAGCTGAGGTAAATCTGGAGCGACTGTTACCAACTGGAATCGAGGCGCTGGAGGAAGAGCTTGCCGCAGAGCGACAAAGAGCAAAAACGGTGCTACCAGAGGGGGATGAAGGAATTGACCTTGAACACCTTGATGCCCTGATCGCGGATAACAGCAGAATGGTGAAGGAGAATCCGAGACAAGCGGCGCTCCTGATTCGGTATTGGCTCGGTGAGGTAGGTGCGTAGGGACAAAATGTTATCTTACTAAAGTGATGCGGTCGCCTCAGAGAATATCAAGATGAAATCTCAACCGAACTACCGGACTCCTCCCTTCGAACGGGCGATTTATGAGGATTATGGTCAACGATCGAAACATCCCATCTTCGAACCGTTGAAAATCGAGATTGTGGCTCAAGAAGGTCGAGTGGTTGACCCGATGTTCGCCGATTACGGAGGGAAAGCATCTCAGGGAGCTGCTCGATCTCGTAATTCCACCGATGGGGAGCGTCAAAAGGATAACGACCACCCCCAGGAGGAAAGGCTCAGCCTCACACTCGCCGATATTGAGCGGATCAAAAATGAAGAGTTTCAGAGAGGATTCGAAGCGGGTAGTAGTGTTATTCAAGAGGGCCGCGAGGTTCGCATCGCTGAGTTGCAGGAGCGCATGACTGGAGTGTGCGAGGACCTCGCCGTACAGCTTCGTGGGGAGGTTGAAAGGATTGAGCGTCAAGCCGTGGGGCTAGCGATTTTAGTGTCGCGACGAATTATTGGTGAGGCAGTTGATATCAATCCCGAATATCTCCTTCCCGTAGTCCGTGAGGCACTGGGATATGTTGGGGGAGCCGAGATACATCGGGTGCGTATCAGTCCAGCCGATCTCGAATTTGTCGAACTTGAGCGAATTCGGGAGCGGTTCGATGGCGGATGGTCATTTGTGGCTGACCCGGCGATATCTTCGGGTTGCATTATTGAGACGAGCTCAGGTGAGGTTGACTACAGACTCGATGCTGCGTGGGAACGGCTCAAGGAGCAGGTGCTTCGGAGTGTGACGTCATGAGACTAATGGAGCAGGCTGCAGCGGTGGCAGCGACAACAAATCTTTTTGAGCTAAAGGGAGTTGTCACTGAGGTCACTGGTTTGGTTGTCGAGGCCACGGGCCCCCGAGTGCCTGTTGGATCGCAGGTCGAGATACGGATTCCGGGAAAAATCATACCGGCACAGGTGGTAGGATTTCGCAACGACCGAACCCTCGTGATGCCGTATGGCGAAACGCAAGGAATAGCCCCGGGTGCAAGTGTTGTTGGAAGCGAAACGAGTGCGGCAGTTCCGGTAGGTGATGAGTTAATTGGTCGGGTTGTTGATGCACTCGGTAATCCTCTTGACGAGGGGCCTCGACCCTTTGCGTCTGGCTTGATGCCCCTTCTTCAATCTCCCCCAAACCCGGTAACTCGTCGTCGAATTGAAGAGGTATTTGAAACGGGAGTCCGAGCGATTGATTCGCTCCTGACACTAGGAGCGGGGCAGCGGGTCGGAATCATGGCGGGCTCCGGTGTCGGAAAATCAACGCTCCTTGGCATGGTAGCGAAGCACTCATCGAGTGATGTCGCTGTCGTGGGGCTTATCGGAGAGCGAGGTCGGGAGGTTCGTGAATTTATCGAGCGGGACCTTGGGCCAGAAGGTCTTGCTCGCTCGGTCGTCGTGGTTGCGACCGGTGATCAATCAGCGTTGCTCCGACTGCGAGCTGCTTATCTGGCGACAAGTTATGCAGAATACTTCCGAAGTCAGGGACGACGGGTTGTTCTGATGTTGGATTCGGTAACGCGACTTGCAATGGCACAACGAGAGATTGGGCTCGCTGTCGGAGAGCCGCCGAGCACAAGGGGCTATACCCCCTCTGTATTCGCGATGTTGCCTAAGTTACTCGAGCGTGCGGGCACCGATGCGGGTTCTGGCTCGATTACCGGGCTCTATACCGTGCTTGTCGAGGGCGATGATATGAACGAGCCGGTCGCAGATGCAGTCCGAGGGATTCTGGATGGACACATCGTGCTGAGCAGGAAGCTTGCCCACAAGGGCCATTTTCCCGCCATTGAGGTACTAGAGAGCATTTCGCGGGTAATGAGCGATATTGTTGATGAGGATGGCAGGGTGCTGGCCCGGGGAGCACGCGAGGTGCTCAGTGAGTATCGGGATGTTGAAGATTTGGTCCTGATTGGCGCCTACAAAGAGGGTACTAACGGTCGAGTGGATCGTGCAATTCGTCTATATCACCGGTTGGTCCTTTTCTTGCGACAGTTGGCTGAAGAGCGGACACCTTACGAGAAAACAATCGTTGCTCTGCGGGATATCTTGGCTCATTGAGATGTCGCAGCCATTCCGCGAACGACTCTGGCGCGATTCTTGATGGGAGCAACTTGTCGATATGAAGCGATTTAACTTTCGCCTCGAACGAGTTCTTCGCTTTCGAGAAACAGAGCTTGATGAGGCCAAGGCCGCATTGATCGCAGAGAGAGCGACCCTCGCCACGCTTGAAGAGGATCTTCGGCTGTTGCGTGAGGCGCATGATCGTTATTCAGGGATCGTGGGAGTCGTCTCAGGCCGGGATGTGCTTCTTCAGGGGTGGGTAGGTGAGGGGGTGAAGATCCGTATCGAGCTACTCGATGAAAGGATTGCTCGGCAGAAGCTTCGAGTCGAGGACTGTCTTGGAGTGTATCGGGAACGACAACAAGCGGTCCGGGTGCTCGAAAAGCTCCGTGAAAAGCACAAAGAGGAGTACAAACTCGAGGTACACCGACAGGAAACTGCGGAACTAGACGAATTAGGTGTAGCGATAAGGCAGCGTAACCGCGATGGCAAATAAGAAAAAGCCCACGATGACCCGGGAGGAGGCAGTTGAACTTTACGGGCAGATGCAAAAAACGATGCGTTCAGTCTTGCAAGGGGCGCAGGGTAACGAGCAAGACACTCAGAAGGTGAGTGCTAAGACATCAGTCCCATCATCTTCGGATATGCAACTTTTGATGCAGCGTCAACGAGCCAAGCTCGATCGAGGTCAGGTCGGAGCCGCGTTGTTAGTGGGGGGATGTGCGATTTTTCGGGTCGTGATCGGAGGATGTGAATTTGCGGGTTGGGGCGTTCCAGCACCAGCACAGGCAACGGTTATCAAAGAGGTTGGTCCGCGGTATAGCGAGGGGGAAATGCAGCTTTTAAAAAGTCTTGATGCCCGGAGAGTCGAGCTTGAGGAGCGACGCAGACGACTCGAAGAGAGGGAGCGCGATCTCGCCGAGCGAGAGCGGGAGTTCGCGGGCAGGCTCGCACAGCTTCGCGAGCTTACGGGAGTCTTACAAGCTGATCGCGAAAATACCGAGAAGAAGCAGGACTCTCAGATTGGTCAATTAGCGAATGTCTACGGATCCATGAATCCGTCAGAGGCGGCTTCCCTTCTCAGTCAACTCGACATCACGACAACTCTCGCTCTGCTCGAGCGAATGCCCGAGAAGCGAATGGGTCAGATCTTGGCGTTGATAGCTCCCGAGCGAGCATTAACGATTACAAAGATGCTGAGTGGCCGTGGGGAGGGAGAAAATGAGGGCCCGGAGGTCGCAATGGACGCGCGGTAAGAAGCTCCTCGTATACCGCTCTCGTTTCTGCAACCGTCGCATCGAGGGTGAAGTGTTCTGCAAGACGGGTACGGGCACGGGCTCCAAGGAGCGTTGCACGCTCTCTATCGGTGGCAAGAGAGATAATCGCTGCGGCGAGTTGCTCCGGTGAGTTTGGTTTAATAACGAGCCCGCACTCCCCATCGACGACAAGTTCCGGCATTCCACCGACCCGTGTCACAATCGGCGCTACCCCCTGACTCATCGCCTCGATGACCGCTTTGGGCAAACCTTCGCGATCACGAGAAGGCATCACAAAAATATGACACGGCTGTATAAACGGAATCGGATTTTCCTGATACCCAACCACGGTCACGCGATGTACTTCGTTGACCGATGAGATAAGGGGGGGCAGCTGCTTGTCCCTTATTTCACCGATAAGAACGAGGTGAAGGGGCGTCGTCGAAGGAATAAGTTTTGCCGCCTTGAGGAGGATATCTACCCCTTTAACGGGGCGCATGTTCGCGGTACATCCGATGGTAATCGCGTCAGTCGGTGAGGCCAGCGGAGCGTCCGAATGGTGGCCCTCATACCACGAGAGCCGATGCCCCTTATAGATAGTGCGCAGCTTATTGCGTGGTACGCCGACCCCGGCAAGGTAATCTTCAACAGCGTGAGAAACGCATATAACCTTGTCGAGCCGCGGGTGCAGATACGTCATCCACGAGAGCGGGTCCCACCGACTAACATTGCCGATTGCCCCTCGATACGCAACATGACGGCATCGGAGTCCTCGGGTAGCGATGAGGCCGTTTGAGAGGGCGCGGTTTGAGAAGGAGTGAATGATGTCCGGCTCACACTCTCGGGCCGCATTGCGAATAGCGATGATCGCACGCCGAGAGATTCTGCCTGAGAGAGCAAGGGGAACGATGGTAACACCAGCGGCTGAGAGGATAGATTGGTGGGATTGTTTGAGAGTACCGAGAAGAGTAACGGCGATTCCATAGCTACGAGAAAGCTCTGCGAGCAGGTGCGCTTCGGGGAGATCGGTAGTAGTGGTAATGGCGAGAAGGCGCATGAAAGGTTTGCTTTGGTAATACGGCCGAATCCTTATTACCATAACCCGCCAGTCTCGGGGAGGAGGGGACTGGATTAAGGTTACCCTTGATGCAAATTCTGAAAGATCTCCTCGGCCCATTCACGCAAACGGGGTAGTGGCGGAAGGCTCGTACGAGTTGGTGCATCTATCAGAGCGAGGTGGCCTCCGCTTTCGCCCTGAACCACCGTATAGCTCCATCGCTCGGGACTCGTCGAAGCACGACATGAGGGGTTATGCTTGTTCCAGTTTCGGAGCTTCTCCCTAAGGTCAGCAACGACATTATCGGGGATTTCCCCTGGTAGTGTCTTAGTGGACCATCTATCTAAGGTGGCTGTCGCCGGGCCTCCGCTTCTGTTTATTCGGGGGAGAGGCGCGATAACGGAGGTGGCGATGTCGTTATGAGAGGCCAATCCCTGCTGTGAAGAAACAAGTTTTGTCATGATGTTACGACTTCTGTACGATGACACTTCGGCCCCTGGGGACCACACTGGAGAACGCTAACAAAATCATCTCACATCCGTCGGAGGGAGCCCTCGGCTCGCTCTGCCAGAGTGTCCCATTCTAGACAATTTGCACTATATATATCCTGTTGCAGAGTAAATCGTTTAGCCCCGAAATCTCAGGGGAACTATCTCTTTTTCTCACATTAATTTTCTTACTCAGCCATTGACTAGCACTTCTTCAATTTCGTAGGGTAGAGGAATACCGAGTTGTAAATGCCTGTTAGGAGGCGACATCGACTGGGTAAAAGACAATCGAATAGCGGGTAGAGGGCGAGGATGTTTCGCGCGGTCGTTTCCGAAGCGATGTGTTGTGAGATTATCTGGTAGCTAGAGGTTATTTACGGAGGGTTTTAGGTGAGGACAGGGAGACGAAGCGATTCTAAATAGGGGCTTTTAACTCCTATTTGGAGTCGCTTTGTGCGACTTGTTCCCTTGCAAATTAAAAATGGACGTAGTGGAAACGTGCGTGGCGTCAGGAAAGGTGTTCTGCCCCGCTTTGGTGTGGCAGCAAGAAAATGTTGGATTTTCGATAGTCCGAACTGAGAGTGGTCCGCAGCTTTATAAGGGCGGAAAGCTCATCCCCTTTGACCCAAGCGAGGTGCCGGACGAGATACTGCGCTTGTATGATGGGCTGGGAGAAGTTTGCGATTCTGGGTGTTTCAGGATCGTAACTGTCTAGCGGAATGAGTCGTAGGGAGGCCCTTCAAAGGTCTCCCCCGGCTGAAAATGGTTATTTCTCTCCTCTAGCTTCCCGATAATCTCTTAGGGCCCCCGCCTCTCCTCAAGTACGAGGCCGTGCGTCAACATTGCGGGGACGCTTGTACAGTCGACCGCCTGATCCGAACCTCTCTCCCGTCAATACGCAGTACCACCACCTCGATCCGATACCGCACCACTCCCATACGCTTCAACCTCACCCCATGCTGCCCCATAAATACCTCGGTTGCCCCTCTCACCCGCTCTACCTGCGCCTCGCTCACCACC
>OMIW01000167.1 GCA_900299205.1 Pseudomonadota bacterium
CCACGCGAGACCGAACGCCACCCGATAGCGTTTGGACAGCCTCACTCCTCTCCCCGCCCCTCCCGGGGAGATATCGGATATCCGTTCACGTACTGTCGTCTGCGAGTCATCTCCAAGCAAACCCCGTATCCTCGGCTGAATCCTTTGATGTCGAGTAGCTCCACGGTTGCGAAACCACCCGGTAACTCAACGGGAGTGCGAACTAAGCTCAAACCTTGATAGAATGCCGAATCCAGTTTCTCGTAAACTTTCTCTACCCTCGGTTTCCCCTTGCTCCATCGAACCACGCGAGCGGCTTCGTTGAATGCGCCGGTCCTTGTCATCAGAAGAAGTGGCCGAGGAGCGTATTTCCCATCAGAGACCGGCTTTATGCTCGCAGCCCTGCTTCCGCCATACGTTATCTCCCGAGCCGCTACCTTCACCGCGATCCCGTTCTTTAGCGCATTTCTGTCCACCTTCCGAAGGTCAAAAGACACGACAAGTCTCCACGGGGTATTGCCGGTTCTGCACGAGTCTTTCTGGAAGGCCCCATCGATCGTAACAGTTGCGTACTTGTCGGCATCCACACCTTCATCACCACCAGGAAGAGGATTTGTGCCATCACCCCCATTGCCACCCTCTCCACCTCCGCCGAGGCATGCCGGGCCCTTCGATATGATGTCGCAGATACACTGGTAATCGCACCCGGGATTAATGAGCGAGTAGATCGGTAGGAGGCTATCGAGCATCTGTTTGGTCCGCCCGCAACAGATCACGTCCGATTCAGAAACCGTTGCGGCCGCCTGCATCGAGCTGGCTTTTCTCAGAACAGTTTTTTCCGATAGTTTGTCTGATCCCCGTCGCTTAACCGCTATCGGGAAGAGGCTTCCCAAGCGGGGGGTCTTCGTCTTTGTTTGTACCCCAAAAACACTCACCACGGCCCCGATGGGAGCCCGAACGGTGATTGACACTGGTTGGGTAAAATTTACTTTACTCCTGCCGAAAAAGGTAAGATTTTCTAATGACGAGGGAAAAGTAGATTGTTTGAACTCGACCACGGAGCCATCGAGAGGCATCGGTTTGGTTTTTGGAGTCGCCACGCACGGGCCAGCTAACACCCCAAGGGCAATCAGAAAACCTGCGGTGAGAGTACCGACAGAAAAATCAAAGCCTACTTTGCCGGCAAAGCCTCTCCTCATCATACCTCCTAACCCTTTCTCGTTCTCCTCTCTGCCTATGATATGGGTGCTGAACCCCTCGGAGTGTTATAACCGCTTCGCTCCTGAACGACCTCGCGTGGCCTCAAACATACTCACCATGGCCCCCTCGGGAGTCTGCACGGTGACAGATACAGTGTGAGTGAAGTTTGCCTTGCTTTGCCCAAACTTGTGACGTTCAAAACGAGGAGGGAGGGGGGGGGTGGAGCTTGGCAGCGGTGCCATAGCGCCTCTGAGGGGCTGTGTTTGGCTCGGACTTTCCTCAAAGGCCCCCCGTCTTGAGGCGTCGTTGAGCCTAGGTCCTTGCGGTCCGTCCCCACTCTCTCAGGACCTCAATCACCGGAGGGAGTAGAGAAATGAAGATGATCGCGAGAATGACTATTTCAAAGTTTTGCTTTACGAAAGGAACCTCTCCGAAGATATGGCCCGCCCCAACGAGGGAGACGACCCAGAGAGCAGCCCCAAACGCATTGTAGAGGCCGAAGGTTCGGTAGTTCATTCGCCCGACGCCCGCAAGAAACGGAGCAAAGGTCCGCACAATCGGTACGAAGCGGGCTATGACGATCGTCTTGTTCCCGTATCTTTCATAAAATTGCTGAGTCTTTTTAAGATATTCTTGACGAAAAATCCGAGACTGGGGGTTGGCAAACGCTTTGGCTCCGATCCGGTGACCGATCGCGTAGTTGACAGAGTCTCCGAAAAAGGCGGCGAGAAAGAGGCTCCAGAGCAGGGTAACTACCGAGAGTCCGCCGCCACCATCCACGCTAGCCACCGTTGAGAGAGCTCCCGCCGCAAAGAGAAGGGAGTCCCCGGGCAGGAACGGGGTAACAACAACACCGGTCTCGAGAAAA
The DNA here is from genome assembly GCA_900299205.1 of Pseudomonadota bacterium. Classification (GTDB taxonomy): domain Bacteria; phylum Bdellovibrionota_C; class UBA2361; order UBA2361; family OMIW01; genus OMIW01. The sequence continues at coordinate 2,048 of OMIW01000167.1, forward strand.
ATAATCCCGAAAAGGATGAGATAAGTCGTTGTTCCGTATGACTGACAGATGGCTGCTAAATGAGTATCCAGGTGACGGAAGATATCGAAAAGTGTGGCGAGGTAGTCCATAGGGGCCCGCAGAGGATAGGTTGGCAAAAGTCATCGAGGGTCAAGGCAGAGGATTCCCTATCGGGGGTTGCTGGTCAAGGGGAGGGGGCTGCCCAAGAGGCGACGGGAGAAAAAACTCCCCACACTACCTTGACTTTCGCCCTGAAAATGGCCAAGAATCGCCATCATCGCGCTAGTAGCTCAGTTGGTAGAGCAGCTGACTCTTAATCAGCGGGTCGGGGGTTCGAGACCCTCCTGGCGCACCAATCTTTTGCCGAAATCTCATCTGGTAAAGATAGTCCTCGCGATGGCTGCCGACCGAATCAAGTCCTCATCAGCCATTCCTCAGATTAAGGTAGATCAGATAAAAAAGGGGTCGCGCCATATCGTTATGTGCGTGGGGGGTAGTTGTTGTCCTCAATCTGATAACGAAAGGGTATGGGGCTATCTCAAACAGAGGACAGCCGAAATCGAGCGAGCGGGAGGGCCGGTGCTCCTTCGTACTGCAGCGCGCTGTCTCCGTATTTGTGCTTCGGGTCCAATCGCGGTCGTCTATCCCGAGGGCATTTGGTATCACTCATGCAGCGAGGAGGTCCTCGAACGGATCATACAGGAGCACCTCATCGGGGGCACCCCTGTGCTCGAGTATATTGTTGCCGAAAACTCGCTTTCATGCCCGGATTGTGCCTCTGAGTGATAGCCGGAGAACCCGCCGATGGTCGAACCGAACTCATTCTCCTCCGCACCCCTCTTCTCTGTTTGTGCTCTCCTGAAAAACTATGACCCAAAGGGCGATAGTGATCAGGGGGCCGCCCGTGCGGCAATGCTTACCCTTGCGACTGACGGGGCTCGGGTCCTTTTTCGCTCCTACTTTGTACCGGGGCACATCACGGTGTCCTCCTGGCTCGAAAGCCCCTGCGGTGAGTATGTGCTGCTTCACCACCATCGAAAATTGGATCGTTGGCTCCAGTTAGGAGGGCATGTTGATGGTGATGAGGATCTTGTACGAGCTGCGCGCCGGGAGATACTGGAGGAGTCCGGAATAGCGGATAGCGCGCTTATCGTGGACGGTGTGTTTGACCTCGACATACACCCCATTCCAGCCACAAAGTCAGAGCCAGCGCACCACCACTTCGATGTTCGATTCCTCATGCGAGCGGGTACTGCCGAGATTCGTTGTAGTGACGAATCCCACGACATCAAGTGGATACCTCGCGACGAAGTTGGCCTTATGACGACGGAGCAGAGCATCACGAGGATGGCGCGGAAGGCGAAAGTGATAGCTCGATTAAGCTAGCAGGGTGGTGAAGACAGCACAGGCTCACTAACTTTCCTCGTGCTGCGCGTTAATGAGGATAAGCTCTTCCCCGCGATCAATTCCCGTCTGAAAAAAAGCAGTCATGCCTGTTCTGGTCATTGCAGCTATCGGAACATTGCCGCTGGCGAGTTGTCTGAGTACGGCGAGCCGTTCGGGGGTTATCACGAGCTGATGACGCGACACCCCGTGCTGGTCCTCGAAGCGAGAGGCTGAGAATGGCGGGAGATCGAGAGGGACGAACGCCAGTGCCAGCCCTCCACCTTGATTGCCACGAGAATTATTTTGCGCTTCAAGCCTTTCAACAAGGGTAACGAGCGGGGGGAAGCCAGGAGATTTGTAGGCACCCACTAATCTATCATCCTCGAGCCCTGGTATTGAAGCGAATGCGGTGTAGTAATTAGTGTCGCATTTCCAGCGACAGTATTCTTCCCGCCAGGCATCAAGACCATCAAGGAGAGCGCCGATCTTTCTCTGAAGATGCGGAGCCGACTTATTAAGTGAGGCGTCGAGAATGTGTTTGAAGCCGAATTTGGACAGATTCTCAGGGGTGAGACCCTCCAGTTCCTCTTGAGATAGCGAGGTTCCGATCGCACGATCGCTGAAATAGGCGGGATGAGCGTAGTTGTCCCTTCCGAAGAGCGGGCTTTTGTTTGCGATAAGGAGGGTGCCGTACTCGGGGTGACTCACCTTGATATCAGCTTGACGGAGTTCTATTGAGAACCGCTGGTCGACCTCGGTCATTTGGAACCCGATCGGCTCCGTGGGGTCACTAGGACGTCCAGGATGAATTCGATAGAATTGGCGCCAGCCCTGAGGGAAAGCATAGCCCCTCCCAAGCCATGGCTTCTGGGAACCATCCGATAGAGTGAGATAGTCCGATTCCCGATTTTCGACGATGACACCTCCAAATTTCTCCAAAAGACTTGGTTCTGTTGCAACAGGCAGACGGGAGCCGTTTGGAAGGGTGGGATACCCTCGCATAGCGTCGAATTTCCATCTGGCGAAGCCAAAATTGAGGGCGCCGATCCTTCCCCAATTGATCGCTGTCTCGCGATTCATCGTGAAATACTCTCCCGAGCCTATCCAGTTCGGAATGCTGGTGAGGGCTGAAGTGAGGCGGCCGGCGTGGTAAGTTCGCTCGATATTGCGATCCTCGGGGTGCCTGAGGAGAGCCATGAACTCCGCCTCATTCGGATGGTAATCAGCTGCTGGCTTGAGCCCATCCATCATCGCCTCAACTGCTCCGAGAAACTTGATTATCTTACCAGGAGGATGAGCATACAGAAGTCGTGGAAGCAGCTCGGTCAGTGCAGCTCCTGTACCATCACTGCCTGAAAGAGCTTTCTCCTCTGCAACTCGAAGATAAAGACATCCGTCGCGAAGGTTGCCACGGGTATCATTGCTACCAGCATAAAAGCTGAGAGCTTCATCCAGCAGATGCGGGACAATATCCTTGATACCCCTCTCAAAAATAGATTGTAGTTCAGGGTCAGAGAAAAACTCCGGCTTGCCCGTGATCGCCTGAGGGATTGAGGAGGCGAGACGCATACCCAAACCATGGGGGACGAAATCGACGGCAAAAACGGTCTGAGGGCTATACCAGCTACCCCTTAGATTTGTGGAATCATCGATAAGCGCCTCGGAGAGATTAGCTCCGATAAGATTAACCGAACTCAGCGAAAACGCCCTGAGATCCTCCTTAATTTTACAGCCACGAAGATTGAGTCCGGCCAGATATTCCTCGGGTAGCGTCCTGAGTGAGGCACCACATTCGAGAAGCTCAGCGACCCCCGGAATCGGCTCCCCTAATGCGGAGTTTCCGTTGTCGATAGCAACCATCATCGGGGAAGTTCTGCCATCGCCCGCCGGGAGATTCGGATTTACACCGCATTTCGCCAGCATTGGTAAGAGATATGTTTGATTACACTTGACGGCGACATGCAACGCGGTCGCTCCCGGTATCGACCAGGACTCTGGGGCTCGTTGGTCAAACGGGATTCCGTGTGCGGAGATCTCGCCGATCAGTCGTTCGGGACATCCCTGTGCCACGAGAGCTAACACGGTAGGGAGTCCCCGAAGGGACGAAGGCATCATACGTTCAGGAAGTGGCTGAGCCAGCATTTCATGAAGCGAGGATCCGGATGGATCGCGACGAAGGGATTTGTCGATGAGCTTCGCTAATTTATGCCATCTCTGAGCGCTTATCGCCCGTGCAAGTTGATCGATTGTTTCTTCAGGGTGTCTGCGCACCGCGAGTTTCGTGAGATCCGAGGCAACTGCCGCGAAGTGACGGATACATTCGATTGGATCGGAATGAGAGTGATTGGGTTGGTGATCTGAGGGGGGAATCGGTGCGGGAGCCATAAGAGCGGTTCGGAGGAAAGATTTAGGCTGATTGTTTACAAAAAAGGGATCAGGGGCGGGTGCCGCGCAAAAAAGCCCTCAGCGTTTAAATCGAACATGGCGAGCCACGACGGTGAGCCGATACCACAGAGCATAGGAAGCGCAGCTTTGTTTTCTAGCCCCCCCATTCCAATAAATCAAGAGGTTTAAGGAGATAAGCACGAAGCTTTCAACGATGGTTCGGCCTCAGGAATGACAAGACTCCGCTAACTAGCTGAAATGGATGGTCGGTGGAAGATTAGGGTCGAAGGCGACTTTTTTTAAGAGTGGCCACTGAAACGTGATATACTCTTTCTTTTGAGTCAGATAGGAGCAGTGGTGCCGAGTTTACGCCTCTCTCCTTTCAGCTGGCTCACTCAGTTTTCGTTGACCGTGTCCTGACTCTGTATGCTCACACAATTTTGGCTCCATGCCTCAATCGTTCTTTTTTTGGTTATTTCCGCATTTATTTTAACGATGACCAAGGTCGCACTGGTATTGGTTTGCCGCGGTGAGGAGGTCATTCCTGAATCTATTTCCGGAAAACAAACGAACTTCACGGACCTTTTAGCTGGAGTGCGCTCCGGCCTCACCCTCATCCTGGTGATGGCGGGAATTTACAGCGGTTTTTACCTGAGGGGGCCCTTTATTGAGGGGATTGCTAGACTGTTTGACGGTCGCTCATTTGGAGAGCAGCCGATATTTTGGTTTATGGTATTTATCCTCTCAGGAATTATTGTGGTATTCGGTGAGTTTGTTCCCCGGAAAGTAGCGGTTCGGTATCCCCTCCAGGTATATCGCTGCACGGTACCAGTAGCGAAGGTAGTCACTACGTTTCTTCTCCCCCTGGTCAGATTCGCCGACAGGCTCGCAACCCTGATTCTTCGTGGTTTATCTTCGCGGGAGGAACGAGGTATTCCCGCTGTTACCGAGGAGGAGGTTCGATTGCTTCTCGAGCGAGCGAAGGAGGCAGGGGTGATTCATCCCGCCGAGCAGCAGATTCTCACGAAGGTATTTCGGTTTGGCTCTCGTTATGTGAGCTCTTTGATGACCCCGCGTAAAGATATCGTTTTTCTCGATTGTGAGGAGCCGATTGCTACGCTGTGGGAGGTTGCTCGAAGGAGTGGGTTTTCTCATTTTCCGGTGATACGAAGTTCGATCGACGATATCGTTGGCATCGTGTCGATTCGTGATCTCGCAGAGCAGTATATAGCTGGGGTTGCGCAACTCGATCAGAGTAGGTGTCGCCCAGTGTATCAGGTGCCAGCGACGACTCAGGCGTTGTCGGTATTACAGAGATTTCAGGAGGACAAGCATCGATTCGCGCTAGTGATTGATGAATACGGAGGGATCGATGGATTAATCACGACCCATGATCTGATGGAGGCGATGGTGGGGGAGATTGGAGATAGTGAGTTCTCGCCAGAGTCAGCAATTGTTCGCCGAGATGATGGCTCATTTTTAGTTGATGCTTCAGTCGACCTCGAAGATATGATGGACAGGATTGGTGTTCGGCTTCCCGTTGAGCGTGAGCGGAAGGGATTTTATTCGCTCGGAGGTCTTGTTATGGAGCGTCTCGGACACGTTCCGAGGGCGGGAGAACAGTTCCGTTTCGGTGGCGTTCACTTTGAGGTTCTCGATATGGATGGATATCGGATCGACAAAGTGCTTGTGAAGGCCGCCTAGGTATCAAACTTAATTATTCTCTAGTAGCTCCGCTGATGCGGTGGTACGATTCCCTCATTGATAAGGCGTGAGGTGAGTTGCGTTGTGGAGTCGCCAACAATGCCACACTAACGTCTGCTTGGTGTTTCCAGGGAGGCATATGGCGGTCAGGGACACGATTTTTGGTAAGATTATTCGTCGGGAGATCCCAGCAGATATTGTTTACGAGACTGAGGAGATACTCGCTTTTAAAGACACTCAGCCACAAGCTCCGGTGCACGTTTTGGTCGTCCCGAAAGAGCAGTTCCCCAATATCGGCAAAATGGATGACCCTCTTTTGATGGGCAAGCTGATGCAGGGATGTGTGGCCGTTGCCCAATCGCTTGGACTTGTTGAATCGGGGTATCGAATCGTCATTAACTCGGGTGTTCAGGCGGGTCAGACGGTGCTTCATGTTCATGCGCACGTGCTTGGCGGACGGCAATTTTTGTGGCCTCCGGGATAACTCCCATCACCGGCCCTTGTGCGGCATCCTCTCTTTGGCTTCGGGAGCTCTCTCAATGACCCAACACGCACCTATCATCGTGGCAAAGCAGGGCGCGGTAGCGACCGTGACGATTCATCGGCCTGAGCACCTGAATGCGCTCAACCCCGATGTTCTTCTCACCCTCCACAATGAGTTTCTGCATCTCGGTGAAGATCGGGCGATACGAGTGGTTATACTTAAGGGAGCAGGAGAGAAGGCCTTCGTTGCAGGAGCAGATATCAGAGCGATGTTCGACCTTGGGCCCCGTGCAATCGCCGATTACATCGAGCTTGGGCAGCGCGCGCTTCGTACGATCGAGCAGTTTCACACACCCGTCATCGCGGCTGTTCATGGCTACGCGCTTGGTGGCGGTCTCGAATTGGCCCTTGCCTGCGATCTCATTGTGGCAGGTGCTAATGCGAAGGTGGGGCTGCCCGAGGTTAATCTCGGAGTTATGCCGGGGTTCGGTGGGACACAACGTCTTATCTCGCGGTGTGGTGTCGGGGCGGCGCGGTTTCTGTGCATGACAGGGGATCTGATCGGGGCATCTGAGGCGTTGACGATAGGATTGGTCGACCGAGTATTCGAGGTGGCGGATTTCGACAGGGAGGTCTTTGCTCTCGCAGAGCGGATAGCAGCACGTGCTCCACTTGCGGTAGCGTCAGTCAAGCGAGTCATTAATGCCACCGTCGAGAGTGATCAGCTGGCGGGGATGAGACGCGAGGTGGAGGGTTTCCTCGCCCTATTTGCGACTGCCGACAGAGATGAAGGAATGACAGCCTTTCTCGAGAAGCGAAAACCACAATTTTCCGGCCACTGAGGGACTTGAGGTTCCCGGGCCTTAGTCAGTTTTTAACAACAGTGTAGGTGCTATGGGATGGTGTGACGGGTTCTCCTTTGCATTGACCGAGGAGGAGCAGGCGGTGCGCGATATGGTGCGTCAGTTCGCACGCGAAGAGATTGCTCCCCGAGCTGCGGAGCTCGATCAGCAGGGTACGTTTCCGTCAGACATCATCAAACGGCTTGGTGGTCTCGGAATCCTCGGTGCCCTTGCTCCAGAGCCGCTGGGCGGAGCGGCACTGAGCGTTGTGGCATACGCACTCGTCATTGAGGAGCTCGCTGCAGCGTGTGCCTCTACCTCGATTATCGTCAGTGCACACAACTCTCTCTGTTTGTGGCCCATTCTGGAGTTTGGTAATCCCCTCCAATGGGAGCGATTTGCACGCCCTCTTGCGATGGGCCAGCAACTCGGGTGTTTTGCTCTGTCGGAGC
>OMIW01000168.1 GCA_900299205.1 Pseudomonadota bacterium
GACAATACTCCGCCAGGTGCGGACAGGAAGATAACAAGGTGGGCCGCTCGCAGGAACGAGCGTCTTTCGAACCGTGGAAGGACCGAGCCTCTCCGGGTACCCAAGGAAAGCTGGGACGTGGCGAAGGCACAGACGGCGATACTTGGCCACCCACACTCTCTCATCTGTGATGTTGTGAGAGCGATCTCGAATGCCTCAGCGCTCTTAAAGACGGACGATCCGACGAGTATTCGGCTGTTCTCACGGCAGTCTATTCAGTTTCTCGTTAAGGTTTCCCCCACCATAACCTCGGCTCTATTCTTCGCAGCCCAGGAGTATTATCCGATTCATCTACTCAGATGCCGTCCGCTCAATCGAACTAAACTAGTAGCCCTCTTCGAACCGGAGGAGCTTCTCGCAATCGTTTCAGCGACCTATTTCGGCCGCACCCTTCGAAAAAATATTCCGGAGACCGTGTGGGAATCTCATGCACAGAAACTTGTCCTGCACTCCTTTCTCGGTGGAGTTGCGGGCAAGCACGTTCCGGGAGTAGGTCTTGGCCACGGTATTCTTCTTGGTCTTCTCGATTACCTCTCGTTTCTTATTCAACTAAATTACTTGGCTCCTTCAGAGGACCCCAAAGCGAGCCCTCAGAGAACAGAAGGGCGAATGTTCGATCCTGAGGATGAAATGAGGCTTTTCTCATGCCTCCACCACCAAATTGCCTACGTAATTGCGACTTCAGCCGGGTTCCACTCAAATATCCGGGCCGTCTTCCTGGCTAGCGCGACAGATTCAGTAGCAGAGTCTCGTCCAGACCCAGAGACTGACAAGTGGAGACACTCTTTGGCTGCGACTGCAGATCTTCATTACTCCGGCCTTCTTTCCCCGTTACGCCATGGATTAGCTTTTCGGGATGAAGTTGCTCGTTCAATTAATCGGACGGCGGGAACTGTAAGAGCTCATCCGGATCAGCTAAATCCGTGGTTTTTGCGAAGCCCCTCGGAACTTCCAGCCCAGATTCTGGATGAACTTGAATTATCCGCAGATTTAGGTGTCGAGGACGGATTTGATGAGTGAGAGCGGAACTTTGGGAACCCATCTCAGAGTTGGTGCTTGGGCAAAGCCCTTCCGTCAGACCCTCGCTTGTCGTAGAATAGGGTCTCTTCAACCAGTTCTATTGATGACGTCCTTGGTTGTTAGTTGGACTCCCCATCGCGGATTGTTTGACTTGAAATTAGGGCGATGACTTTTCTTTACTCTGGAGCCAAGGCGACCGATTCTCTCATCGTCTTTGTTGTAATACGTTTGCAAGGAGAAATTGAATGACAAGCTCAGATCGCCGAACCTTCATAAAAAAATCACTCGCCATTCTGGCGACTACACCTATGTGGGCCCATGTGGCCTCTTCAGGACCGGCCCATGCCCAACCAGCCACGCCGACCAAGGCACTTGACGAGAATGATCCTATGGCGGCAGGTCTTGGCTACAGGCATGATGCCAGCGCGGTTGACACGGCTAAGTACCCAAAGCGCTCTGGTCCAGATGGCGCTAAACAACTCTGTTCCTCTTGTCAGTTCTATCAGGTAGGAGGTTTGAAAGCCGAGGGGAAAGACGGAGAGTGGGGTAAGTGCATTATCTTTGCAAATGGACTAGTCGCGGCTGGGGGATGGTGTAACTCCTGGGCACCCAAGGTGGGTTAGAACACAAACATCATCCGCAGGCGGCCCTGCCAAAAGCCTCGGGGATCAGTATTCCCCCGAGGCTATCGTCTGACTGTCTCGATTTCTCCCCCACCAACGCATATCCCGCATAGGATAATATCCGTATTTTTAAACGGTTGAATACTCTCTCCCTAATTCCCCTAGGAGATGGTATTTTTACTCTGTGAGATTTAAGCGGCTTGAACTATTCTGCTCCTGATTTGCCTGAGGACTACAGGACGAAACGAAAACAGAGCGCCGGTTTGACCCGATGAGTCGGTCAGCGTATCCTGTTCCTTTCTGGAAGGGTACCGGGTGGAGTTGTATTCCGGTTGGGTGTCATTACGGCGCCGAGATTGTCAGCTGGGGAAGTGGATGAAACATTTCAGAATCCGTTCGATATCACCTCGACAGATCAGCGAATCGCTTCAGGGTAAAAGACCCTCCACCTCGAAGTCTGTTGGAGGTCAGTTGATGCGACGAGGCGGGTCCCTCGCAACAGCTGTTGTTGTTTCCTTCACTACCCTAACGATGGCTCGCCAGCCAAACCTAGCAACTGCGGATATCCGAGCCTCGTTTCGGTTTGATGGAACCGCCCGGCGCTGCGCCGACCTGATAACGCCCTGCCTCTCTCTCTCTCAACAACAACGCTCAAGCTGTCTCTTTGAAGTTGCCCTTGACTCTCACTGTGAGGGATCAGAGTTAGGTAGGCTCGCATTTCGTCGTTGGGCCAACGAAGCGAACGGGGAGGGGGATGTCGATGTAACAGACGCCACGACTCAAGCAATCGATGATGACGCCTCCTGTATCGACAGGTTTGATGCACGTCTCGAGGAGCGACTCAGATCGGGGCATTTAAGCTCCTCGGAGATTGTTCAACTTTCCGGCTCACTTGAGGGATGTCGGATGGCTCCCCAAAAACCAGAACTTCTACGACCTTGATTCGGGCTTCGAACGGCTTGATTGGAAACGCCCCCCCCCAGGAAGTGGTGAGATGGTTCAGCTGGGTTCAATTTCCGAGATCGTGTCGGCCGATGAGGATGTGCTAGAGGCTCTCAGCACATACATCCTCGACGACGGTATCGTCGCTTTTCCAACCGAAACGGTTTATGGTCTTGGAGGCTTTGCCTCTTCCTCTAAAGCGATTTTATCGATCTTTCGTCTCAAGGGTCGTCCGGCCACCAATCCTCTTATCGTTCATCTCAGCTCCCTGACAAAAGTCGAAGATGTCGCTCTCTTGCATGGCTCTCGGGCAGAGAACAGAATGGAACGACTGGCCTCGCGTATCGATCCCCTCATACCAGGTCCTCTGACTCTCGTCCTTCCTGCGAGACCTGACTCAACAGCACCCGAAGTACGAGCAGGCGGACCCACGATTGCAATCCGGGTCCCCCGTCATCCAATTGCTCAGGCTTTCCTCAAGCGTGTCGCTGTGCCGATAGCAGCTCCCAGCGCAAATCGTTCAACTCATATTAGCCCAACGAGACCGAGACATGTTCTCGAGGAGTTTCCCGATGCGGGCATTCCTATTCTTGACGGTGGGGACTGTCAGATAGGGCTTGAATCCACAGTCATCGATATCACCTGCGACGAGCCGACCGTACTTCGTCCTGGATTCATCACCCAGGAGATGCTTCAAGACGTCCTCGAGGAACGGGTGACAATGGCTGCTGGTCATCTTAAACATTCCTCGACTATCCCCGTTCCTGCTCGCTCCCCTGGGCAAATGAGCCGACATTACTCCCCACGCACTCCTCTTTACCGTCCAGAGCAACTCTCGACACTCCTCAGTCGTCCTCTCAAGATCGGCTGGGTGTGCTTCTCCGCCCGGGATGCAGAAAATACAAATTTGCCCCAAAACCCACCAGCTCTGCTGCGAATCCTGAGCCCGCAAGGGGACATCAACGAAGCGGCCTACCACCTTTACTCAACACTCCGCGAGCTTGATAATCAAAATTTAGACGCTATCGTCGTTGACCATATTCCGGAGCTTGGCGTGGGAAAGGCAATACTCGATAGACTTGGAAGAGCGCAGGCTCGATAAACACCACGAGCTAAACATCAGAGAGGCTGGAATGATTTCAGGGGTAATCTGCAAAGAACTCGTTTCCCATGGAGACGAGCGCGGCTTTTTCAGAGAAGTCATCCGAGAGAGCGATCCTCTTTTTGTCGAGGGTCATTTTGGCCAGTGGAGTCACAGCAAAATGGTCAAGAATGTTGTGAAAGCTTGGCACTTTCACCATCTTCAGACCGATTGGTGGTATGTGCCTATCGGGGTCGTCAGAACGGTATTGATTGACAACAGGCCGGAGAGCACCACATTCCGAGCAAAGATGGAGCTCCTGATGGGGGATCCCGCTCTTGACAGAGAAGCAAGGGCCGTATGTGTAAAGATCCCCCCTGGTGTGCTCCACGGATGTAAAGTTCTCAGTGATGTTGCTCACCTTTTCTACATCACCAGCGAACAGTATAACCCTCTCGATGAAGGCCGATTACCGTTTAATTCCGAGGAGGTCGGATATTTATGGGGAGAAGGGGTACTAACCGTGGAGAATGACCGACGCACCTTTATTCCCCCTCATTGTCGTATTTAGAATTTTGAAGGAAGCAAGCCTCGTTGCGATAGACTTTACTGGTAAATGTTAGTGGCTCATCGTTCGGGGGACGCGCCCAGAAGTATCAAAAGGTCACTTGAGACCATAAGAGCGACCGACACGGTCCAGATTTTTTTGATGCTTTGTGGTCGGGGAATAAAACTCTGGCTAGGGGCTATCTGCCCTGATATTTAGTCTTATCCGTGAATGAGGAACTACCAAAAGCGATGATTTTATCGTCCCTTCGAGTGGCTCCTTTCCAAGTTAATCAACTAATTTTTAAACGGCGACGCTCACTTGATCATCTTGCGGGGTGACAACGAACAGGGAGTATACTAGTTTCTGCTCAGTCGCCTAAATCATTCTCTCGATGATGAGTTATGAGAAAAGCGACCATCGATGAAGTACCTGGTAAAAAACTTTTTATATTCAGAGGAGAACGCCTCATGAAAAAGCTCTTTTTTTCTGCGCTCATCGCCATTCCCACCGTGGCTATCGCTGCTGAGCCATCGATCCTTGAGATCGAAAAATCAATCCAATTTCATCAAGCTGAGGCAGTTCGGTTAGAGTCTCAGGCACAAGACATTCTCAATACAACTACTCCCAACCAGGCGAATAAGTTCCTCGACACGAAATTTCCTGATTCGAGTGCCGCTCCGAGGCAGGTTGCTCGTTATACTGCAACTGTCAGGAAGGATGCGCAACGAATGATTGCTCAGGCGACCGAGCACAAGCAAATTGCGACAAACCTTCTGGGCGAAGCGGAGACCATCCGAGCTCGGATGAAGAACGCCCAATAAATGAATCGAAGATCCGATGTCGATTAAAGTCGGCATCGGTTACCGACATCTTTCACTACTCTCTGACATGTCTGGGAATCGCGATAGAGACCAACCTCTGATATGATTGGCATTCAGCCTGATATCTGATCAGATATTATTTTGTGTCTCCATTCTCAGGGTTTGAGAGCATGAAGGAATTTCTTACCTCGTCCGGCAAATATCCCCGACGGTACATTCTTATTCTCATTTCCGTGGCTATCCTCGCCGTTGGCTTGAACGTCCCGACCATCGCAGAGTCGGAAGAACCACCGCCATCATCGGCCACCATTAACTTGATCGACGCGCAGATTGCCCAACAGCTCGCAACTCTACCCACAAGAAAGGTTCTCGTCCGTAACGATAAACTCTATGGTGGCGATCATGAGTACGAGGGTTACAAAATCGAGGCGGTCATAGCTTGGCTCTCCCAACGAACCAGGGTTTCTGTCGATAATGCTGCAATGTCATTTATTGCCTCTGACGGATACCTTTCCCGGGTATCTCTTCGAGAACTCCCCAAACGGGCGGGAATATTGGCATTCAGAGAATCGGGGGGTTCTCGCGAAAAACCGTTTCGTGATTCAAAATCTGCAACAGTTCCCTTCAATCCGGGCCCCTATTATCTTATCTGGGAAGGAACATTTGACGATAAACTCCCAACTCCCTGGGGAGTTACCTCGGTGAGCCTTGCGGCTGATGATATTCCCGCAGAACACATCCCACCGCATGATACGCCACAGCTCAATCGCGGACTTGAGATTTGGCGGACACATTGCTCCAAATGTCATGCGATCAACAAGATTGGGGGTACAATGGGACCAGAGCTCAATGTACCCAAAAATGTAACCGAATATTGGCAACCCGAGCGGCTCCGAGAGCTTATCGAAAATCCTGCCGCCCTGCGATGGGGCTCAAAGATGCCTCCCTATAACTGGATGCCAATCGGCGATAGAGAGGCAATCCTTGCGTATCTAGCAGCGATGAAAGAAAAGAAAGTGTGTAATTCCGAGGTTACTTGCCACTGAACATATTTGTCGCAAGAGAAAGAGTCTAAATAAAGGGGTTTGGGGCGAGGGTGCTTCGACGTTTCATTACGGTACAACGAGCTGTGCACACCAAGTACGTTTCCTCTTTGTGGACGACCTGTACACCCCATACATGAATTGTCCCTCCCGTGTGTATCGGTACTCCGGTGACGACAATGGTTCCTGAGGAGACGGGCCGAAGATGATTTGCATTTATCTCTAAACCAACTGCCTGTTCATTCGGAGGAATACAGTGAAACCAGGTACCAATTGAAGCCACTGTCTCAGCGAGAGTCACTGACACACCACCATGAAGGATCCCCCATGGTTGGAGGTGACGTTCGTCGACTAAAAGGGAAGCGACAACCCTCGTCGGAGATAAATGCTCAAAGACTGCTCCCCAATAATTCGTCAGCCCCCGTGCGACCAAGTGAGGAATCATGGCACGATGCTCCTCGCTTACCCCGAGTATCTCTATTTTTTGGGAGAGTTCATCGTCTGACATCGGTTTTTTGCTGAAATTATTGTCCGGATTCCTCAACTCTTCGCGTGAGAAGCATCGTGTAAGCAAAACCGGTCCCACTCCATGGTTGGTGAGTAATTGCGTACCAGAGAAACTTCTTGAGGGTCATATCCTCAAAGTTCGGTACCCACCACCCCCGAAGGGTGAGCTGGCGTTTTTTAAAGATACTATCGTCAGCCTTATTACCGGGATCAAGATCGACAAGCTGATATTTAAATTCACGACGTTCAGCTGCCGATGCACCAAACTTATTCTCGGGTAGATCGCGCAGGTACCAAACCACCGGCCATACTGCATCTCCTTCGATATAAATGCGAGGACGATAGCCACGCGATTCATTCTCAATCTCAGAGCGCAAATGAGTGATAACTCGCTTTAGTTCGTTCGTCGTATGAACCTGACTAATATACTCCTTGTCACTTCCAGCATGGGTAAAATTAACAATTGCTGCGATACGAATCAGATATACGAGGCCAAACACCGCAAGGGCCTGTCCAATCGGAATCTGGCTCCACCGGAATCGGTCCGAAGGCACCACATCCCTAACCTCAGACTCAGCACTCTGGGCTAAAGCGGCCAGTCCCCACTGAGCGAGATCAAGACAGACAAGCGTGGCGCCAATCCCCAGGACCCATAAGGAGGAGGTCGACCATCCCACCCCTTTATCCTGCACGAGAAAGATTATCCCGAGGATCATCAAAACAACCCCTGTCGTGAAGATTATCTGCTCAGCCGATATTCTCCTCAGAATCACCTCTCGCAGATTCATCACAGAGTCAAAGTAAAGCGTAAGATAGATGAGTCCTGCCCAGAGCGGATATTGAGATAGCCAAGGCACCTTCTCACCGAGATAACTATAGGTGAATAGGCTCGTGGCAAAGGTGTATCCGGTGATAGCGAGCCGGCGCTCTCGCCGCAACAGGTGAAAAACGGTAACGAGCACTGCATGCGGAATCATCACGATGAATGCAGAAACATCGAGACTATCCTTGAGCTTAAAAAAGGTGACGAATGACTTAAACAAACCGTCATCAAGAGTGGTAAAGTTCTTACCTCGGAGAAAGAGAAGAGAGGTGGCAAGTGCGAATGTTCCTATCATTGCCACCGCATATCCCATCCACGCCGGAGCTCGCCGGTAAAGATGGAAGACATGAAAGAGGGCCAGAATGGCAAACAGGGAATCATACCACGCTAAGCAGTAACCATGATGCAGGAAAGGCCCTACTATTCGCTCTTTTCCATGATGTTCGAACCAATAGACAAGGCTCTTTCGGTATAATCCATCAAGAGGCCCCTCAGAATACTGAAACCCTGCAGTGTAGAAGAGCGTATACACGAACACGAGAACACCGGCGCCCACTATCCCGTAAAACCAATAACCCTTACACCATCGCCACAAATCGGCAAGGTATGGCACCGATTGCCGACCCGTAGTGAAGTAAAATCCGACCTCAAAAAGGTAAAACCCCGCCATCATCGCAACGTGGACGAACCAGTTCTCCTTGGAACACATCTGGATCGCAAGTCCGAGGAAAAAAAGTACTGGCGCCTGTCTCCGATCGGCGACAGCAATACCGTACACGGAGAGGAGGATGCCAAATATGACGAAGACATCCTCTCTCAAAAATCTCGCCCAATAGATGAGACTCGGTGAGTAGCCAATACCTATCGTAAGAAGAATGAGAGCTGTCGGAGAGAAATAGCGACGAAAAAGGAGGGGAGCGATAACAAAAAGCGAACCGAGGAGAGCCGCTGGAAAGCGGGCAACCCAATCCGTGACTCCAAATGAACAATAAGCGAGGAAAACTATCGTATACAGGAATGGCCCGTGTAGCATCGGGTCATATTTGTAATACTGCGCTGTCGGGAAATCGTAGAAGTATTTTCCGTACATCGCATGAAGCGATTCATCGTGGTGGAGGGGGCGAGCATCCAACGCAACCCACCGAAAAAGGAGCGCCCCCACAACGAGGAGGATATAGATCCCCCACTGGGTTTGACTAAAATAGCGGCTCAGCCCCCCGTCGTGATCGTCACAACGAGGGGAGGTATGCTGATCCATGAGAGATCCTCGCTCTTTGAAGAAAGGTAACTATTCACCCCTATAATCCCAATAACCTCCCTTAACCCCTTCGGGATGGCGGGCGAACACCAACCAGGGGGGACAACTAACTACTCAGCAAAAAAACGGCATACGAGCGTCTCGCGAGTCGAGCCAACAATATCACCGCCGCTTTTCATGCTTTTGATGTTTTTCGAACGACTCCGTGAAAAGGTGGGATTTACAGCTACGAAGAGAGATAGTCGCCCACACTTCCCTTATTTTCATCGTCCCTCCGACTGGCCTCTTAACGGCAAACAGCCCACCACCCCTGAATCTTTTGCGCGACGGCCTCCGGGGTAAATCCGAATCTTTCCGCCAATACTTCACCCGGAGCGGATGCACCGTAGTGATCGATCCCGATACACAATCCGTCCCGACCCGCAAAACGTTCCCAACCGAATGTCCTCCCCGCCTCGAGAGTGACCACCGGCAACCCGGGGGGAACAATCTGATCCCTGACGGACGCTGGCTGCTCAAGAAAGAGCTCAACACACGGCATCGAGACCAAACGAAGACTAATTCCTTGAGAGCGGAGAATGTGCGCTGCATCACTTGCAAGCGAGACCTCTGAACCTGTCGCGATTACAACGAGGTCATTGTGGGCATCCTCGTCGACTGTATATGCGCCTCGGCTGATATCAGCCACCTGGAAGCCCTCGTGCCGCTTGAGTGGAGGAAGGTCCTGACGCGTAAAGACCAACGCACTCGGCCTCTCTCGAAGCTGAAGCGCGGCCCAATAGCAGGCTGCGACCTCAAGCCCATCAGCCGGTCGGAACGTGTAAAGATTTGGAATCAAGCGCAGACTTTGAAGCTGCTCTATTGGTTCATGGGTCGGACCATCCTCTCCCACCCAGAAGCTATCGTGGGTGAATATGAAGAGGGACTGGAGGTGCGAAAGCGCAGCAATCCGAATAGAGGGTCGGAGGTAATCTGAAAAGACCAGAAAAGTTGAACCGAACGGATGCCACAATCGCTCGTATGCTAACCCGTTGACGATTGCTCCCATCGCATGCTCACGCACACCGAAACGTATGTTTCGACCGGTAAACACCCCCTTTTGAACTTCGGTGGTATCTCTAATGAGTGTTTTTGTTGAGGGCTCCAGGTCCGCCGAGCCACCGATAAATGACGGAAGATGCTTGGCGATGATCTGGATGGCTTTCCCAGAGAGTGAACGGGTCGCCTCAGGCTTGGCATGAGCGAGAGCCGCATAGAGCTCCCTGTTTAATTCTTCCGGAAGATGGCGTTGCCGCTGAGCATCGAGACGACGAGCCTCCTCTGGATGAGCTCCTTTCCACTCTTCAAATCGCGTGACCCAGCGTCCATGTTCTGCGGCACCACGCCGAATGACTTCGGCACAGAGCTCCTTGACCTGCTCAGGTACATGAAACGCCGGCGACGTTGGCCACTCAAGGGCTTGCTTGGTGAGAGATACCTCTTGATCCCCGAGAGGCGAGCCATGAACCCCGTATGTGTTCGCTTTATTGGGGCTGCCGTCGCCAAGAATTGACCGGACAGCGATAATACTCGGGCGACCTGTTTCCTCTATCGCGAGCTCGATCGCGCGCTTGACTCCCACAAGGTCATGGGCATCAACTGATTGAACATGCCAGCCGTACGACTCCATTCGCTGCGGAACTGACTCGGTAAAACAGACATCAGTGGTGCCCGCAAGGCTTATCTTGTTGTCATCATATAAATAAATAAGATTACCCAACCCAAGATGTCCTGCGAGGGAGCACGCCTCTGATGCAATACCCTCCATGAGATCGCCATCGCTCACTATTCCGTACACTCGGTAGCCAAACAGGTCAGCACTGTACTCCGTCGCGAGGAGCTTCCCCGAGAGTGCAAGTCCTACTCCGTTGGCAACCCCCTGTCCGAGAGGACCCGTCGTGCACTCAACTCCAGCCGTTACTCCAAACTCTGGATGGCCAGGAGTTCGACTTCCCCACTGCCGAAAGGCCTGAAGCTCCGAAAGAGGCAGATCAAATCCGAAGAGGTGGAGCAATGAATAGAGCAACGCCGACCCATGCCCCGCAGACAGCACGAACCGGTCTCGCCCCAACCACTGGGGATCTCTCGGGTCGAATCTAAGAAAATGAGACCAAAGAAGCGAAGCATATCCAGCCGCACCCATCGGGAGCCCTGGATGACCGGAATTCGCTTGCTGAACCGCATCAACTGAGAGCATCGCCACGGTTTTGGCGAGCAATTTAACGTCTTGTAATTCGCTCATGACAGCTCCTTTGAAAAGTGATGCCGACAATACATAATTGAACCGAAGGTGAGAACTGTGGGCCTGATGCTTTGCCCTACCCCTTCCATTTAATGGAGCAACCGAGAGGATGCGCGAACGATAGTTCAACACTGCCCTGCCGTAACACCTGCTCCACTGCATCACGAAGAAGGTGTTTGGTGACTTTTGCGGGATCCCGGGGCGAGTCATTTATCGCACCATGGTAGGCGAGCGTCAGATCTTCGTTGAAGAGATAACACTCCGGAGTACATTGTGCATCGAATTGGCGCGCCACCTCCTGCGTTTCGTCGTACAGGTAGGGAAACGGAAAGGCAAGAGCAATCGCCTTTTCTTTCATCTTGGCAAAGCTATCTTCAGGATACTGTGTGGCATCATTCGAGCTAATGACGAGAACGCGAAGTCCTGCTTCGGCAAAATGATGTGAAACCTCGAGAAGCTCCTGATCGCTCCCCTTCACATAGGGACAGTGATTACAGCCAAAGACAACCAACGCGGCATGAGATCCCGCGAACCACGAGGCCGAGGAAATGAGAGACCCATCGGTCGCGAGAAGAGTAAACGCTGGTAGTGCCGAGCCAACGGGAAAGCGAGGACTGGAGGAAGGTCGTTGCATAAAGGCTCCTTGGGTCGGTTCGGCGGAGATTTTTAGAACTATCGCCCCGACCGATAGGACGGAGCAGGAAGGGGGTAAAAAGAGGAGCGGAGATTTCCGCTCACTTGAGCGAGAAATCTCTCCTAAAGCGCACCTTGCTGCCGAAGAAATTGCCGAACTTCTTCTGCGAACCACTCAGGGTGCTCAATCATCGGGGCGTGCCCACAATCTTTGATAACCCGGAGGGTCGATTGTGGCAACAGTTGATCGAAAAGATGCGCTACCTCCATCGTAGTAACATTATCATCAGTCCCCCACAACAAAAGGCTCGGAATCTGAACGGTTGGCAAGAGCGCCTGCAGATTGTCCTTCTTCGCACTGCGCGCGGACTGAATCATCTTGAGCACGTTTCCCTTGGGCTTCAAAATATCAGCTATCTCCTGAATCGCCTCTTCCGTGACGAACCGCTGGTCAAAAAAAACCTTCGCCATGTGGGTACGAACGAAGGTGGCGTTGGGTCGCAATGGAAGTGCTTCGACGGAGTGTTCATACAACCCCGAACTCGCTGCGAGCACCATAGCACGGACCATTGAGGGTCGAGCCAGCGCCATCCGCAAGGCGACGTGCCCCCCGAGAGAATTACCACACAAGAGAACGCGGTCTTCCCCAATAGTTCTGATAAACGCCTCTGTGTAGACCGCAAGTGCTTTAACCCTAGCTTCCGAACTATGGAGCTGAAGCAAGGGAAATCGCAAATTGATGGGGCGACAAAATTCGGCGAGGAGAGGAATTACCGAGTTCCAGTTGGAGGCAGCTCCAAAAAGTCCGTGCAGGAGAATTAACCGAGGACCGCTCTCTCCGAACTCTTCATAAGAAAAGTTAGGCCACCGTCCTTCTTTAAGCCAAAGAGGCTCACACCCCCCACCCATCCGGTCCGCGGATTGCCGCAGGTCACGCAGTAGGCCTTCAGATATAGGAGTGCCGCCATCCCCTCTTTCCTCACCACCTTTTCGGGACGGTTTCGTTGATTGAATACTCATACGTTTCCGCTAACACCCTGCGCAATAACCCTGCGCGCTAACCCATTCGCGAATCATCGAGATCCTGCGAACCCAACCATCAGCCATTTACTGACCCAGGGGGTATACCACACCTTGGACATGCTCGCATCCTTCCACCATGAAGGTATTCTTCACCTTTAGTGTATCAACACTCACAGACCCGTTACCACCCTGAAACACCACCTCAAACATCAAGCTCGAGCCGATGGGCATGTTCTCGAATTAACCGATACCGCTCCGACGCATCCTTTCCGAAAAGGCTTTCAAGCATCGCCACCGCCGCCGGCTCATCATCGATGGTCACCCGTAGGAGATTCCGGGATTTCGGATTCAGTGTCGTCTCCCAAAGCGTCTTGGGATTCATCTCACCCAACCCTTTGAATCGGCTGATCTGAACCTTCCCCCGAAGCCCCCTGCTTTTGATGATCGCGTCCCGCTCCTCATCAGAATAGGCCCATAGGTCCTCCTGCTTCGCACCCGATCCAAACCGCAACCGAAACAGAGGGGGGCGACCGAGATAGATGTGCCCCCCGGCGATGAGAGGACGCATGAACTGGAAGAAAAATGCCATGAGCAGCGAGGCGATATGAGAACCATCCGCATCGGCATCTGTCAAGATAACGACCTTTTGATAGCGTAGTTTATCGATACGGAGCGATTTGCCGAGACCACAACCAAGAGCGGCGACAAGATCAGATATTTCCTTATTCTCCTTAACCTTCGCCTCAGTCAGCGCCATCACATTCAATATCTTTCCCCGGAGAGGAAGGACCGCCTGTAATCGCCGGTCCCGTCCAAGCTTGGCACTACCCCCCGCAGAGTCCCCTTCGACGATGAGAAGTTCGGATTTTTCCGGTGTTGTTGAGGAGCAATCCGCTAGCTTGCCCGGGAGATTTAGCCGATGACTGACTCCCACCTTTCGGGAAACACTCTGCGAAGCCGTCCGAGCGGCTGCACGCGCTTTTGCGGCCAAGGACATCCTCTCGATAAGAGCGGCCGCTGTGGATGGCTTCGAGTTCAGGGTATTCTCAAAGGTTCTGACGAGGCTCTCAACGGGAGCCGTTACCTCAGGATTGTTCAATTTATCCTTCGTCTGGCCCTGAAACTGAAGCTGTGCGACCGACCCTGGCACATTCACCGATAAAATCGCAACCAATCCCTCGCGGATATCCTCAGCTCCGAGCTTCACTCCCTTCGGAAGGCAATCATGGACAGAGATATAATTCCTGACTGCCTTCGCGAGTCCTCCCTTGAACCCCTCCTCATGGCTCCCTCCCTCGGCGGTGAATATGCCGTTAACGTAGGATAGCACTCGCTCGTTGGTGCTATCGGTCCAACAGAAGGCGACTTCGACCCGGATGCCATCCGCTCGGTCGAGAGAAAATCGCTCATCAGCAACCACTTCGAGCTTGTTTCTCTGAAGGTACGACTGAAGATACGAGGCGAGACCATCCGGGTAGCAAAAATCTTTCGTTACCTTCGTCGCTTCATCAACGAACACAAGCCGAAGCCCCCTGTTGAGGAACGCCTTTTCCTCAATAATCTGAATCAATCGATCCGCCGAGAAACGGGGCTCGCGAAAGATCTCAGGATCAGGTCGAAAAAAGATGGTGGTACCCCTACCCGCTTTTTTTCCAAGACTAGTGAGGCGACTTGTCGGCTTACCTTTGCTGAACTTCTGCTGCCACCCCTCTCCACCCCGAACAACTGTTGCCACCAACTCCTCGGAGAGAGCGTTGACAACCGAAGCACCTACTCCGTGAAGACCTCCTGCCGATGCATAGTTCTGGTCGGAAAATTTTCCCCCAGCATGGAGCGTCGTCAGTATTAACTCGAGGGCCGATTTTTTGAATCGAGGATGCTGATCTATGGGAATTCCCCGACCGTTGTCCTGGATCGTCACACTCTCCCCTCCTCCATGGAGGGTCACTGTAATTTTGTCGGCGTGACCATTCATGGCCTCATCGATCGAATTGTCGAGTATCTCCTTCACCAGATGGTGAAGACCCTGCGGTCCCTCAGTGCCGCCGATGTACATTCCGGGCCTTTTACGAACCGGCTCCAACCCTTCGAGCACCTCGATATCAGCTGCTCCGTAGCCGCTCTCCCCTCTCGCCATACATTCTTCCCCGACATACGCTCGGAAAAAGCACACCAAAACTATTCCGAGATTTTTCCATCTTTGTGCGGCTAAAAAACCACATCGTTGACTAATCCACTCCCTCTATGCTCCTCACGTGAGAAACCGTTATCGAACGCCTGAGAGCCTACTGCACGACCGTCGCCGCCGATGCTACCTCTTTTACCTCACCCTGTATTGAGAGCTTTGTACCCCGCATATCGCGGTGTCCCACCTGAATGGCATCCCAACCCAACTCCTTGACCCGTCCCGTCGATAAGCTCACGGTAATTTTGCTATCCAAGGGGCGCTGGAGAAACGCGACGACCTCATCATCATCTCGAAGGTTCATCACTGAAGCGCCACTGGCCACCCCCTCACGCTGCGGTAATTGAGCTGCCCGCATCCGAAAGGCGTATCCCTTACGAGAGAAAACGGCCACCTCGGTCGTCGTCAGAATAAGAGCTGCAATAAATTCATCCCCCTCCCGAAGCTTCGCTATGCGCTTTCCACTCCTTTTCAGGGCCGTTAATCCATCCACTGAGCAACGAAGTCCAAGCCCTCCCTTGGAAAGGAGCGCAACGTTCGACCCCTCATTGATAGTGGTTATCAGATCAGCTCGAGGTGCTCCCGTATGCGGGAACGAAGCGATCACTCGCTCCCCATCCTTGAAGCGCAAAAGTTTCTGAATGGGCTCTCCATAGCCACTCGATGCAGGAAAATCAGCAACTCGGACCGAGTAAATCGACCCGAGATTCGTGACAATAACAACGTGGTCCTTGGTGCTAAGGGGAAATGCAGCCAAGATTGAATCACCGTCACGAAGCCGGGTACCGCTGAGATCATTCGTCTGGCGAATCCGCTTCAGCCATCCATCACGGGTAATTATTGCATGAACATCCTCGGCAACAAGAAAATCCTCCTCCTTTATTTCGACTTCGACCGCTTCTTTTATCAGCTCACACCGACGCTTATCCCCGAACGTGGCAGCAATTTCGCTCAAATCAGACCGAACAATCTCCATTATCTTTTCGGGATCAGCTACCAAGGCCTCGATCTCCTTTACACGCTTCCCCTTCTTGGAAAGCTCATCCCTGAGCTCGGTAATGTTTGTTCGCGAGAGCTGATATATTCTCATATCAACAACGGCAAAGGCCTGGATCTCACTGAGGCCAAATCGCTTCTCGAGTTTCTTCGCTGCATCGCTCCGCCCCTCACTCTTGCGAACAATCGTAATCGCCTCATCAAGCGCATCGAAGATAATCGCCAATCCCTCGAGAATATGGAGCCGTTCAAGCAACTTTTTCCGCTCGAACTGCAAACGACGGACAGTTACCTGTTCACGAAAATCAAGGAAATGAGAGAGGCACTCCCGCAATGACACAAGCTGGGGATTCAGAGAACCTCCCGGACCGGTCGGAGTTAGTACCGTCAAATTCACCGGAAAGGTCGTATCCAGCGGCGTATGTTTACACACATAGGCCATCGCGATTTCGGGATCAGCCCCAGATGCTAATTCAGCAACGATCCTGACCTCCTCGGTCGACTCATCCCGAATATCGACAAGCTGAGGAACACGACGATTGAGTATCAGGTCCGCTATTTTTTCGACGAGCTGGGCTTTGTTTATCGCGTACGGTATCGACGAGATAACAACAAATTGTTTGCCCCGCTGCCCCTCCTCGATCTTCCACTCACCACGCATCCGAATGGAACCCTTACCCGTCCGATAGATCGCTTCAAGCTCGGCTTTGGTGCTCAAAATCTGGCACCCAGTCGGAAAATCGGGGGCCTTAATCAGTGACGTCAATTTCGCCGTTGAAAGCTCCCTATCCTTTGAAAGCTCAATGAGAGCCTTCACCGTATCCCGCAGATTATGAGGTGGGATACTCGTCGCCATACCAACCGCGATACCCGATACGCCATTAATAAGAAGATTCGGGACCCTTGAGGGAAGGACCGTGGGCTCTTGAACTGTCGCGTCGAAGTTATCTCGGAACAGCACCGTCTCTTCGTCGATCTCTCCGATAACCTGAACTGCAAGAGGTTTGAGCTTAACCTCTGTGTATCGGTAGGCTGCAGCGCTATCACCATCGAGAGA
>OMIW01000169.1 GCA_900299205.1 Pseudomonadota bacterium
ATCATATGGCGGGGCGTGTAATAGTCGGTACATCCAGGTTTTCGGCCTCAGTAGTAAACATCGTCACGAAAACCGGATTTCGAGGGAGATGTGTGCGCTTGGAGCCGCCCTGAGAAACCCATCTGCGGGTTTCCCGGCACCAACTTTATTTAGTTGAGGGCGAGGTCAAGCGCGCGCGGAGGAGGGAACCCCGCCTACAAAGCTTTAAGCCCTCTATTTTCCCCTGAAGACGCCACGGAGTCAAAGGCGGTAAAATGGACTCATGGATACCGCGTGTCCACTTTCGACCGATGACAAAAAACTCCTCCCTCCCCCCCGTTCCCCGTGCTACGGTCCCCTTAGGTTCACCAAACCTGCCTAGCTATTCGAAGGAGGCTCTATGCGGGATGTTGGATTTATCTCCACCGACGATCCGCGATGGGTCGATGCTCTTGACCGGATCTCTCACGATGTCTACCACCGCCCGGAGTATGTCCAACTTGCGGCGGCAACGGTAAGCGGTCAAGCGAGTGCCTTCTTGTGGCGAGTAGGGGAGCGCTGGGCATTGGTTCCCCTTGTGGTGCGGGATCTTCCCGCTTCCGCCTCACACATCCTCGGGGATATTCCTTCCACCATTCGAGGATTTGGACCGAATCAACAGCCACGATGGTGCGATGGCGTGTCGCCGTATGGGTACGGAGGACCAATCTCAAACGCCCCCGGCCATTGTGAGGAGGAGGTTTTTTACGACCTGATGAGGCACGCTCGATTCATGGGATTGGTCACCCTCTTCCTGCGAGCCCATCCTGTGCTCTCTTCGGCGTTTCGTCCCTTTCAGGGAGATTGCTCGATTGCAATCGGGACGACCTACAGCATCTCTCTCAAGGAGGCCGAGCAAACTGTAAGCGGTGAATCAAACGAAGAGAAACGAGAGGAATTGAGAACGACATCGCTCCTGAACCGGTATCGCTCCTCATATCGGCAAGAGATTCGGAAACTTCTCAGAGATTCATCAATCGAATATTCGCTCAATGACTGGCGACATCTGCCTTCCTTCGCTTCGCTCTATCGTCAGAATATGGCGAATTTGGGGGCTGATCCTAGTTATTTTTTCAGTGACACCTACTTTCGAGATTCTCACATGAGGTTGCCTAATCGGGTATTTCTTCTCTCTGCTACCCGCGAGGGACAATTTATCGGCGGGGTTATGCTATATGGATGTCGGCACAACGACCAGGATGCGCAGGGAGGGGGGATAGCGCAATACCATCTAACGGCCTACCAGGATGAATGGCGGGTGAAAGGTTTGCCGAAGGGCTTGGTGCACAAAGCTGCTCTGTGGGCGTCGCGTCAGGGGTACCAGAATTTTCACCTCGGCGGAGGCCTCGGGGGACAAAACGATTCGTTGGCGCATTTCAAGCAAGGTTTCCACCCCCATCCTCACCATTTTCGGGTGTACCGACTGGTGACCGACAACGACGGTTATCAGCGGATTGTCGACCGGTTGGCGCCTCAGGAGAGAGATTACTTCCCAATCTATCGGAATTCAGGAGGGCAGGCCGCGAGGGTAGGGGCAGGGGAGGCGCGCGAAGGGAAGGGGAGCCCTCCAGAGCAGGGCTCTGAAACGAAAGGGAAATGCCCAGGGAGAGAATCGAACTCTCACTCTGTTGCCAGAACTGGATTTTGAGTCCAGCGCGTCTACCAGTTCCGCCACCTGGGCATAGAAAGCCACCGAAACGAGCGAGTCTTCGGCATGGCGGCATGGTACTCAGCGGCTCTCTCGTTGACAAGGGCTCAGCATAAAAAAGATGCTATGCCCGATGGACGCGAAGGGACAAGTGTCCTCAATGAGTTGATATTCCAATGACGGGATCACCAACCTCCTCATTTGCCACTTGATTTCCCGTCGAGTCCTCTTGCTCGAGCTCCTGAACAGCCCGCTCATCGCGCACCAGCGGGGCGATTTGCGCCTCACACATTGCCACGAGCCCTTGCGGCTCAATCGAACCTGCCTCGATCGGTGGCAGTATAGTAATCCGAACCGTCTGCCGCGCCTCAAACGGCCACAGCGCACGCCGGACGATAAACCAGGAACCATGAATCGCTACAGGACACACCAATGCATGAGGAACCTGTTTGAGGAAGGTTGCGGCGCCAATCGGCTTGAACGGCTTCATTACCCCGCTTTTCGCCCGGGTGCCCTCTGGAAATATACAGGCTGTCCCATTCGCTTCGCCCACCGATTGGGAGAAAGCCCGAATCTCGTGAATCGCTTGTCTCCGATCTGAGCGATTGATAAGCGCCGCCTGAGAGAGACGCAACCCAATCGAGACCGAGGGCACTCCTCGAGCGAGCTCCTTTTTTGCGATGAAGCGGGTCTGTCGCGGCCAAAAGGTGGTTATTAAGAGAGGGATATCGAACATGCTCTGATGATTTGCGATGACAAGCACCGGACGCTCAGAGTGGGGAATATTCTCGGCTCCCGACACAATAATCGTGGTCCTGCCGCATATTCGAAGATTCCACACGAGCGCGCGGTTCATCACGATAAAAATTCGCCAAAACAACTCGCGAGATATCACCCCTGCAAGAGCAAGAAGTGGGTGAAAGACCAACAGAATTGCTAAAAATACCAGGTCAAAGAGAATCGAATATAACCAAACCATAGCATTCATTGTGAAGAGTCGATGGAGCATAGACCTGAGGAGCACAGTCCTGGAGAGCACAATAGGTGCGGCTCCGCGGTAAAAGCCCGAATTATCAGGGTATCCAGACGTTTATCACGGCGGGGTGGCGTAACCATTCAAACGCAGTATACTAGGTCATTATGGGCGAAGTGAAAAGAGGAGGGTCCGGCAACCGTGGTGTTCCAGGCGGTGCACGCCCTCTCAATATCCGGCAATAACTCTGGTGAGGTTCGTCGTGTTTTGTTTTTTGGTGGCCCCACTTTCAAAGCAAGTCCGCCTGCATAAGGGAGCGCGTCTACGTACTCCCGTCCGCAGGCTCTGCCTCGTTTTTATGCTCTCGCTGATGTTCTCACCACTCGCATCCGCTGAATCGGTAGATGCAGATGGATTTATCGCCGGTCAGTGGGAAGAACTTGTATCCGTGCCCCTTTCGACTCCGCGGTACGTTCCGTCCTTCGATAATTTTGACCTTCAGGAGGGAACCTATACCTACGTGATAAGTTGGCAAGGTATCCCCGCAGCAGAGGCTTCAGTATCAGTATCAGCTCAGGGACCAGCTGGAGTTGGCTCCCAGATTCTGGTCGTCAATACCGCAGAAACGTTCCGACCGATTGATCTTCTCTATAAGCTTCGATTCCGGGCAGAGACCCTCATGAATCGAGCGACCTTCGTTCCTGACATCTACAGCGTCCAGCAGAAGGAAAATTCTCGCGTAAAGGATCTCCGGGTAAATTTCTCTGAGGACGGGCAGATAAGCGCAGTTCGGGTTCAACACGACAAGAGGGAGATGAAACGGGTACGGTTCGTTTCGCAGAACGATACCCTCGATCCCGTTTCCGCTGCCTTCCTCGCACGTAGCCAGCCGTGGAGGGTTGGCGAAGTTCGTAGCTTTGATGTATTCAATGGTAAGAGCCGTTACGTTATCCATCTCACGGCGATGGAACGTACCTCGGTCGAGGCGGGAGGAAGAGCCCGGGCCGCAATCATGATCGTTCCCAAAGTCCAAAACCTCGTCAACCCCAACCAATCGAAAAAACTTCGCGAGGCCCGAATCTATCTGTCGGATGATCGAGCCCGGGAGATACTGCTGATCGAGAGTGAAGTTTTCATCGGCACAGTGAAAACACGGCTCAAGAGCTTTACTCCTCTGGTACGACCTGAACTGCGTGAGGTTCAGGTAATCGCGCAGACCAAGGAACTTGACAAGTCAGCACTCTAGCTCTCAAATAATCGAAATCGTCACGTCCGAGCCCTTCACCTGCAGAGGTGGGGAGCCTTTTGGACCCGCACCCAGTTCATCAATTTCGATTCTACTTCGCGGGTTAAGGTCCCACCCTGTCGCCCCCCGTTCTTATCAGGCACGCGGTGACCTCGTCGAGCTGGCTCATGCTGGCTCTTATGAGAATAGGTGTATTCATCTAAATTCGGCGTCGATAGCAAAAGAGACAGAACGAGTGACCGATCTCAACGAAAGGGAATTAACGATGAAGATAAACAGAGGTCGAATACTTATTACCGGCGGGGCGGGCTACATCGGTAGCCATACGGCGCTCCAATTCAAAGAGCTGGGATGGGAGGTTGCGATTGTTGATAACTTCTCAAGGGGAAATCGCGATATCGTTGCCCGTCTCGCGCTTCCTGTTTTTGAGGAAAACATAGGGGACTCCGCAGCGATGGAGCGCTGCTTGCGCGAATTCCGACCTGATGCGGTGATGCATTTTTCCGCATTTGCCTATGTTGGCGAATCCGTAACCGAACCCCGTCAGTATTATGAGAACAATGTCGAGTTCACCGTGAACCTCCTTAACACGATGCTTAACAACGATGTCGGTGCATTCATCTTTTCATCCACCTGCGCCACTTACGGAGTGCCCGCATCAACACCAATCACCGAGAAAACCCCGCAGCATCCGATAAATCCCTACGGTCGCTCTAAGATGTTCATTGAGCGGATCCTTGAGGATTACGATGCCGCATACGGACTCCGCTCGATCGTCTTTCGATACTTTAACGCAGCGGGGGCTCACTCCTCTGGGCTCATCGGAGAGCGACATGCTCCCGAAACACACCTCATTCCCGTAGCGATCCATGCCGCGGTGGAAAAAAAGGCGATGGCGATTTTCGGCGATGATTATCCCACACCCGATGGTACCTGCGTGCGGGACTACATTCACGTCGCTGATATCGCTGATGCCCATGCACGAGGTGCCTCAGCACTTCTCTCCGGTAGCAACAGTGATGTATTCAACATCGGCAACGGCTCGGGCTATTCCGTTCGCGAGGTCATTCGAGAGGTCGAAGAGGTGACCGGGCTCACCGTACCATTCCAAACGCATCCCCGTCGCGCAGGCGATCCACCCGCCCTCGTTGCGTCATCGCAAAAACTTCGGGAACAACTCGGGTGGCAGCCCCGCTATCCTTCGCTCAGATCGATGGTCGAGTCGGCGTGGGCATGGTATCAAATAGATCGGGAAAACCAGGGGCATGGTTTCAATTAGTTAGACCCTAAAAAATCGATAATGTTTTGTAAGGACCCCTGTTCTGTGAAGGCCTACCAACCAGACTCACAAAGGGCCTGCAGCAGCCTCGCTTTGCTCAGCCTCTTCAACGCGAGAGAGCGCGCCCGTTATTACCCCTATTAACCCCCCTAGCAGAGCACTCGTCGTCACCGCAAGAAGCCAAAGCGCTCCGAATGCGACTGCTTGCTCAGTCGAGCAGATCGCTGGCACAAAAAAGAACCGGTAGGCGTTTTCCCGAACACCGAGCCCTTGCCACGAGATTGGCAGGCTGCTGACTATATTGACGAAGGGAACTATCGTCATCAGGGTCGTCATTGATACCTCTATTCCGAGCCCGTATGCCATACAGAGATGGAGCGCGATCTGAGTGAGATGAAACAAAAGGGAGATACCTGTGATAGAAGCTATCGTCCGAGGATGAGTGGGAAAAGCGCGCGCTATCTCGATCGCCTTGGAATGGTAGCGACTCTCCCGTGGCAGAAGGATGGCGACAACGAGGGGAACGAGAAACCACCCGAGGATGATTGAGCCGCCGAGGCCGCACAGCATGAGGGACAAATAGGAGGGGAGTACTTCGTGTGAAAAGAGCCCTACGGAGACCGTCCCGAGCCCCGCTAACACCGCAAGTCCATGCAATCGATCAGCGACGACAGAGGCGACTCCTACTGCGCGCTTTGAACGCGCATTTCCGATAAGCACACCTCGAAGTACATCTCCGCCCACAGTGCCCACGCCGGCAAGATTCACGAACATCGCCGCAAAGTAGATTCTAAATGCCTCGATGAATGTTGCCTCGATATGACAGCTTCGGGCGAGTATCCACCACTTTATCGAGCTGAGGAGCTGACCGACAAAATAGCCTCCACAGAGAACCACGATCGTCCAAAGAGGAATTCCCGCAATAATCTGCGCGAGTTTGGCGAAGTCAACTGAGCGAGCCACAAACCCAACAAGGAGCAAACTCAGGATAATTTTGAGGTGTCGGCGGGATAACATGGCATGAAGACTAAATGATGAAGCATAGGGGAGCAAGCGGGGGTCGACAGACTACTTTTGATGCTTCTTCTCTCTTGTCGTCGATTGAGCGTATCTTTTCGGAATAGTTTGTGGTATCTCCATCCATGAAAAAAAGGGAAGAGTGAGGAGAATACAGAATAAAGACTAGAGAATCTGTCAACGAATGCCCCCCGAAAACGGTGCGGTCACACGGGCAAGATACGTCAGCGAGTTATCATGATACAGCATCCGGTTCTGATTCAAGGTGGTATGGGGGTGGGGGTTTCCAACTGGAAGCTTGCCAACAAGGTCTCGCGCTGCGGCCAGCTCGGGGTCGTATCAGGGACCTGTATCGACTCAGTGATTGTGCGTCGATTACAGGAGGGAGACCCTCACGGAGATGTCCGACGGGCGATGGATCACTTTCCCCGACAGGATATCGCTCAGGAGGTGCTCCGAAAATACTTTGTACCAGAGGGTATCGCGGAGGGACGGCCCTACAAAATGTTGCCGATGTTCGGGCCGAAGGATGATGTGGATCGTCAGTTGATTGCAGTGCTCGGGGGCTTTGTGGAAGTCTTCCTTGCGAAGGAGGGGCACAGCGGAGTTGTCGGGATCAACCTGCTGACGAAGATTCAGCTTCCTAATCTTCCTACTCTCTACGGTGCGATGCTTGCGGGAGTAGATTATGTCTTGATGGGGGCGGGGATTCCGCGGGAGATTCCTGGCGTTCTTGAAGCGTTCGCTGCTCACCGTTCCGCCTCACTCGTGATAGATGAGGACGGGCCGCGACCTGAGGAGCCGATCGTTTGTTCGTTCGATCCAGCAGCGACGTTTCCCAGTGCCGAGGGCACCGTTACCCGTCCTCACTTCCTCCCAATAATCTCGACTCATACTCTTGGCCAAATGCTTCTCAAGCGAGCTCCTGACGGAATTTCCGGGTTCGTCGTTGAGGGGCCCGTCGCTGGGGGACATAACGCCCCTCCCCGCGATGGAAAGATTAACGAACAGGGCGAACCGGAATATGGTCCCCGGGATCACGCCGATTTTGCCAAGATCGCGGCCTTGGGTCTCCCGTTTTGGATCGCCGGAGGGCAGGGATCTCCCGCTGACCTTCCCGCCGCTCGTCGTCTTGGGGCTCACGGCATCCAGGTTGGTACTCTCTTCGCGTTTTCGGCGGAGTCTGGGGTCGAGACTGACCTCAAGGATAAGGTGCTTCAATCGGTGGTGGATGGTTCGGTACGAATTAAGACCGATGGGCGTGCGTCTCCTACCGGATTTCCTTTTAAGGTAGCTGAGCTTTTCGGCACGATGTCTGAAACCTCAGTTTATGAATCTCGGGAGCGGGTCTGTGACTTGGGCTATCTTCGGGTTCCCGCTCGTCTTACCGACGGTAAGGACAAGGGCAAGATAGTCATGCGATGCTCTGCCGAACCAGTGAGGGAATATCTTAAGAAAGAGGGCAACGAGGCCGAGACGGTTGGCCGAAAGTGTCTCTGCAACGCGCTATTTTCGGTCATCGGGCTTGGGCAACGACGGCGAGATGGCGTCTCAGAACTACCCCTCATGACGAGTGGCGATCAGCTCATGACGATGGCTCCCTTCCTCGACCGCTATGGCCTCTCATACACGGCACTCGATGTAATCGAGTATCTAACCCTCGAGATGGCGACCGACAAGGTGACTAGAGGCGCTGGTCGGGAGGAGGCTGAAGAGGTCTCCGCTGGAGTGTAGAGGGGTTCCCCGAGAGGTAGTCGCGGAACGACGCCTCTCTCAAAGGTGTCTTTAAAAATAAAGGCGCTACCAATGGCGTAAAGCGATTGGTAGCGCCTTTATTTTACCTGACTACATCAATCAGCCCCCTCAATCAGCCCACTGGCATGCTATCAGAGGGCCTTCGTTACCTGGGGGCCTTGTTGCCACCTTCTCGTTGTGAGGCTTGCCGAC
>OMIW01000170.1 GCA_900299205.1 Pseudomonadota bacterium
AACTCATCGACAGAATCGACATCAATCATCGTCTCTCCCTCGCTGAGAGATGTCGAAATCGGGGGTAGCCCCGGGGGAAGCTCTCGAGGCTGGGCGAACGAACTGGTCGCACTGCCGCTCAGGCTAAAAAGCCAGAAGCAGACGATTCCCGAAAGTTGCCAAAGACGACTCACAGAACTCTCCGCGCAACGCTGCAAATAGGGCAACCACTCTCGCAGTCTTGATTACTGATCGAGAGGTAATTCACTCTACGGATGAAAATGGATCCCGCTCAAACGTCTGCATCTTCTTCATGTGGTCCGCGAAATATTGCCCTGGACCTTTCTGCTCAAGAATACGAGACCGAGCCATCAAAGTCTCTTTATCCTCGATATAATTGCGGGGATCGGCCGGATAAACCTCGGGGTGCAGACCCGTATCCATTCTGATTGCATCAACCGGACACGCCTCGACGCAGTATCCGCAGTAGATACAAAGGAGTGTATCGATCTCGTAGCGAAGCGGAAATTTTTCCACCTGTGGGTCATCATGCTCGGCTGCCTCAATGTAAATACACCGGGCCGGGCAAGCCGTCGCACACAAAAAGCACGATGTACACTTAATTGCCCCATCTTCGTAGAGCGTCAGCCTATGTCGCCCTCTATACCGCGCCGGATACTGCCGTCGCTCCTCCGGATACTGAATACTTGCCGAAGCGGGGACCTCTTTGCGAAGTCCCATCAGATGGAGCACATGCAGCAGAAAATTGTGGATGAGCCGATAGGTTGTTATTGAAAGCCCTTTGAGGACTTCAATAACGTAAATACGCTCTAAAAAACTCATCTCCTCTCGTCGCCTCATCGTATCGCCTCACTATATTTTTCCTTGAACTTGTCTTCGTCGCTTAGCCGCGATGATTACGCCCCGAATGAGTCCCTCAACGTCAGATATCTTCCTTTGATCAATCGTAACCAACTCAAACAGACGCTCTCCTCACTGGCTAATCCCAAACTGCTTTACGAGCAGTGACACCAGCTCAAGCCCGAGGGTCGGTGCTGGTCCTGACACAACATGGAATCCCGCGACGAGCCCCCTAATCCCCTCACAAATTGTCATCGCTCGCTCTATTGATCGGGCTGAAAAGTCGCCCTCACCTATATCTTGACACTCCTTCACAAGTTCATCGGGCAATTTTATCCCGGGTACCGCATTCATCGCCAGCCCTGCCTTACCCGATCGGATCGGCATAACCCCAACAAGAATCGGCAACTCAACGATCTGGATAGCCTGCTCAAGAAAGGTTCGCGCCAACGGAAGATCAAACACTGGCTGAGTCAGCGCATAGCGCGCTCCTGCATTCTTCTTTTTTTCTAATCGACGCAATTCTGCGGAGATATTTCTCGCATTCGGATTAACCACAACCCCGGGAGTAATGACCGGGGAGCCCTTTAGCGCATTCTGGGCGAGATCCTCTCCCCGGCAAAGAGACGAAATAATCCCAAGTAACCCAACTGAATTCACCTCAAATACCCCTTTTGCCGCTGGCATGTCTCCAACTGAGAGAGCATCTCCGGTGAGAGCAACTACTGAGCGAATCCCCAACATCGAAGCTCCCAGAAGGTCAGCCTGTAGGGCAATCACATTCCGATCTCGACATGAAACGTTAACAAGGGGCTCCACCCCTAGTTCCCGTTTGAGGACACTGGCAAAAGGAAGAGCTGCCGCCTTCATCCGCGCGAGAGCAGAATCGGTCACGTTGATAAAAGAGACGCCACCCAGTTTACCCTTGAGTCTGGC
This sequence comes from Pseudomonadota bacterium, assembly GCA_900299205.1. Lineage (GTDB taxonomy): Bacteria > Bdellovibrionota_C > UBA2361 > UBA2361 > OMIW01 > OMIW01. The sequence continues at coordinate 1,777 of OMIW01000170.1, forward strand.
CACGACGCCGTCGTGGTCAATTCCCCTGGGAGGATTGACTTCGAGACAAAAGTGAAGCGGATCACCCGTCCGAAAGGAGATAAGCTTGTTGAGGGGATCCGCTCCTTGAAGATCAAGGTCGGAGCGATCTTGATGGGTTACTCGTTCCGTCATGGTGGCAACTACACGGGCATCAAGAGAGAAGGCCCTCTCAGGCAGTCTTTGGATAAGCGACGAGGGAATCTCGGATAGCACTCACAGGCCCGTTGGCGGATTCCCCAACCCCTCGAGCTCTCAAGACTAAGTTTAAAATGTCTCTGCCGCAAGAATCCCAAGCAAGATACTTTTTCGAAATTACGTTTATTATCAAGATTCTCCTCATCCCCCCTCCGCTCGTGCCTGGCACGAGAAAGAGCACATTTCAAAAAATCGCGGAGCCGGATTGATACTTGGGGGGATTGGTGCGATTATCCATTAATTGATTTTGATACGGGGTCGACGGCATCACCTGTTGATTCGGCCACCGTCCATGCGTGTGTTACCAACTCACATCTGGCGGTGAGCCAGGTGTTTTTTGGGCGGAGCCTCTTTAAGAGAGGGGCGGACCCCTTCGACTTTGTCGACGGGGAGGACACCGCCGCAGTGCTCAACATCACCGCCAATTCGCCTTTCAGAATCGTTGAGTTTAAGAAAAAATGCGGTGAATGGATAATCGTGGCTCGCGGTAGAGTAGTAGCCCTCTGTGTGATGAGGGATCGGTTTGGTTCGGGATTGGGTCATCGGACGCCAACCCAAGCGATAAGATCCCATACAAGCAGAGCTCCTCGGTGCCCTGCTTGGCCACGGCAATATCAATCTCCGCTCATTGTGAAAAAAAAGCTCCAAGGGGTACCGTATGACAACTTCAATCGAAGTTTTTTATTCCTTTCAGAGTCCTTACTCCTATCTCGCCCTCGAGGGCATCTATGACCTCGCGCGCGATTTTGGAGTGGAGGTGTTATGGCAACCCTTTTCGGCAAAAGCTGCGGGAAATACCCCCCCCCCTGTTCCACTTCTCGCGGAAAAACTCTCCTATGTATTCGAGGATACCAAAAGAATCGCCGAAGACCTTGGTCTCCCCCTATCCTACCCCGATAATTGGCCGGAAACTGAATTCGACCCGAGCCGAGTGACACGCGGAGCGCTGGTTGCTGCCGACATGGGGGTGCTCATGGAGTACAATTACAAGGTGTTTCACAAATGTTGGGGGCTGGGAGAAAATCCGAACGACGAACATTTTATGAGCGAGCTATGCGACGAGCTTGATATAGACCTCGGAGATTTCCTGAGCAAGGTATCGTCAAGCGATTGTCGGGAGCGGGTTCGAGGGGTTTATCGGCGAGGTCGTAAACTCGGTGTTTTCGATACCCCCACCCTTCTCATAGACGGAGAAAGATTCGTTGGTTACGACAAGCTTCCCTATGTGCGAGCCCGCCTTGCCAGTCGTTCCCGAGGGGAAGCCGTTCACGCGGCTCGGTAGAAATATTGGGGACCTAAAACAAGCACAAACATCGCCTCGGGATGTGTGGTTGTTAAAGGTCCATGAGGGGCGGGACGTATTGTTTTGTCAGTTAGCCTCGCCCCTCACCAGTAAAGATTCGTTCATCTCTCGCGCCATCATCATGAGCCTATGAGCCACGAACGAAGAGTTTTCGTCGACGACTTCATTTCAAGTGGATGGGAGATTTCTCCAAAAGAGAAGGACCTCCGACACCTTGAGCGGGTTCTTCGTCTGAAGGTGGGTGATGCGGTCACCGTCGTTGATGGCAACCAGCGCGCCTACCGGGCAACCGTCTCCCAAAACGGCCCTATTAAGCTCCGCATTCATGGCCCCCTCAAGGGTGACTGCCATGAGGGTGGCCACCTAACCGCCCAATGCCCCATCACCAGAATTCTCTGTGGTCTTCCCAAAGGCCCCGCCAGTGACGCAATCGTCGAGGGAGCAACCGAGTGTGGCGTCGCCAATATCACCTTTTGGCAGGCAGGCCGGTCAATTCCCACCGATGGCGAGAACCGCCTCCGTCGGTGGGGTCAGATAGCTGAATCAGCCGCAAAACAATCGGGCCAACTTTTCGTTCCTAAGGTCACCTGGGAACCAACTCTGGCGAGCGCGCTCCGTGACCTCCCCACTCTCCATTCGTCCCGATTTCTCTGCTCCCTCAGCGATGATGCCAGCCCTCTTGCGGATCTTCCACGGAGCGAGCGCCCCGATTGGGTAGTCGCATTTGGCCCCGAGGGAGATATGACTCCGGAAGAGGAACTGACCTTCCGCTCTCAGGGCTTTATCCCCGTTACGCTCGGTAGTTCGCGACTTCGGTGCCAGACCGCAGTTATCTCCGCCATTGCTGGGGCATACGCCCTCTGGTTGGGTCGGCACCAGCAAGGTAAGGTAGAAGGAAGTACATCCTGAATTCCCCTCTCTGCCGTGGACTTAGAGAGCTCTCCCTTTTTCCTGTTTTATGATGAAGGTGTCGAACATCCACCACTGCCCATCTTGTCACCGAGAGAATCGTGGAAGCGAGCCCTGCGATGAGTGCCAAGGTACAACCACGTCCACCTCCTCGATAGGCTATCTCTTTGATGCTCTCTTGGCCTCTCTCGCTGAGCACGACGCCACCGCTCCCCAAGAACTCGTTCTGAGCGACCTCATCGTGCGGGAACGGAGCGAGCAGGTCGACCTCCTATTCGATCTTCTTGAACAGTCTCTGGCCCATCCCGATAAAATTGACCAGCCTAGTTTCGGTGTTCAGTACCATCGACAGAACGACCCTGCCGAACCCCGATTGCTTCATACCTCTCCCGAGCTAGCTCATGCGAGCGAGATCGTCGCCAATTTGCCCTCTCAGAGCTCTGCATCGGCGACAGTGGCAGAACCAAGAATACCGAAAACTATCCCTGTGAGGCTCAAAACAGCTCACCTTCAAGCCCGTCTCACTGCCACAGCAACTGACCTGACTGTCACGATTTTCCTCTTAGCCACCGTGCTCGCACTCACTGGAGCATCCGTGCCCCTCGTTAAACCTGAGCTTATCGCCCTACCGGATGCTACTTTCAGCACTATCCTATTCCTTGCCCTTCTTGGACCTACATTCTGCCTTTGTCGGACGGTTTCTCTCCTCCTCTGGGGCACTACTCCCGGCTTTCTCGTATCCGGTACACGCCTTGTAACCAATCAAAAAGCCCTTCCGCTCCGTCGTTACCTTTTCATTTATGCACTCACCTCTCCGATCATCGCTTTGTGCGCTCTTGGGGGCCGAAGCTTACGGGAAAGGTGGAAGATACTCGGGCTCCGTATCGTCTCGGAGAATGACGAAAGTAGCGAATCAGAAACTTGACTCTTCACGCAGAGGGGCCAATTCCTTGTAGCAATTCCTCTCCACCAAACAGCGAAGTCAATCCTGAATCGGATCGGCCGGAAGTCGAAGCGTCTCAACGAAAACGAGGACCTTTACATTAGCGACATTCGTTCCGATTGATTCGGTAATGTGGCACGTTTGCATCTGTATCTTGCGGAGCTAAACAATTTCAGCCCGGGCGAAGGTGCTAACAGAGGTCCATAGGTTCGGCGTCGACAAGACCAAAAAAAGGCAACGGGACAATCTTGCCGTCGGGGGAAATTCAATCAACTTGTTGCCCGCCACTTGAACTGAACTGCCCACCATGGTAACCTCCCCGAGCTAAAGGCCTCGCCTAGATAGCTCAGTTGGTAGAGCAGCGGATTGAAAATCCGCGTGTCGCTGGTTCGATTCCGGCTCTAGGCATTTCCCCACCCCATCATTTGCCACCTTTCCCCAGATCCTTGGCACGGCTGGCCCCCCTCGATGCTTTTATTTTCGATAACTTGGCCCGTCCGGTAGACTTTGTGTCTTGCCAAAAACCGTGGGTGCGATACCATCGAGACATGCGCCTTCTAACGGCCTATTTTCCAGTGGTTCCTTTATCCGTCATGGTGAAGAGGTTGGTCTCGCTTCCTGGAGATCTCAGTTACCTCCCACTCGTTGAGTTCGCTCTCGCCTCTGCTCTTTGACCAACGTCATAGGGCAGACGATCCACCACTTCTTTGGGGATTTGTGCGACAGAGCTGTTTTTCAACGGTTCTTCGTCATTATCTCGTCGTTGTTTAAAAACCTGCGGGTGGTTCCGTCACCGAACGGTCTACCATGCGCCTGTGGACTTTGCCGCCACCTCATTGGGGGTCTTATAGCTCCCCATGCTGCGAGGATTATCATGACGTACTCCTTGGTTACATTTTTTCCGGTGATTCGTAGAGTTTATATCGGAATGTCGCCCTCACTGATTCTTCAGAGAGGCATTCCATATGATGCTCCCATGGCCTTTAGCCATACATGTACCGCCTAATCGTGGCGATGACCGCGATCGCTTAGTTGCGCTGACCTCTCAGAAGGAGCCCGGACATGGATCTCACCACCCCCGAACAGCACCGCCAGCCCCCTTATACCCCCCATTCTGGGAGCTCCTTTTACTCAGGAGCCACTCTGGCGCAGCCAGAGATGCTTCAGCCCCCTGAGCACACTATTCGGGCTGATCCCTCTTCACCTCCGCTCGAAATCAGCCGTCCCACACGTGCGCCTTCAACGAATCATTACTTACCAACTGTGGATTCTGTCCCTGACCCCAAGAACTGGAAAGAGCTTCTTCCTAATTCCTCGATCACCTATACACACACGCTGACCCCTCCGATTGAACAACTGTATCAAGCGGACATTCGTAAGCAGGGACCTCTCTTCGAGCCAACCGTTTCGTCAGCGGTGTATTTTCTGGTCCACACGACACCGACTCGAACTGAGCCACTCGACTTGGTGCTCTTTGCGAACCCGGGCGATAGCCAACCGAGTACTGTTGTCCCGATGCAAAAGCTAGAAGGTGGTCGTTATTTCGTCGGGGTAAATGACGGTGGCAACTCAATCGGGGAAGGTACTCGATTTGCCTACCGCAACAGATCTACCGGCGAACTCCTCGCCGATCCCTATGCGTACGAGCTGTCCGAGTTCCGCTGGACCCAGATCCCTGGAAGAAACGAGACCCCATCTGCGAAGCATCACGATCCGCTGCACTGCATCGTTCGACAAGATCCGCTTGAGGCGGCGATCCGAGATCGTCAGGGCAAAGCGATAACTCCAGCGCCCAGTTACACGGATATCAGAACAGTCAAAGTCCATCCCCGTATGACAACAGACCTCACCGATCAACAGCTTGGGGCCGGCTTTGAAGGAACCCAAGGCACACTTAAAGCTCTGCAGAGCCCGTGGGTTCAGGAACATTTATTGAAAGGTTTCAATCAGGTTGAGTTTTTTCCTATAAACGCTTTTGGCACCGAAGTACCGACGTTTTACGGTCCGGATGGAAAGCTGAATCCTCATGCAGAGAACGTTTGGGGATTCATGCCGATTAGTCACTTTGCTATTGAACCCCGAGTCGTATCGGACAAGAGCAATCCCTGGCGGGAGGTTATCGAAACGATTGATTCACTTCACAGGGGGGGATTTCGCGTCGCTTTCGATGTGGTGCCTCATTCGTTCGAATCCAATGATGATCCCTCATATCACTTTAAGGGCCCCACCCTCAACTTTCGGGGTCTTGACCGAGAGGGGTATTATGCAACCTATCCAGATGGGCGTTTGCGAGACCACTCTGGTTGCGGCAATGCGTTCCGTTTCACCCCTGCTCAGGGTCGAAGCTATACCCCGAATTCCCTCGAGTCGATTGTGGGCGAAGGAGGTGCTTACTTTTTTCGGGCAGCTGAGGGTGTATTTAGGTTGGGTGCTGATATTCGGATCGACCAAGGAATTATGATTGGTCGCGATCGGCGTGGAGAATTCAACCCAGAGGCGCGTTCATTCCATGTATTGAGTCAGATTGCCAACGAATATGGGTGCAGAATAACCGCCGAAACTGGTGATTGCGGCTCATCCGGACCTGGAAGCTATGATTGGCTCCGTATCGAGCCGTACGCCCCAACCGCACGAGTATATCCAGAGTCAAAAATTCGTACTCAGGACTTTTTCGGCGGAAGAGAGATTCCGCGGGATGCGATGGGTGATGCACGTACAGGAATGATCAGATCTGTGGCCAATGTTTTCAATGGGAATGGTGTCAGTTACTCGCGAAATCAGCTTGATCCGAAAAGCCCCCTTGCCTATTCATACCGAGTCCTTCCCGTAAGCCCTCACGATGGACATACCCTTTATGACGATATGAAAATTCGGCTCGAGAGATCGAATGCCCGATGTCGTCACCACTGGAATGCGGAACAAAATCTTCTCCTGCCGGGAGAGGACAAACTCGGATGCTCAGAGAAAGACGCACTCATAGAGAGGCGAATTGTCTCAACAGCAGCCTTGGGAGTGGAGTTTCTAACGACCTTTTCACCTTCCGAGGCCCGTATCTGGTCGTACGGCGCACAATATCTCGCCTCTCAAGGGGGAAATCATAATGCGTATGACAAACCCGAATTCTGCTCGCGTTCTTTTGCCGAAGCTGAGCCGTGGCAAAAGCAGTACGCGCAACTGTGGTTAAAAAAAGAAGCACTGCGGGAGGAGTTAGGTCTTTTTTCTCACAGTCGCTTTCTCGGCGCACCAGCCCTCATTTATTTTGATGGCACTGGACACTGTATGAATCGTGGTTCAGATCACGAGACCGATGTTCGTTGGAGTACGATGCATAGTCCCCAAGTTCTTTCAGCTTGGTATAGCGGTCGTGAGATGAACAAGCATGACGTATTGGTAACCTGGTGCTCAGGGCCGAAAAGAGACCTTCTCGATCCAGTTTATCTTCCTGACCCGGGTAAAAACGAAAACGGAGAGCAGTATGTTTGGCTACGACGAGCCAATAGTTCAGCTCTTGTTAACGCAAATGCTAAGGAGGTTTTTGAGCCTGCGGTAGTAGCGACCAGCCGTGGGGTTCATTTTCAGGCAGGAGGTGTTCAGGTATTTCAGCGAATGACTGAAGGCGAGGCTAAGGAGTTCTTATCATCTTACCAATGAGCTCACAACCCGTGGCGAGGTAGGATGGGATGTAAGAATCTTCCTCGTCATACCTCACTAATTTTCACATGAGAGGCCTGTAAACAATTTTCTCGATTATCGTACCCCGATCCGATCGAGTTTAGCGTCCCACCCACACGAGACGTGTTTGCTCATCTTACCGAGAATGCAGATGCCCGGGCGCACAAGGACCGAAGTTCCGGGGAAAAAACCAAAATGAGATGAGAAGCGGCTGAATGCCGAAGAATCTCCAGAGGGTCTTTACAGGACCGAGCAGTCATCCATGAAGTCGGTCCATGTCCTGCCTAACTTCCCGATTATGAGCAGAATCGTGGTCGCGAAGGTCTCTCCGCCCACCCCGCATTATCTTCCTGTAGAAGGATCTCTTGGGCTGCCACTAAATCGTCCTTACTAACCCTAATCGTGAAGAATTTTGGCGAACGACCCTCATCATGAGGAAGAGCATGCATCTCTTCCGGATCCCACACCACCAATTTACCGTCATAAATAGGAACGGCAAACGGCTTCCCGAATTCATCTTGACCGATGCGTCGGCAAAAGGACAGCACCGCGACCTCATTCGAAGAGCCTCCATGCCATGCAGCATGCCACTCCTTACTCGGCTCCGCTGAGACGTGCGTGCTATCCTGAGAGACAGAACCATAGTGACCCAACAGCTCAACCACATCTTTCTCGGAGCGACATCCCGCAAAATCACAGGTACCGAACACTCGCATTTGATTGACAACAAACGAGAGAGGTCGAGTCATGACTAACTCGCCCTGATAAATCGCTCGATCATTATTTAATTGCGCCGATTCGCCGGCATCCGCACGATTCGAAGAGCCTCGGCGGATTGCTTCAAAATTGTCAAAATCGGGACTTTCCAACATAGCTTCCCCCCTCATTTTGGGCGCGGCCGAACGCGCCAACTTCCGCGGCGAATCATACCACACGCGAGAAAAATCGAAAGTATTTTATTTCCCTTTATCGATAACTAATGCTATTTCTAGAGGCCCTCTCTCGACAAAATCGTAACATCGCCGACCTGCGTCTCATGTCCTCAACCCCCGATACGATCCTGCGCGGCTTGCTATCCAAAAGCACGCCTCCGCGCACGACCCTCATCACGAGCCCCGATGCCATCCGCCGCACTCACGCCCTTCACCACTTCGAATGTCGTTTTACCTCGAAGGATGCGCGAAGGTCTCACCGAGGAGGGGAAGTCTCACTTTCACAACTCAGGCTCGAGTTATTCTCGCTCTCTCTTTTTGAGCCGGCCTCCTCGCTTCTTGTCATACGACGCGCTCATGAGCTCCCCCTCGCGATAGCAAAGGGTATAAGTGAGGAGCTCATGAAAGCTCGGGGACCTCACACTCCGATAATCTTTGAAGGCGACCCCCTCGGGACGACTCATCCGATTGCAAAAATTGCAGCCTCCCTCGGTGCTGCAGTAGCCTACGCACCACTCAAAGAAATCGAACTGATTGAATGGATTCGTGCAGAATGCAAAGCCCGAGGTATCTCAAAAATAGCGAATGACGCTGCGCAAATGCTAGCCAACGGGGGTGATGGATGCCTCGATACGATTGCTAACCTGATTGAAGTATGCGCGCTTTCCCTTGAATCTGATGAGGCCCTGACAGTCGAAGCTTGCTCTCTCATCGTCAAAGTCCCCCCAGCAGCGAAAGAGTTCGCACTCGTCGACGCGCTTGCGGCAAGAAACCGTGGGGCTTCAGAGGCTCTCCTTTCCACGCTGCTTGCGGGAGGGGTCAGTCCTTTTCCCCTCGTAAGCCTGATTGCAAAAATATACGGCTCCTACCTCAGCATCCAATCAATGCGGGCTCGGGGTATACCGGATGGAGTAATTCAGGCAAAACTTGGTCTCCAGCCGTGGGCATACGGGAAACAGCGAGAAGTCGCGGCACGGATGAGTCCCCCATTTCTCCGCTCGTGCTACAGGGCGATACTGACCGCTGATAGCAAACTGAAAAATCGCTCACTGAGCCCTGAGCTTGTCATGAGTGAATTAATAAGCAAGCTTGCGGCAACTGCGTAGTGCTTTAGAAAGCATTCAGATAAACAAATTACAGCCGGATCGATATTTTTAGAAAAAGGATTATGATGGAAGATAAAGATTCAAAAGGCCCAATTCTAATGAAAAATCGAACTCTCTCTCTTTCGTCAAAATCACCCATGCGCGCAGGTATCCTCCCCTCCCATATCCGTCAAGCGATTTGCCTCCTCGCTGTTGCCGGTACAACAGCGTGTACTCCACCGGTCATGCCGATGACATCTCGGCTTCCCCTCAAGAAAGTGGAACGGTACCGAGGTTGGGATTTCCTCGCCGACAAACTTGCTGCAGACGGAATACCGACCCCTCTGCTCACCCAAGTATTCGGCGACCCACGGTTCCCCGCACGTGAAGCGGTTCCGTTTCGCCTCCAGCCGCAAGAGACCACTGATATGTATCAGGGAGTTGTTTCTTATAAGAGATCGAAGCGAGCTGCGGACTTCATTCGCCAGCATCAGCGCACATTTGATCGGGCATGGAAGCGATATCAGGTGGAGCCCGCGGTCATCGCCTCGATTCTTGAAGTAGAAACGAGACTCGGCTCATATCTCGGAAGAGAGCTTGTCATCAATCGGATTGCTCGGGTTGCCTCTGTCTCTGAGCCGGTCAACATTGACTGGAATTACCGTCGCCTTTCATCGGTGGATCGAACCGTCACTCGACAAGCTGTTGCAGACAGAGCTCACTATTTGGAAAAAACATTCTACCCGCACGCGGTTGCCTTCTTTCATATGGTCATGCGCGACCGTATCGATCCATTCGAGCTCCAGGGGTCTGTAGCGGGAGCTTTCGGCATGCCCCAGTTCATGCCTGAGAGCTACATGAAGTACGCTGTGGATGGAGATGGTAACGGAAAGATATCTCTCTTCACCCCTGCTGACAGCATCCTCTCGGTAGCCCACTTCCTCTCGGCGAATGGGTGGAAACCAGGGGCGAGCTATCACGAGAAGCGAGCGGTAATCTGGCACTACAACAAAAGCGACCCCTATATTGATTCGATTCTCGGACTCGCCAAGAAAACGAGCGAGCGACTTCAGGGATAATCGAGGCTAGCCCTCAAATAATCGCACATATTATCTGCGAGGCGCACTTGTGAATACTTTAGGGATTACTCTTCACTCCCTGTAATTCCACCAACTCCCCCACCAGGGAGGCGGGCTAACGCCCGCTGGGGGGAGACAACTCACTATTCAGCAAAAAACTGCTGACGAGCGTCCAGCGAGTCGAGCCACCAAGAACACCGAAGCTTTTCATGCTTTTGATCTCTTTCGCGTAACTCTATTAAAAAGGTGGGCTGAATAGTTACCTTCAGGGCTATGTATGAAGCTATCTTTTTACGTCGTTTCCTCTCCAGGTCTCGAGGACATTACTCTCGCAGAGGTACGGTCTCTCGGGTATCCAAAGGCGAAAAGGATTGAGGGAGGGGTCTCGATTATCGGCTCCACCCGAGATCTCTATCGATGTAATTTTCTTTTACGCACAGCCTCTCGGATCTATCTTCGCCTTTGTGAGGGAGAAACTCATAGATTTACCGATATTGCGAAGCTCCTCGCTCGTTGTGAGCTCAACCAATTCGCCGACAAAGATACACCCATCACGGTTAGCGCGACCTCTCACGCATCAACACTCTATCACACAGGTGCCATCGAGAAGGCAGCTCGAGAAGCGATAGAGCTAGGCGGGCTATCAACCCTCGGCAAACAAAACGAGGTGGGGGATGATCGGAAGATTCAGCTATCGATCAGAATCGTTCGCAATCAGTGCACCGTCAGCCTCGACACCTCCGGAGCTCCCCTCCATCACAGAGGCTATAAACTCGCCGCTGGTTCCGCACCGCTCAGGGAAACCCTCGCAGCCGCGATACTACGAGCCGTTGATTGGAATCCATCAGTGCCCGTAATCGACCCTTTTTGTGGCTCCGGCACAATCCCGATTGAGGCCGCCATGGTCGCAGGTAATATCGCCCCAGGTGTGCTTCGCACCTTTGGCTTTCACCGCTGGCCCGCGCTGAATCGTGGCGCATGGTCAAGCGTGGTAAGTGAAGTGGGTGCAAAGGGGGCAGAACCGGGCGAGGAGGAAGCCCGATCTCCTCTTGCAAACACCTTTTCGATTGAGGGCTCTGATCTCAATTGCGAAACAACGACTCAAGCTCATAAAAACGCCGAACGGGCTCGAGTAGGGCACATTGTTCGCTTCTATTGTCGCGACGCATGCGATCTTCCTCAACTCCTGCCGGGCAGCCTTATCATCTGCAATCCACCGTACGGCGCTCGCCTCGAAGAGCCGGGTTTTGCGCTCAAACTACTCAACCGTTTTGGTCTCGCGGCAAAAAAAAGGGCGAAAGGATCGACGTTGGCGGTTCTCCTCCCTTCAGGACTGCCAGCCTCATCTCTTGGCCTTTCGGTGGAGGAAAAGCTTTGTTTCCTTCATGGGGGTAAGCGAGTTCGCTTATATTGTGGAGTGGTGGGCTAATTGAATCGAGAACTTTGCTCCCCCCTTCATCAACCTCTCATCATAAAAAGAGAATTTCGATCATATCCCCTCTGAGAGTTGAAGGATGACCACGAACGAAGCGAACGACAAATGCTCGCAAACTCAGACTATTTTGGTCGTCGAAGATGACGAAACCAGTCGCACTGCCTTATGCGCGATGCTTGAGGCCCTTGGCTACGGCTACATCGCATTCGGCGATCCGCGTGAAGTAATAGAACAGCTCGCCGGCCGGCCGATTGACCTCGGATTACTCGACCTTATGATGCCCTATCTCAATGGCTACCAGCTTATCGAAAAGCTCCGAGAGATGCCCCAATATCAGACTATCCCCCTCTTTCTTATCACCGCTCGCGACACCGAGGAGGATGTTCTAGAGGGATATCGGCACGGCGTCGATTATTATATCACCAAGCCGTACACGACGAAGCAGCTTCGGTATGGTATTGAACTGTACCTGGGCATCAAATAATTTGAGACATCTAGCGCGATGCGCCCCCATTTCAGGTTCGGCAGAAGCAAGCAGCCGATGCCCCCCCCCTCTCTGAGCAGGGGGTTCTCAGAGGGGCAAAAGCGGTGTAGAACAAGGGGCTATGACTCTTACCCCTAATACTTCACCCGCCCCCTTTATCGTTATCGAAGGCATCAATGGAGGGGGAAAATCCACTCTGCTGTCCGCGCTCTCTGGGTGGCTCACCTCCCAAGGTCTTTCGTTTCGCTGTACCCGCGAACCAGGGGGTACTCCCCTCGGCCAGCAGCTTCGAAGTATTCTTCTAGGAAGTCCAACCCCACTCTGTCGAGAGACTGAAATACTTCTCTTTCTGGCAGACCGCGCCGAGCACGTTCGCTCGTTGATTATGCCGAGCCTCGCTCAGGGAACAGTGGTTCTCTGCGATAGATATACCTACTCGACAGTGGCGTTCCAGGGATATGGGCGGGGGTTCGATCGTGAAAGGTTAGCTGAGCTTAATACACTCGCCACAGGAGGACTGCGCCCCGATCTCGTCATTCTCCTTGATCTGCCGGTTGAAGAGGCGCTTCGACGAGCAAGCGCTCGGAATCAGGCACCTTCGAGCGAACGGGATACCTTCGAGGAGGAAGATCTGGCTTTTCATCGACGGGTCCGTGAGGGATTTCTCGATATGGCAGCATCACTCCCCGAGCAATTTCTCATCCTCGATGCTCGTGAGAAGCCCGAAACTCTCCTTAATCAAGCCCAAGAGGCAATAGCTCGCCTCTTACCGCACTCTCGATTAGATTAACTTTGTATCGCGATTTAATCCAGGTCATGAGCGCTGTTCCCTCATCCAAGCCGTGCGCCACCGTCCGTCAAACCCTTGAGCGACTTATTCGCAAAGGCCGGCTTCCCTCTGCGCTTCTCTTTCATGGCGAGCGAGGGATCGGAAAGGCGCGGCTGGCCCTCCACCTTGCAAAGGGGTTACTTTGTCTGACATCAGCAGAGGAGCGGACATCCAGAACGACCCTTGGGTGCGATCAATGCCGTAACTGTCACCTCGTTGACTCGGGCATCCATCCCGATCTGCATCAACTTGATTTCTCCGACTCTGATACCTGGACCACGGCGGCTTTTCGATCATTTCTCGGCACACTCGCGATGCGAACAGTTGATGGAGGTCCACGGATTATTATTTTCAATTTTGCTGAGTCGATGTCGCTCCAATCCGCGAACGCGCTTCTAAAATCACTCGAAGAGCCCCGTTCAGGGACGCATTTCATACTCGTGACCGCTGCTCCCACCCTCCTTCCGGCAACGATTCTCTCGCGATGCCAACCGTTCTACTTTGCCCCGTTTTGGTCGAGAGGGGGTACATCTGAAACCCTCTCCTTAGCTCCTCACACTGACCCATCAATCGAGGACCCTATCACCATCATTGCGCGCATGGCGGAGGGCTCCTCAACGGTAGCGACGCTGCTGTCAGAACATCAACAGCTCGTGACTCTTATCTGTGCGGGGGTTGATGCAGTCCTTTCGGGAGGGTCATCAGATGCGGTCTTGCATGCTCGAGAGTTAGCGCAGAAAAAGGATGACATTGGAGTAAAACTTCTCATACTCCAGCGATACCTCCGGTGCCTCATGCGAGACAGCGGCTCTGCACCCCTTCAACGACGACTTGCTATCGCCTTAACGAATGCCCTAACCGCCGAGCGTCTCATCGTTGACCGCAATCTCGGCGCCGTATCTGTCTTAACCGCAGTTCTCGATTCACTATCACCCGAAGCAGCCACCCAACCGTGGGCGGTCAATCGCGAGCAGCTCCTCTCCTCGTATACCCTGTGATATAATTCCTTGGCGCTAACAACTCGGGAAAATGTCCACTTACGGAGTGAGCACTCATCCGACCAGCACTAAATCGACTTCCGACAAACCGTATTCGAGAGGTACCCCTTATGTCCACTGAACCGCTAATTGTTGAAACGACCCCCTCTGAGCCGCCTGCGACGCCCCCGGCCCCGACCACTCCTCTTATCTCGATTGACGATTTCATGAAGGTTGAGCTTCGAGTCGGGCAGATCGTATCTGCGGAGCGGGTGCCCAAATCGAAAAAGCTGCTAAAACTTCAGGTTTCCCTCGGAGAATTACTCGGCAGCCGTCAGATCCTCGCGGGCATCGGCACCCATTATGAACCCGACGTTCTTGTTGGCCGTCGCGTCGCAATTGTTGCGAACCTAACTCCCGCAAAGCTGATGGGCCTCGAAAGCCAGGGAATGCTCCTTGCAGGGTCTTCAGAGGACGACTCGGTGCTCGCCGTTTTAGAGCCCGATTGCCATCTTCCATTGGGGGCTCGCATTCGATGATGTCCGGCTCGTCTCCCGCTGATATCCGACTGATTGACACGCACGTCCATCTCGATGCTCCTCCCTACGACGGGGACCGTGAAGGAGTAATTGAGCGGGCTATCGAGCAGGGGGTGACCCGTATGATCACGATCGGCTCGGGGTACGGCATCGAATCGGCGGGGCGTGCCATCTCGATAGCTGAGCAGCATCATGGTACCGTTTGGTGTTCGGTCGGAGTCCATCCGCTTGATGCGAGCTGTCCGATAACCGACGACAGCCTCGCCCTTCTCGAAAAACGAGCATCCCACCCCCAGGTGGTCGCGATCGGTGAGACGGGGATAGACCTCCACTGGAACAAAGACCCACTACCTCGACAAGAGGAGTGGTTTGTCAGCCAAATACAGCTCGCCCGTCGGGTCGGTAAGCCGCTCATCGTCCATTCCCGCGAGGCAGGAGAACACTGCATTCGACTCATTCAGGAGCATGGAGGTGATGCGGTAGGGGGTGTTTTTCATTGCTTCTCTGAGAATGCATCCTTCGCGGCCCGACTCCGAGAGCTCAACTTTCTGGTCTCGTTTACCGGAGTTCTTACCTTTAAAAAAGCTGAGGCCACCCGCGCAATCGCGGCACAAATCCCTCTCTCTCAGATTATGGTCGAGACGGATGGCCCGTATATGGCCCCCGAACCTCATCGGGGCAAACGATGTGAACCCGCCTTTACCCGTTTCACCGCTGAATGGCTCGCCAAAGCGCACAACGTTTCGTTTGAAGAGGTTGCAGCGACCACCACCCTCAACGCAGAGCGGCTCTTTTCTCTCGCCCATTCGTAAGGATAACCATATCATCTCCCTCCACCACTATGACCGATAGCCCCCCTTCTCCCGTGAAATGCCGACCCGAAGAGGGAGCCGGCACCTTGCACCGTTACGAGGTCGGAGGAATGGATTGTGCCTCATGCGCCACCGCCATCGAGCGTGAGCTGCGCAAGCAGGGCGCTCGTGATGTCTCCCTCAATATTCCCCTTCGTACCGTTCTTTTTACGATCCCTCCTAGTCGAGACCCCGAGCAGTTCGTCTCTGCCATCGGGAAGATTGGATACTCCCTCATTCCTGTGAGCTCCCAATTCGCTATCTCTCCCTCAAGCGAACCTCCTCCCATCCGTCATTTCTTAATCGCCTCCCTGCTCACTCTTCCTCTGTGGGCGGGCATGATCATGCACGCTCCCCTTATCCATGAACCGATTGTCTATCACGCTCTCGGCTTCGCCGTTTGGGCGCTTGGAGCCTCAAAGCTAGGTGGCTCTGCGTTCAGGTCAGCACTTAGTGGCTATCCGACAATGGAGACCCTGATCATTGGGGGAGCAACAGCGAGCCTCGTTGCGGGGATATTCGCCGATGTCACCCGCTCCGGTATGGGTCATCACCTCAGTGAAACCGCAGCATCGATTATCACTTTTGCCCTTCTCGGTCAGGTTCTCGAAAAGCGTGCACTGATTCGGACCAACTCGGCGATGGATGACCTCGTTAAGCTCGCGCCGGAGATCGTCGTTGTCGTCCGCGGCGTCGGTGAGCAGGCAGAAACCGAGCGAGTTCCGTCGGTTCAACTTGTTGTAGGTGACCGAGTTCTTGTCAATGCGGGCGAAACAATCCCAGGGGACGGCACCATCTACTGGGGTGAGGGGATTACTGATGAATCGATGATGACCGGAGAAGCGATACCGATTCATAGAGGTCGGGGGGACTCCGTTATTGCAGGCACGTTGCTCACGTCAGGCTCCATCAAGGTCCGACTGACAAGAGTCGGCGCACAATCAACCCTCGGTCAGATCATCGCCCTCCTCGCAGACAGCCAGATGCATCGTCCCCCGATTCAACGTATTGGCGACAGAGTGAGTGGCATCTTCATTCCCATCGTTTGTTCGCTCGCAGCCGGAACGATTCTCATCTCTTGGGCATTTTTTGGAGTTACCTTTCTCGACGCCCTTCTCCGAGGAATCGCCGTTCTGGCTGCATCGTGTCCGTGCGCGGTTGGGCTTGCAACCCCAACCGCGGTGTCAGTTGCACTCGGGAGGGCAGCTCGCCACGGAGTCTTGATTAAAGGTGGTGAGATACTCGAAGCTCTCGCATCGATTAGACAGGTGGGATTTGATAAGACCGGGACCATCACAAATGGGAATTTTACTGTCACCTCGATAAACTGCCCGCTACCTGCAACCGATGAGCTCAGATCGATAATCAGGACACTCGAGGCCCACTCAACTCATCCAATAGCCCGCTCCCTCGTTACTCATTTCGCGGATTCCCCCCTCACAGAGCTCACCTCAGTCATCGACAGAAGAAACGAGGGTATTACAGGCCGGTCGGCGAACGGAGATACCCTTGAGCTCCGTCCCCAACCTGCATCAAACGATCGCACTGATGCCGCGTTCTCAATAGCTGTCCTAAAAAATGGAACAATCCTCGGTGAGGTCATGATTGAAGACTCACTCAATTTTGATGCGTCAAGGGTCATGACCACTTTAAGCAAGCAAGGGATCGAAACCTTTCTTCTGAGTGGTGATACCACCCATCGAGTTGAGCGGATTGCTCGAACGATAGGGATTTCTTCCTGGCATGCTCATTGTTCCCCGGCTGAAAAACTAGACCACATCCGCAAAAGACGGGTATCTTCACCGATTGCATTTGTTGGTGATGGAGTAAACGATTCCCTTGCGCTCACCGAGGCAACCGTCGGTATCGCGATCCGCGGAGGAGCGGAGACCGCGTTGAAGAGTGGAGATGTGATCCTTCTCGGTCCCCAGCTTCAGCTCATCCCTGCTCTTCTCGAACTCGGAACAGCGACCTATCGAACGATTATCGCCAACTTCATTTGGGCGTTCGGATATAACGCCATCGCCATCCCTCTCGCGATGACGGGCGTTATTTCTCCCTCATACGGTGCACTTGCCATGGCGCTTTCCGACCTCGTGGTAGTGGGAAATTCGCTCCTCCTCAACAAACGCTCTCTGCCCTCGGGTGAGCTCAGCTAATTGCCACGAATTAAACCATCACGCTATTCTCACCATGCCTGACTCATCTTCCAATACCAACTCCGATTCAAACTACAGCCACGACCATGTCGAGCAGATCGTGCTACCGCAAGGGATCGTCTATCTCGTCGCCACCGCGCACATTAGCAAGGAAAGTGTTGCTCTTGCCCGTTCAGTAATCGAACGCATTCGTCCTCAATCGGTTGCTGTTGAATTATGTGATGCACGGATGCGAGCACTACGAGATCCAGAGCGGTGGAAAAAAATGGATGTTGTTGAAGCTATCCGTCAAGGGCGTGGACACCTATTGTTGAGCCAACTTCTCCTCGCGGCGTTCCAGAAAAAACTCGGCGCGATAACGGAAGTGCGACCCGGAGCCGAAATGCTCGAAGGCGCTGCCGCAGCTGAAGAGATAGGTGCTCATATTATTCTCGCTGATCGCGCAATCCGTACGACCCTCAAGAGGGTGTGGGCCCATCTCGGTTTCCTCTCGGCGATAAAGCTCCTTTCTGCAATCGTCGTTGGACTTATCTCGGGAGAACGGGTGAAGCCCGAGGATATCGAAAGGCTTAAACAACGAGATGTCCTTTCCGCCGCGCTCGAGGAATTTGGCCAGGTATTCCCCGATGTGGAGAGGACCCTCATCGCCGAACGAGACCAGTACATGGCAGAGAAAATCCGCACCGCTCAGCAATATCCCCTCGTTATGGTGGTGGGTGCTGGGCACCTTCCCGGCATCGCCCGAATCCTCCGCGAACAGATTGCCGTTGACCTCGAGCGACTCGAGGATATCCCGACCGCCAGAAGCATTGGGCAGGTACTTCGATGGATGATTCCAACGATGATTATCTTCTTTATCCTCCTTGGCCTCTTTCGTTCGGGGCGGGAAACCGGTAGCGCGATGGCACTATCATGGGTCGTCGCAACCAGCACCACCGCCGCACTCGGCGCCATCATCGCTCTAGCTCACCCCCTCACGATCCTGATCGCGACCCTCGTCGCTCCCTTCACCGCAGTCAATCCCCTCCTCCGCTCAGGGTGGATAGCTGCTCTTGTAGAAGCAACCATCCGCCGACCACGCGTCGGAGATCTCGAGCATATCCTCGATGACATGGGAACCATACAAGGATGGTACCGGAATCGGGTGTGTCGCGTACTGTTAGTGTTGATCGCTGTCAACGTAATCGGGCTCGTTGGCGGAGCCGTGGCCGTACCGTTGGTGGCTAGGTATGTGTGGTGATTTGCTCTCAGGACGAGTAAAGATCGTCACGATGGGCTGTCTTCGACCACTACTAAACCCCTCCCTGACACAACGCCATATGCCCGCGATTAACCCGTTGCCTCAGCGATATGGGTAACTGACTCCATACAGAGACATCTACCCGAAAGGGAAGATCTGACTCTTCGAGGTCAAGATTGATCAGCGCCAACGCCATTTCAGGTATCTCCGAGGAATCGACAATGACTAAGGTCGAGGTCGGAGAGAGCCTTCGGCGATGGAGCCGGCCAGGACCCAAATATCAGGACTTTATGGTGTGGCGCAAGACACTGAAGAACCCCCTTCACTAGACGGACATGCGCTTCATCAACAAGAGCCATCCGACGATTCGAAATTTCTGGATGTCAATCTCTCATACAGCCCTCGAGCTCACGCTTGAGCATTTTCCAGCTCAGATCAAAACAATACTCAAACCGGTGGATAGCAGTATCGCGCAACTATTCATCATTCGGAGCAGCTTGTGACCGGGTAAGAGCAAGGTTAAGTCTCGATATTGCTTTATCAAATGATGACAGAGCCAACATAGTTGGTCTTTCTGCTTGTCATGAGGCGTCGGCAGCTTGCACCAAGCAGCCCCGTTGAACTCGCATGGTCTTGGCGCCCTCGATTCGCGTATCGAGATCATATTGGTGAAACGATGACGTCGAAGCGCTCCCCCCCTTGCTTCGGACTTGGCCACCCTTTGTGACTTTTCAAGCGCCTAAAATCGCAAACAAAATATGCGACCTCAGATCATCCCCCTTCGCGCTTGAATCAAAGCCCCCTCTATCGGTACCATATCATCCATGACCACAACAAAACGCCCCCACCTCTCCCTCGCCACCAACGACGCAGATTCATCCCCCGACGTCTCTCAATCAACAATCACCGACATCGCCCGTGCGGTCCTCGATACCCAGTCCCGCGCCCTTAATACGGTTGCGTCTCACCTTTCCACCTCTTTCGAAGATACCGTCGCAGCGATCCTCCAGTGTCATACCGAGCAAGGTAGGGTTATCGCCACGGGTATTGGTAAGGCTGGACACATCGCCCAAAAATTCTCAGCCACCCTCGCAAGCGTTGGGATCAGCTCATTTTTCATCAACCCAGCGGAGGCACTACACGGCGACATCGGCCGAGTTGCTCTCGGAGATAGTGCGATAGTCTTTTCATTCTCGGGGGAATCTCACGAAATCGTATCTCTCATTCCGCGACTCAGAGAACGCTCCTGCAAAATCCTGGGAATAACCAAATCAAAGGAGTCTTCACTCGGACGGCTGAGCGATCAGGTAATCGAGCTCGGTGCTATCGAAGAGTGTCCTCCCCTCCACATCGCCCCGACCACGAGCACAACGGTCATGCTCGCCATTTCCGACGCAATCGCCATGGCGAGCTGTGTCGTACGGGGATTTGACCGCACTCAGTACGGACGCCTCCACCCGGCGGGAGACATTGGTCGCAGGCTCGTTCAAGTCTCTGAGGTGATGCGGGTAGGTGAGTACCTCTGTATCGTCGAAGAAACCTCATCAGTAAGAGATGTGATTGCAGCTTTTTGTCGGACCCCTCGGAGCCCAGGCGCGGCAGCGGTGATTGCGAAAACGGGAAAGCTCGCGGGAATTTTTACTGATGGAGACTTAAGGAGATTGCTGATCCGTGACTCCGATCTCCTCGATAAGCCCGTCAGTACCGTGATGGGGAAAAACCCCAAGGTAATTCCCCCTACCGCCTCTGTTCGCGAAGCACTGGACCTGATTACTCAGATCCAGGTCGATCAGCTTCTCGTTGTGGGAGATTCGGGAGGGCCAGTGGGATTGGTAGATATTCAGGATCTCGCCGGTTTTTTGCGAGGAGAGCCGGTTGTTGGATCGAATGGATGAATTCAATGACGATTCTTGTAATCCAGATTTTCGGATGGCATGTGCAAGGAGGAAAGTGAAATGACTCTGGGAGATCATAAACGATTTAAGAGCGACGGTGGCTTCTTCTCCGGCAGATTCTTATATCAGAGTGGTGCCCGAAAGAAAGATTCGCCCCCGCAGCAACAGCTCGAGCTCGCTCTCGCTGTCCTCCTCGTTGAGCTTGCCTCAAGCGACGAGGGGTTCGCTCAAAAAGAGTATCAGGTTATCATCAGAGCCCTCCATCAAGTCTTTGGAGTCGCCCGCGACCGCGCCAAACGGCACATCAACGAAGCAGTCACAATCCTGAAAAATTTGCGAAGCACCTCCGAGTACGCGCTCAGGTTAAGAGAGCACCTCACCGCCAACGAACTTACCCTCGTCGCCCGATGTATCGACGACGTCATGGATGCCGACGGTGTTCAGGATGGGTTTGAGATATACTACCGAAGGCGGTTTCGGGAGTTGTTGGGAATACCGGCTGATGCGTTGGATAAAACGGGTGGGCAAGATGATGGGGGGGAGCTATTTTAGGGGGATAGAGGAAATCGGGGGTGGAAACCCGACATTGTAACTTAGCTCCTTCGTAACTTAGCTGCTTCGAGTGGTTGGTATGAATTTGAAATAAGCCAACAAAGGCTAGACTATCTTCACTAGGAAAAGTTGACCACCTCTCATCGCCCTCCTATCGGCCCAACGATTGCCTCAGCGGCGGGAATGACCGCATGTATCATCTGGAGTTCGGCGGTACTCATCGGAAATCGACTCGCGGTTGCTTTTGGCCCACTATTCGCGTTAGCTCTCGAATTTCTCCTCGCTGGCACTATTCTCTCCGTACTCGCGTGGCTTCGAGGTGACATCCACCGGATCAGGCTCACCCTACCTCGAGCACATCTCCTCTGTGGCTCGTTCTGGATGATGAATGTAACTCTGTCCTACCTTGCCTTCTGGATGCCGGCATCGAGTGGCGAGCTTCTAGTCACTGGACTCGTCAACTATCTGTGGCCCGCGTTCACGCTCCTTCTCTCAATACCGATACTCAACAAGCGTCCTACCATCTGGTTGTTTCCCGGATTGGCCATCGTGCTCGTTGGGATAATCCTAGCCAAGATTGCGGCATCCAACGAATATTCAGCAACTATCTCGACCATCCCTGTGTTCTCAATCGCATACCTTCTCGCTCTTTTTGACGCGGTCGCATGGGGCCTTTACAGCAACTTCTCCAGAAAGCTGAGCCACCCGAACGGAGCATCCGGTATTCCCCTTTATATGCTGATTACAGGCGGGCTCTGCCTTATTGCGAGTTCCGCGATTGAGCCACCTCATACGGCATCGGCGCAGCATTGGGTTCTCCTCATAACCTACGCCAGCGCTTCTGGTGCTGCGTACTTTCTCTGGGATATCGGCATGCGACACGGGAAGATTGTTGCGATCTCAACAATCGCGATGGGGATCCCACTTCTTTCAACGATCATCACCGCGATATTTTCCGGTCACGGAATTACCGGATTGCTGCTGTTAGCATCAGGATTCGTGGTTATTGGTTCCGCGATTTGTCGGCGGGGGGTTGTTGATCGGTGAGAGGAAAAATTA
>OMIW01000171.1 GCA_900299205.1 Pseudomonadota bacterium
ACCCAAGAGGAGTTGCTAAAAAGGGTCGACAGTCTTTTTGACCTCACTGGGGGTCAGGCGACAATAGGTGGAGCTTTTACCGAATTCTTCACCGCAATTTCCGATTTACGCGCCAATCCTTCCAGTATCGAGCTCCGTTCAGGATTGCTTAATAAGGCCGAAGCGTTGGCTGCATCGATTCGCGATACGTATGGTGAGATAGCTTCGGTTCAAGATGAGGCAGATGGTCGGTTAACAGGCGAGGTAGAACAGGTCAACGCTATCCTCGATGATATCGCAAGACTCAATGGCGCTATTACTCAACAGGAGCGGGGGGGGAACACTGCTGCGGATTTGCGGGATCAACGTGAAGAGCTTCTTCGCCAACTGAGTCAAAAAGTGGGGGTGAGTGTTGTTGAGCAATCTGATGGAAGCTCCTATGTCACCTTACCGGGGGGATTTCCGTTGATATCGAATACAACGGTTCGGCATCTTTCAGTCACTCAGGGGCCGTCATTCGCAGGACCAGCTGGTGTGCCCCCTCTTTTGTCTGGGCGACCGACGAGTTACGTCGTTTTCAATTACGCACCTCAGGGAGCAACCTCTCAAGACATAGATCTCTCTGAAACTATCCGGTCGGTGGGAGGGACGCTCGGGGGATTACTGGCCGTGAGGGGATTAAATGGGGGGACCAGTACATCACCATTTTCCGGTGATGGTCCCTTGGTCGGGTTAGGTTCCCGAATAGAGTCAATTGCCCGCACGTTATTGACTTCATTCAATGCCGCTTACCGCGGACAGGACGAAAATCCTGGACTATCGGGAGTTCAGGGGAGTGCGCTTGATCTTGATGGAAACACGCCGGGGGTTTTTGGTTTTTTTTCACTTGAGGGGATAACTCTGACAGATAGTGATGCAGATGGGGTTGCGAGCTCAACAGACCTCACGGCGAGCGGTGTAGTATCGTTCGCTGACAAGATTTCGCTCGCTGTCACGTCGCCCCGAGGCATTGCGGCGGCCCGGGATGTCAATCCCAACCCGGGAACGCTTACTCTCGCAAGTGGGAATGCGGATAATCTTGTCGCCTTGAGCGCGCTACGCACGACGTCATTCGCCCTGGGGACGGTGCAGTCTCCAGCTCAGATGACTTTCGAGGATGGTTACCAGGAGATGCTCACCTACTTCGGTGGTGAGGTTTCGAGCGCACAGTTTGCCTCAAAGGGGGCTGAGTCCCGCTTTATCGTCGCAAAGCAACGGCTGGATCAGAAATCAGGGGTCAACCTCGATGAGGAGTTCACTCAGCTTATAAAGTTCCAGCAAGCCTATCAGGCATCATCACGTTTGGTTAAAACGGCAACGGAGATGCTGGATACCGTAATAGGTCTTCTTTAGGTTTGAATGAATGGAGTCGGTGAACCGAATTAAGATGCCTATCGGGGCGGTCTCAAGGAAGATTGTATGACGAGAATAACTGATTCCTACATGCTCGGAATGCTTCAATTCGGGATGGCCCGGAATCGAGAGAAAGTAGCCAAGCACACCGAGGAGATTTCCTCAGGTTACAGGGCTCAGAATCCCAGCGATACTTCACAGCCAGGTCTCATCGATCAATTCAGAGAGAAGGCAGGAAGAATGCAGGGGCATCTGGAGAGGATTCAGGAGGTATTAGGTAATCTCGATTATCAGGAGAAGGTACTCGGAGAGTCAGAGAATGTAGTTCAGCGTGCACTCGAGTTGGCGGCTCAGGGTGCAAGCGAAACGTATAGCATCGAAAGCCGAGCAAGTATGGCGAAGGAGGTGTTTGGGCTTCGGGACCAGCTCGTCAGTTTGGCCAATTCCACCTACCAGGGCGTATATGTTTTTGGGGGAGGGGTTGATGATACCCCTCCCTTCGAGCAACAGGAGACCTTCCCTATTAGTCCAGCAACTCCGAGTCGGGGGTATGAAAATCCTGCATCTGGTCCCGCGAGTGAAAGATATATCTACAACGCGGCAGCCGGTGCCTCGACCACCCGAACCGTCGAGGTGAGTGATACGGTTACAATTCGGGTGAACGCCGCCGGTTCCAATCTCTTCTCCTCAGCGATGGATGCCCTGGAGCGTTTGGGCAGGGCGCTTGAAGGCTATCGGACGGATCCTGCAGTCACGTCAACCAGCTCGCCCGTTTCTCCAGATGGGTCGGGAGCCGCCTACACATTTCCTGCTGAGTTTTCGAGTCAGTCCGCAGATATTCGGCAAGCAATTGATCTCCTGAAGTCGGCATCTCGAAACCAAATTAGTGTTGAAAGATCGAGCCTTGGTGCTCGGATGAATCAACTCCAATCGGCAAAATCAGTAGTTGAGGTCACTCAGACAAATGCTCGGGAGTCGCTGTCGGGGTTGCAAGATGCTGATATCGCAGAGTCGGCGACGAATTTAACCCAGGCAAGGACTGCTCTAGAGGCTTCGATGACAGTGAGTGGTCAGGTGCTGCGACTCACAATTCTTGACTACCTATGAGCTTTTTTATCGAAAAGCCAACGGGAATCGGTCTTAAGGAGGATTTGAGATGAATCTTCGGAGGAAACAGCGCATCGTAATTGGGTACTCTTGGTCGCAGTTAATGTGACGCCGTACGGGGGTGCGGAGCTCATCACACGGAGGGGGTGAGCGGGGCAGTTCAAGAAAGGCGCGGTAGCGAAGCGGGGACAGCACGGATGCTGATTTTAACGAGAAAAGGTGGCGAGAGTCTTCGTATCGGTGACGACGTACGAATCACGGTCGTTGAGATCAAAGGCAATCAGGTGCGCATCGGAATAGCTGCCCCGACGACGATGAGGATTTACCGAGAGGAGATTTATCTGCAAATTCAATCGGAAAATATCAAAGCAGCTCAATCAAACGAGGCGGGTGGCTCAGTTCCGGTCCGCAGTTCGGGTAAGATTGATGGACTGCTTGCATCTCCTCGCGGAGGGGCTATCAGTCGGAAACTCAGCTCACCTCCGGGTACACCTATGACAGAGTCGGCGAAAACTGCTTCTTCAGTCCGACAGAGCGCTCGGATACCTGTGACGACTGGGGTGGCGGTG
>OMIW01000172.1 GCA_900299205.1 Pseudomonadota bacterium
CGCCCTCTTGCGATGGGCCAGCAACTTGGGTGTTTTGCTCTGTCGGAGCCCGGAACGGGGAGCGATGCAGCCGCCCTGACGTGTCAGTATCGTCGCTCCGGGGATTCTTTTATTGTATCGGGGACGAAGAATTGGATCACAAACGCTCCTGACGCAGGTTGTTGTGTTCTGCTTGCGACCGCTGATACGGCCGCGGGGTATAAAGGAGTCTCGGCATTTGTTCATGATATGACGCTCCCCGGTATAACGGTTGGTAAGCACGAGGAGAAGCTCGGTATCAGAGCGTCATCGACAGCGAGTATCCAGTATGATGATGTTGAACTAACGAGTGAAAACCTATTGGGAGGGGAGGGGAAGGGGTTTTCCATCGCGATGCACACCCTCAATGGAGGTCGGATTGGAGTGGCATCGCAGGCCATCGGGATAGCGCGCGCAGCACTTGCCGATGCACTCGCCTATGGAAAGGAGAGGAGAACCTTCGGAAAGGCTATAGTCGAGCATCAATCCATCCAGAATTATCTCGCGGATATGATAACCCAGATCGATGCGGCACGTTACCTCACGCTCGGCGCGGCGCGTCGCAAAGATGCGGGACAGCCGTATGCACGTGAAGCGGCTCAGGCGAAGCTTTTTGCATCTCAGGCTGCAATGCACTGTGCAGATAAGGGTATCCAGATTCATGGTGGTTATGGTTATGTGAGAGATTATCCCGCGGAACGCCACCTCCGAGATGCTAAGATAACGGAGATATACGAGGGTACCTCTGAGATTCAACGAATGGTGATCGCTTCCCACCTGATAAAAGAGGGGATGTGAGATGGGAAAAAAAGGAGAAAAAGGGCCTACGAGCGAGGCTTCTCAATCGACCAACGGGCGCTCGGCAGACATCGCTGCATGGCGCTCCAAGCGGCTCGTAAATGGTGGCGTAGGAATAGGTGAGCGAAAGCGAGCGTTTGAATCTATCAGCTTTCGTCCCCAGCCGACGGTCGTTTCGTGGGAGGACGGAAGCTCTCGGGAGCAACGAGAGACTATCGGCTATCCCGGAGAATACCCGTTTACGCGGGGGATTCACGCAACGATGTATCGTGGTCGTCTCTGGACGATGCGCCAATTTGCTGGTTTTGGGACTCCCGAGGATACCAATCGACGGTTTCGCTATCTGCTTGAGCACGGTCAGACGGGGCTTTCGACAGCCTTCGATATGCCATCGTTGATGGGGTACGACGCTGATCATAAACGGTCCCTCGGGGAGGTTGGTCGGGAGGGAGTTTCGGTGTCCTCGATCGAGGACATGGAGCGACTTTTTGATGGTATAGATCTCGCTTCGGTCACCACCTCGATGACGATCAACTGCACCGCACCGATTGCATTCGCGATGTACGTAGCGGTCGCGCGGCGACGGGGTATCCCATTCGAGCTGCTCGGCGGGACGATACAGAACGATATGTTCAAGGAATTTATCGCCCAGAAGGAGTGGATATCGCCACCCGAACCGTCAGTGCGACTTGCTTGTGATGTTATCCAGTTCTGTGCAGCTCATGTGCCCCGCTTCAATCCGATCAGCATAAGCGGTTATCACATTCGCGAAGCGGGTGCCACCGCCGTGCAGGAGTTGGCGTTTACCCTCGCTGATGGGCTTGGGTATGTTGAGGAGTGTTTGAGCCGTGGGATGGAAATAGACACATTCGCCCCTCGGATGTCATTTTTTTTCGACGTACACAACGATTTCTTCGAGGAGATTGCAAAATTCAGGGCGGCTCGGCGGATGTGGGCGCGATTTATGAAGGAGCGATACGGTGCGCGCGATCCCCGCTCGATGATGCTTCGCACTCACGCGCAGACGGCGGGAGTAAGTCTTACGGCGCAACAGCCCGTCAATAACGTCGCTCGGGTTGCCCTTCAGGCGCTTGCCGCTGTGCTTGGTGGCGTCCAGTCCCTCCACACCAACTCAATGGATGAAACGCTTTCATTGCCCACTGAGGAAGCGGTCAAGGTCGCTTTGCGGACACAGCAAATCATCGCTGAGGAGACGGGGGTCGTTAACACGGTCGATCCACTTGGTGGATCTTTTTACCTCGAGCAGCTCACCGACGATATCGAGCGTGAGGCGCTTGCGTACATCGCCAAGATCGATGAATTCGGGGGGATGCTTCGTGCCGTGCAGCTGGGTTATCCGCAGCACGAGATAGCGGAGGCGGCGTATCAGTTTCAACTCCGGTTGGAGCGACTCGATGAGGTACAGGTCGGGGTAAACAAATTTGTGGATGCCGAGGAGGAGTTATCAATCCCAACTCATCAGATTGATCCTTCGATAGAGCGCGATCAAAAAGAGCGACTCGTGCGATTCAAGGCGGCGCGAAATGCTACTACTCACACCGCTGCGCTCGAACGGCTTGAGCAGGTGTGCCGTGATCGGGGTAATGTCATAGAGCCACTTGTTGATGCTGTCGATACGGGAGTTACCCTCGGAGAAGCGTCAGAGGTATTTCGATCAGTGTTCGGTGAGTATCGGGATCCAGGTTTGGTATAAGGGGATAATCGAGAAGGGGTGTGCAATGACGGAAGATGATCCAGAGACTGGGCCAGAGCATAAAGGAGCGGAACCGCAGCGTGGCCCCATTCGGATTCTCATCGCCAAGCCGGGGCTCGATGGACATGATCGCGGGGCAAAAGTGGTCGCCCGGGCGCTTCGCGATGCCGGAATGGAGGTGATTTATACCGGTCTCCACCAAACACCCGAGATGATAGTGCGGAGCGCCATTCAGGAAGATGTCGATTGTATCGGGATGAGCATCTTGTCGGGAGCACACATGACCCTGTTCCCAGCGGTGTTGCAGCTTCTCAAAGAGGAGGGAGCAACCGATATTGTTGTGTTTGGCGGGGGGATTATTCCGAAAGGGGATATCGAAGCGTTGAAGGCCCAAGGGGTAGGGGAATTGTTTGGGCCTGGGGTCAAGATGGATGAGATCGTGGCTTGGGTGCGGGGGGTCGTTGGAGCGAGAGAGTAGGAATCAGAGGCGACTGCGAAAAAGGGAACACCGGGCGTCGCGAAGTGATAGGACCGGAGCGGTGAGTGCTGGACCCTGACTATGGGATCAGCCCGGATATGATAAGCACTAACCGAGTGCCACACCCGCGCCGTGGAGAACCTGCTTAACCCACTTCCCCAGGAGTCAGTGATCTGTAATTTGGGAGGCTCTGACATCAGTGCTCACGAAGGCCACTACCCTTGCGAGGCTACCAGAGTATGATTCAAAAGATGGAGGACAGGCATGGGCCTGTCCTCTATGTAGCAGGGTAACCTTTGAATGAACCGTATCGGCTTACCCGAGGATCAGCTGGTGGATGTCCCGCAGGATAATTCCGAACATCAAACCGAGCAGGAGCTGGTGAACGGAGCGAGCAACTGAGGCCGTCGTCCGCGTTTTCTGTTGGCGGAGATGGGCTCTCGCAGCGAGCCTAGCCACTAGCAAGGTCGTACATCCGAGCACCACACTACTAACGGCGCATTGAAGCACCAGTGATGGGGGCGTGGATTCAAAAACCAGACCCTTGACGAATCCCACGGGGAACGCATCAACTGCCCCCAGAAGTGCTGGAAGTGCCCATAGCCGAGGAGCCGTTACGACCCACGGTTCATCGTGCCCCTCACTGTCTCCGAAGCCTGAAGAGCACAGGATGAAGATGATGCATACCAGGACCGCCAGTCGGAGCACTATCGCCACGAACCATCCTTCTGTGGTCGCAACCGTCGAAGCTGCGATTTTGACTGAAAAATGGAGGGCGGCTGCGATGGTTGCCCAAAGCAGACAAAACCTCCCACTCTTAAACAGAGAGGGATGGGCCATCGTATGAGCGACTCCGTCGACAGAGCCGAGGAGGCCCACCGCGATGGCCTTCGGAACCAATGTGAGCAGATAATCCATCAGATTAGTGCGCAATGTAGAACAGTTTACCCGACTCTCAGCTTAAAAGCCAATACTCCCCAGAAAATCGATACCTTGCCGGCCCCCTCTATCCGGGTGATCATTTGGGGGACCTCCCTAATTCCGCATTTCCCAACTCGGAGCCCTCATGCAAGCCCTGACCATTCACCCGGCGCCCGCGAACTCGCGGCTCCCGTACACCCTCCTTCCAACCATCATCCCTTCCCCCATACACCCTCTTCCCCCCACCCACGTCGCCATCGAGGTCGTCTGTGCTGGAGTCAACCGAGCGGATATCTTGCAGGCAAGGGGGCTCTATCCCCCGCCACCCGGAGAAAGCGAGCTTCTCGGGCTCGAGGTGTCGGGTATTGTTCGGGCGGTCGGCGCGGGGGTCACCCATCTTGTAGCCGGGCAACGGGTCGCGGCGCTCCTTTCGGGGGGTGGCTATGCGGAACTGGTGCACGCCCCAGCGTGCCAGGCGGTTCCGCTGCCACCGAGCTGGAGCTTTGTGATGGGGGCAGCTTTTCCCGAGGCGTTCGCGACCGCTTACATGGCGCTCGGCGTTGAAGGGGGGCTTCATGCTGGTGATACGGTGCTCGTGACGGGGGGGGCAAGTGGCGTCGGATGTGCCGCCATCCAGCTCGCAAAACTGGCAGGAGCGCGGGTGATCGCCTCGGCAGGAACGGTAGAAAAGGGAGAAGTATGTTCGAGGCTCGGGGCAGATTTTTTTCTCAACTACCGAGATGAAGATATCGCGGAGCGTGTCGCGGAGGTAACAAATGGTCGTGGAGTGGATCTTCTTCTCGACGTCGTCGGAGGAGAGCGATTCGCCGAGCATCTTTTGCTGCTTGCACGAGGGGGCCGATTGGTCTCAATCGGTTTTTTGGGAGGAAAAAGAGGAGAGGTCGATCTCTCTCGGCTGATTCGAGAACGGCTGCGGATCGTTGGCACTAATTTGCGCAGCCGGACCGTTGAGGAAAAGGGTGCGCTTGTGCGGGGTGTGTGGACGATGATAGAGGAAAAGGTTCAGGAGGGAACGCTGATTCCTCAGGTCGATACGGTTTTTCCCATGGAGCGAGCAAATGAGGCGCACGAGCGGATGTTAGACAATAAAAATATCGGCAAGCTCATCATTCAGATTCGTCCTGAAGTGGGGGATGGCGAATATGGGTGTTGAGGGGCTAGCGGTAGAGGTTGGTGTTGATATGGGGGATGATGGGCCAATAGTGGTTACGTCAGACCGTCCGGTGTGCATAGTTGGTGCGGGAGTTTCGGGGCTGGCATGCGCGCTTCGTCTTCATCGGGCAGGAGTTCCTGTTCGCGTTTTCGAGGCAGAGAATCGGGTCGGAGGACGGGTTGGCTCGGAGTTTGTCGAGGGGTTCCGCTTCGATCATGGATTCCAGGTTCTCCTTGATTCTTACGAGGAGCTGGCTGGGGTGCTTGATGTGCCAGCACTCAATCTTCGCAGCTTTGAGCCGGGGTGTGTTGTGAAGTGGCGTGGGGATTTTTATCCTCTCTTCGATCCAGTGAGGCGACCTTCAGCGGTGCCCCGCATGATGGCTAAGATGATCGGCTCATGGCGTGATTGGATGAAGATAGTGGGTTTTCGCGCGCGATGGGTTAACCGACAAACGGTTCGCTTCTCGGAATCTCCTGGGTTGTCAGTTCGTGAATTTCTTGAGAGGGAAAGATTGAGTTCCGAGATAATTGATCGATTCTTCCGACCATTCTTCGGAGGGGTGTTTCTCGAGCACGAGCTCTCAACGGCTGCTTGTTTCTTCCCGTTTATCTTCTCCCGATTTTCGGCCGGCTCTGCAGCGATTCCTGAGAGGGGGATGCAAGCTGTTCCTGATCAGCTTGCAGCAGGACTCCCCGCCGATGTGATTTCCTTGGGGCGGAGAATCGCGAAAGTCGGCGTTGACCATCTTGTCGATGACCATGGTGAGCGCGTTGAGGCTGCCATATTAGTCGATGCACGGTCTCTGTCGGCGGACACTCAGACCTTGGCTCATGGGGCAGCAGTTCACTTTATTGAAGTTCCAGCGCCACTTCCCGAGCGTCGTACCCTCTATCTTGGTGCCGATGACGGTTCGACGATTAACGTCATCGCACCTCTCTCGGATGTGCAGCCGTCTTATGCTCCCGCCGGACGGCACCTTGTTGCTGTGACCTGCTATACCTGTGGCTCCCGATCCATTGAAGAGATCGGTGAAGTAGCGAGGCGAGAGCTCGCCACTTGGTTCGGCTTTCAATTGGAAATGGTACGACTCCTCGGCTTTCGTTCAATCGCTCGTGCACTGCCCCGTTTTGTCTCCCCATCCAACCGTGTTTCTCAGCGAGATGGCGAGCGATATCGAATCGGTGATGTGACTGAATATCCTTCGCTGAACGGGGCGCTTCGGAGCGCCCGAATAGTCGCAGAATCAATATCTAGGCGGGTCTGTGATGGCCGATAATAGAACTGCAGAAAAGGTCGCAGCTCACCGTTAGAGGCGGAAAACGAGGACGCTAAGAAGGGTTCTGGTCGTTACGAGGCTTGTTCTCACCAGGGTTCCACAAGAACTCCTCTCCACCAACTTTAGCGAGCTGGAATCGAGCCAGCGCGAATAAATAATCGCTGAGCCGATTCAGGTAGTGGAGAATTCCCTCCGGCATGGTCTCCTCATGGACTAGCGCAACTACCGAGCGCTCAGCGCGACGACAAACGGTTCTTGCAATATGAAGGTAGCTATTAGCTAACGATCCACCCGGAAGGACAAACGAACGCAATTCCGGTACCTTTGCTGAGAGAAGGTCAATCCAATGTTCAATGTGGGTGACGTCATCGGTGAGATCCGTCCGCTTCGTCGGCCAGGTTATATGGGCTGAAGAGGCAAGAACGGCCCCGATGTCGAACAGGATATTTTGGATGGTTGCGAGTTGTTCGAGCGTGGAGGCATCCTCGACATTCGAAGTGCTATGGCCGTCGTCATCGGTGGGAGTTTCCCTTCTCGGAGGAGTCAGGAGCACTGTTCGGACAAGCCCTATCCAAGAATTAAGTTCATCGACATCGCCGTAAGCCTGAACTTTGAGGGAATCCTTGCTGACCCGAGAGCCACCGACCAACCCTGTTGTCCCGTCGTCTCCGGTTCGGGTATAAATCTTATTTATTTTTACCATGGTTCTCGCTCCGGACTGAAAGCTTCTGACTATAGCCGAGTCTTACTGAATGATCTTGTCGGGACTAATCCGCGTTATCAAGGAGTGCATCGAGGTCATCAAGAGAGTCGACTGGCACATTCCCCCCGGGGCTTAATTCTCCAATCTCTGAATTTTCTGACGGTTCCACCGGTGGCTCGTCTGCGGCCAATTCCTCGACCGGAGTGGAGGTAGGCATTTCGCGCTGTTGCGGCGAGGGGATTGCGGTGGGGAAAGGCTCCCGAAGTTTGCTCTTTCGCTCGTCTACCAACGACTCACTTTGCGCGAGAGGGTGCGGAACTTCTGAGTGAGGGAGGGAGACTTTAGGTGGTGCTCCGGAGCGGAGCGGGATGTAGGGAATCAGCATCGCTACAATCGCTATGAGGAGAGAGGCAAGGGTCACCCGCATCCTTGGCTCAATCTGAGAAAGGCGGAGATATTTTTGGAGCACGTTTGGTGACCTCGTTGTCATAAACCTCTAGGGGACCGCGAGCGGTTCAGAGAGAGCCGACCCACTTTCAATCGCTTCTCAGGTTCGTACCTTCGTTCGATTCCCCTCTCCGATGGTACCGTGAATCAAACGGTGAAATCAAACAATTCGAGGTGAGAGTGGAGGAATAAGCAGGCCTCTTACCTTTTCAGAAGAGAAACTCCTATGCATTTTCCCCATTTGCGGGGCAGTTGAGGGAGTAAAGGGGTAAGTAGTTAAGACAATCGCCTTTTATGCCGATAGCTCGATAGGATTACGAGATTGGAGGGTTATTTCGACTGACTTTTCAATGGTTTCAGGACTTTCGTCGCTTTTGAACAATTCGCGATTGCGTTTCTTCGTTCGTTATGGGTCAAGAGATGAATCAGTTGATTGTTCGGTGGATTTGAAAAGAGGAAGAGAGAAAGTCGCACCGTTTGGGTTGATGGGACTCGTCGATAATCCCGGGGGGGGGGGAGGAAGGCCAAAAGTTGATTGAGCGCGGTGAAGTATTGAGGGGCAGAAGCATGCAGCCGGGGATGGAAGTGAATCAGGAGAGATTGAGTCGTGCTACCGAGCGCATGCCGGCTGCTATCACTGACACCGGGTGCGAGAGGGAGTTGAATGAAGATCGATATGCGGTCATAGAGTGTCGTAGTGGGGTTGCGTGGGTGGTGGCCGATGGCCTAGGGGGGGTGTCCGGGGGAGAGTTGGCTGCGCAGCTAGCGATCGATGCTATGCGTCGTTTTCTCGAGAGCCAACCGATTGGTGACGTTGATTTTGCTCTCCGTTCTGCGGTGATGGAGGCAAACAGAATTATAGTGCTAAGGAGGCAAAATCCTCTCTTTGCGGGGATGGGAACCACGGTTGTGGGAGTTATGTTTCGCGGGAGCGAGATGTCCTTAACTCATGCGGGTGATTCGAGGGCCTATCTGGTGAGGGACGGAGATATTCAAGCTCTCACAAAGGATCACACGCTGGTCCAGGAGATGGTCGCTCGGGGCGAAATATCAGTTGAGGAGGCATTGAGGCATCCCCAAGCTCATGTTCTGACGAGGTGCTTGGGTGCGGAGCCTGGACTGAAGCTTGATGTGTCAAAATTTTGGATTCATTCGCAGGAGGAGGAGAGCTCAAAAGATTCCATAGTCCTAGCCTCTGATGGCTTATATAGCCTTGTGTCCGATGCCGAGCTTGCAACTATCGTGACTGACCTCGAACCTCAGCGAGCGTGTGTGCACCTGGTTGAATTGGCAAAGTCTCGGGGTGGATATGACAACATCACCGTGGTGGTGATCCCGGTTAATGGAATCATCAGTGAACATCCGCCCGAGGGCCATTCGGCGCTTAGAGCGAGCGAGATGGCGGTCGACAATGAGCCAGACGGTGCACTGTCGGGTATTTCTCGGGTAGATTGGTTGGTTCTCTGGGGGACGGTTTCCTCGGTGGCGTCAGCAACCGCGGTGTTCGCGCTCTTCACTTACCTTTTTTTGGTTTGATTAGGAATAAATAGAGGTCAGAGGTACGTCATGACAAATGAGAAGGCTTCAGGGAGTAATGAGGGAGGATTTCTGGACTCAGAGGGTGCTCCGAGAGCAAGGAACCGTACAGTGATGCTAAGTCCGGAGATGACGGGTGCGGTTAGAGCGAGAATTACCTCTGGATTGGCATATGCCAGGCAAGGGGGAGGTAACTTTCAAGGCGCTCAGACACCCGCATCAACAAATCAGGGGGACCGAAGGCCAGGCGGACTTGAGAACCCGAGTGTGTTTAGTCTCCCTGAAAGTGAGTCGGTCCCTGGGAGGGAGGAGCCTTTGCCAGCTTCGAACTTTTCGGTGGTGGCTCCGACCGTCAGGGAGGATTTTGGTCCAGCAGTGCCCCCATCCGCAAGTGATGTTAAGCCAACATCCGCAGCGGGAGATTTCATTCGATATCAGCGGCTCTCGACGATAGTTGGTTTTCTCGTTTCCTACGACAGAGACCAGAATGGTGAGGTGTTTGAGCTGAGAAGTGGGCGACTAGTTATTACCTCTGACCGCTCGACGAGTGGGAACGTGCTATTCATTGATGACGAGACGGTATCTCCATCTCACGCGGTTATTCGGGTATCACCCGATGGTGACATTCAGGTATTGGATCAACTGTCCGAGTTTGGAACGCGGGTTCAGCAACTCGGGGGTGATAAGACCGTTGAACTTTCCGGAGTTAAGGCTTCTTTAGGTCATGGCGACACGCTGCTGCTGGGTAAGCGCCGATTCCATGTCGCGCTGGTTGTGAGAGGAGGCTCGGAAACATAATTAGTTTTGTCGGTGATTTCCGACGAACAGGGGGCCGTGGTGGCAAGTGATTACAGGGGTACATTAAGTCTTCAGCCAGGGGCCGTAATCGCTTCACGGTATGAGGTGGTGAAGTGCCTTGGTACTGGGAGCATGGGGATGGTGTACGCCTGTCGCAAGCGAGGGGCTCCTGGATCGGCGATGGTGGCTGTGAAGGTATTGTTCCCGGAGCTTTCTCAGGATAATAAAAATCAGGCTGCCCGCTTTCGTAACGAGATATTTGCGGCTTATGGGGTTAATCATCCGAACGTGGTGAAGGCGTGGGAGTACATCAGAGACGGAGATCTAATCGCATATTCAATGGAGTTTGTCAGCGGAGGGGACCTTGCGACTAAATTAGGTCGAGCTGATGCCCCCATGGATATCCCGAGTATCGTGAAGTTGTTGAGCCAGATGTGCGCTGGAGTACAGGCAATTCATGACGCGGGCATTGTCCACAGAGACTTAAAACCGGAGAACATACTCCTGACGAAAGAGGGGGATGTAAAAATTGCTGATTTTGGTATCGCCCGTCTCGAGTTAGCATCTTCTCGAAAACTTACTGAACATGGGGGGGTTGTCGGAACCATCGACTATGTGGCCCCTGAGTATCTTCTTAGCTCCCAGATAGATGCGCGAGCCGACATTTACGCAGTAGGAATTCTCGGGTACGAGATGATCACGGGAGAGTCGCCATTCCGCGGAGAGACTATCTACGACACGATGTGGAAACGTATAAAGTCGGACCCTCCGCCCCCTAGTCATGTGCGGTCTGAATGCCCGATAAAGCTCGATGAAATAATCCTCCGAGCAATGGCGAGAGCCCCAGAGGATCGGTTCCAGACGGCGCGCGATATGCTTGAGCAACTTCGTCTTTTATCGATCGAGTCTGGGTCGCGTCCATCTGAAGGGGGGTCTTCTCCGACGATTGAAGCAATTGCTCCCCGAAGAACGAGGAATGATACGATAAGATTAAAGGGAACTGGAGGTTCCTTTCCCAACCCTCACGGTCAGGTTGATCACAAGGAGACGTGTAATCTTTCGGGACGTTCTCCGAGCGAATCAAGAGACCCTCTCTCCTCATGGGAGACGGGAATGCGGCTCATGAGGACCCGGTCAGAGAGGGATAAGGGTGAGGAAATAAAAGTTCTCTGGCCTCATGAGAGCATATCGTCGGAAGAAGAAAGGGAAAAAGGTCTCCGGATTGCCCCTGATTCGGGCTCCTCGCCCATTTCTCGAGATCTGTCTGACATGGGGAGCTGGTCAATGAGTGAATCAGGTTGGGGAAGGGGAAAGGCCGCCCCTAGGAATGAGAAGGATCCGCCGGTATACAGTCCCTTGGAAACCTATCGACAGAGGTCGCGTCGCGACGACGTCGAGAAAGTATCGTTCGGAGACTCTTTAGATGGTGGGGGACGGAACCAAAGAGGCGGACCCCCCCCGATTGCGTTCAGTCGCGACGACTTGACATTGCTTCTAATTACGACGCTTTTTGTCGTAGGGCTGGGTCTTATGCTTCAGTTCCTGGGCGTTTTCCAGGGAGAGCGCCCGTTAGTTCGTCGGCAGGTGCTTGGGTTCTATGACATCAGATTAGATTTGGAGGTCGCTCAAGAAGAGGCATTGATTTAAAAAAAGAGACTTTCGGTATCAGCTACTATAAATCATTTGACAAATCCGTTTGCCAAACTGTTGATTGCCTCTCGCGTTCCTCGGAGGAACCGATGAAAGAATTCGGGTTAATTTTTACGCTCGAACAAGTGACAAATCAGAGAAGAAGGGCCTCGAACTATGAAGTTAATGATAATAGAGAATTCTAGCGAGAATCAGATAAAATGTGCCCTTCGGATTGAAGCTCTTAGCGAGCGAGACAAAGAATTGCTTGATCTTCAGATCAAGGTCGTAACTGAAAAGGAGTATGAGGATCGGCTTGATCAAGCGGATGTATTGATCCTTGGGTCAGGTTTGGGGGACTCGGCGTTATCTGTTGCTAGGAAGGCGAGAGCAAAATTTCCGTGGCTTAACATAATCATGTATGTGACCGACAAGGCATACGCAGAGGGAGCCTTTCGTACGGTGCATACTGAGGGGGTCCGAAAGGCCATGCCGGATGGTGCCAGTCCGAATGACTTGCTCCAAGAGCTGATTGCGATACAGGCGGAGTTTAAAAGAGAGGGGCGGGCACGAGATGGGCAGGTAATCGTCGTCTGTCACGCAAAAGGGGGAGTGGGTGCGACATCGTTTGTTGCAGCGCTCGCGGAGGTTTTTGCAGCGTGCAATCGTCGTACCATGATATGGGATCTTGATACAGTATCGCGCGATCTAAGTCGATCTCTGGCCGCCGTGGGGGATGAGAGTCGCTTGGTGGATGGATGGATTAATGGATCTTTAGATGTATCAAGAGAATCACTTCGCGATGCTCTCGTTCCGATAACGGACGAGGTTTTTCTACTCACCCCGCC
>OMIW01000173.1 GCA_900299205.1 Pseudomonadota bacterium
CACCAAGGTGATCGGACTCACCTTTTCGATTACCTCGGCGCGCGCGTTATCGTGCTCGAACCTCAATCTGCTCTCGCCTCACACCTCATTAGTCGATTTAGCAATAGAGAGAATATTCGAGTACTTGGCAACGCCGTTGGTGAACGGGTGGGAGAATCTCAAATTCATATTTGCGAGGAAGCAACGACTATCTCAACGCTATCGGAACATTGGAAAGAGGGCCGGTTCAGTGAATATAAATGGAATAGGTCTGAAACGGTACAGGTTATCACACTGGATAAGCTGATTAGTGATTGGGGCAAGCCGCGATTTATCAAAATTGACGTCGAAGGATTCGAATATTCGGTATTGAGAGGGCTTACGACTCCCGTGCCACTTGTTTCCTTCGAATTCACGAAAGAATTTATTCACCATGCGGAGTGGTGCATCAGTTATCTCTCAAAGCTTGGGCCGTATCGCTTCAACCTGGGAGAGGGGGAACATACGACGATGCTCTACACCCGATGGATGACCGGCAACGATATCATTCGTCATATCACATCCACGGCCAGCGACGATTATTGGGGGGATATTTATGCCCATCTCGACTAGTTTAGGAGGGAAATAGCACCGCGCAGAGAACTACCATTACATTTTTTTCGGTGTCCCTGCGTGGTTGAAAAACAAATAGCGACTCGATGGCATCTCTCTAAAGCTTTCTATCGTCTGCCGAATGATCCTTTGTCAAGCGCGTGAGCATAATCACCAAAGCGCAATCCCGATCTGGGTTAGCCCTTTTTTATAATGGGACTCGTTTAGTCTCTCGGCTCATGGCTCGAGCACAAATGTTTGGGGCTTTTGCAGCAAAAAAAATCCTCCCGTACGAAAGCACCCGTTAGGTGACATGAGCGTACTGCAATCCCATTCGCCCCTTTTCTGCCAGAAACTGCTCAGTCCGCTCGCGAAGGGCCCAATAAAAAGCCTGCCTTCGTCGTCTGAGCGGCTCTTCCCTAAAATCCTGAGCCCGAGCCACATTCCTTCGCGACATCGTCGAGAGCCGCTCAGGATCTGATGCCACCTCAATAATAAGATGTGCCAAGGCCGTGGAATCTCCGGGTGGTACGAGGTCCTCGGAGGTCAGGAGCTCGGGAATACCACCAACGGAGGAGCCGATACACGGCAACCCGCGTGCCATCGCCTCGACCATCGCACGGGGGAGTCCCTCCTGAAACGAGGGCAGTACGAATATATCCGCCCTGTCGAGCGCATCTATTACTCCTCTTCGCGAGGAAATTTCCCCCATAAAGGTTACCCTTTCGCCGATACCCGCTTCCTCTGCCTGCCTCTGGAGCGATGCTTCATACTGCCCTCCTCCAACGAAAGTCAGGTGCGCATCGATCGATCCACACACCTCCGCAAGCGCCGACACCAAAATATGGGGTGCTTTGTAGAGCTGGTTCAGCCCCCCCACCATAATGATGTTGCACGGGCGGGGTGCAGTCTGAACGATTCGGGGCACTGTCAGAAATAAATCATCACTGAGCTCGAGGTCGGAAAATCCTGCCATTACCGTCTCATCTCCCCCCGGATAGCGACGTTGCAGCGACCGCTCGGTCACATATCCGGCGGCCGCTGCCTCTCGACACGCACACCGAAGTGCCCAATACCCCTCCCATCGGAAGAAGGGGCGCAGGGGATGTTTCAGCGCTCCAGGTGCGAAGACATCGTAGGGGTCAGCAACTACTTCAACACCATATGGATAACCGCGAGCTTTCACTGCATGTCGCATGATACTTCCTATGCGGGAGCCAAGACGGAGCAAAATCGCATCGCCCGGCCTAAATGCTGATATGATAGCTCTCTTTACTTCATTGCATCTGCGTAAATAGGCATACGGACCGACATAATAGGGAACCACCGCAGCAGAGACCTGCGGCCCGGTCGCCGGTCGCCATCCTTCAGGTGGCTCATCGACGGGAAGAGCTCGAGCAACGATCTGCACCTCATCAAACACCTCGAGATATCGCTCCCAGAACGGATAGGCGAAGGTCGTTGCAGTCCACAATGATTTATCGGGCAGCACCCGAAAGCGATACTCAAGGGTTACCGTTGCTCGCATAGAGCACCTCCTTCACCATGTGAAAAGACCGCGGCTGGCACCTCCACTCCATCAATCTCCGATCACATACGATTCATATCCATAGTCGTCATACGCCAATCGCTGGGCGCGATCGAGATCAACGGCGTTCATGACCACCCCGATGACAGGTGCCCGTATACTCCGTAACCGTTCAAATGCCACACGAGCTCCCATCCGTTCCGTGACATGACTGCGGACAACCATGACAACCCCCTCAACCCATCGGCTCATCATTAATGAATCAGCGAAGGGAAGTATCGGTGGTGCATCAAGAATCAGATGGTCGAACTGATCACTAAGAGCTTCGACAAGCTCTGCCATTTTGCGTGACCCCAGAAGCTCTCCTGGATTTGGCGCCGCGGGTCCAGCAACAATCACCGACAATCCGGGAACCTCGGTCTCTCGAACCACATCACCAAGAGCCGCTTGTCCAACAAGATAATCGACTATTCCCTTCTCCCTATTGGGAATCTGGAACAGGCGGTGGAGCTGAGGATTGCGAATGTCGGTATCAATAATTACCGTTCGATATCCGGCCTGAGCGAGAACAATCGCGAGGTTCGCAGCTATCGTGGTTTTACCCTCCCCCTTCTGCGCACTTGTAATCAGGACACTGCGCGGTGCATTTTCGGCAGAGCTAAGCAGAAGCGATGTCCGAATAGTTCGAAATGCCTCAGCAATACCGCCCATCGGCTGGCCAATGACAAAGAGCTCACGTTCTTCCGAAGCATTCTTGCTTATCGATTTATCTGACCCCCTGGTGATCAAGGCCATCACCCCCGAAGTCGGCGACGCTGATAAACCAACTTTCCTCGAAATAAGATCCGAGATCCGCTTCATCCCACACCCTCTTCCCTCATCCCCGAATCGCGGCACCACGCCGAGTAGGCCAATTCCAACTGACCCAAGCTCCTCTCCCTCTGAAATTGTCGTATCAAGCAGATATCGGAGGAGCGCGATACATCCGCCGAGTACTGCACCAAAGACCGTCGACAAGATCAGGATCGCCCCCGTTTTTGGACTTGAAGGAATGGAGGTCGCCACTGCTGGTTCGGTTATAATCACATTAGTGCTCGTTCCTGCTGCGGCTATCTGCATTCCCTTAAGTTGCCGAAGAACATTCTGGTGAAGATCCTTGAGAGAATCACAATCGCGTTGAAGAGTGTTGTACGCAACAAGCTTACGAGACGTTTCATGGTCGAGCGATTTCTGCTGCTCAATTTTGTCACCGAGAGAGGTCTCAGTCTGCTCTGCGCTCTTAAACTTCGCCTCAAGCGCCGCAAGTGCCTGCGCCCGTTGTGATCCAATTGTCGCCCTCAGGGATGATATTTTTGCCATTGCCTGAGCAACTGCAGGATAATCAGGGGTGAATCGACTGCGAAGATGAGCATACGATGCTTCAGCCCGTTCGAGTGCAGTGCGCAGATTCCTTATCGAGTCATCATCGACAATAGTCGATGGGACTCGCGAATTTGCCTTGACCTCTGTGAGCAAAGTTCCCAGCCGTATGCGCTCTGAGGTTGCGCGGGCATGTTGCTCGGTCAGAGTCCTAATTTTTCTCGTGAGAAGTTCCCTTTCGTTCGCAATCGCGAACAGCTTGTGTTCCTCGGCATAAAGAGCGACTTGACGTTCAGCCTCTGCAACCTTTACTTGTAGCTCCTCTGCCTGTTGCTCCAGAAAGGTAGAGTTCTCAAGAATTGCCGATCGACGCACCCGCCGGAGTTCATCAATAAATGCTTCGCTGTGGGCGTTAGCAAGAACACTACTGAGCTCAGGATCTCTTGTCCGAACGGACACCCCAACGAGCGAGGTTTCCCTCACGGGATTCACCGAGACGAGCTTGAGGTACGACTTAATCTCGCCTACCGTATGAAAATACCCGTGAGGTATTGTCTCTCGGGAGCTCTGAGACCAACTCCATATCGAATTGAAAAACGATCTCTGCTTTGCAAGATACTTTTCGATCTCATCTGTAAGCTCCGGCCGAGAGAGAACCCTGTCTGCAATCGTCATACCTGAGATCGCTGCGATCTGTGTCTGCGTATAGGTTTGTTCCATTGATTGCTGGCGAAGCAAATCCTCAATCTCAGCGCCCGCGATAACCGGCGCGTAAGAACCGATACGAAGCTTTGCTTCGGAGGTATACAGCCGTGGCGCACTTGCCACGTAAAGAGCACCAAGAAATCCGGCTAATGCCGCACATCCGACGAGTATTCGCCAATCACGCCCGACAATACAGGCGAGATTAGGACCGTCCTCTGTCGAACTCCACCCTCGCGCTCCAGCCCAATCACATCCGTCACCCCATCCTGGCTCGGATCGAGGGACCCAGGTCACCGTATTCATAGGTGCTTGTACCTGTCGTCCTCCGCTCCATCTCTCTGGATATGCATTGACCGCCATAGCTCCCTCGCTTCGCTTTTGTCATCGGCATCCAGTCACCCTTATCGTGTGGTCTCCTCTACTGTACGACACTCACGTTAAAGATTCTGTTGAGTACCTCCACAACCTGTCGTGTCATAAAACGGCCCTGTGCGCTCGGGATTCGTACAACATCCCCGTTTCGCAGCCGAATATCGTGTGTATTCTTGAGGGCAACATCCTGCAGATTGCATGCAAGCACCGCCTTACGACCACTACCCACTTCCCTAATTACTTCGACGCGCTCGACATCAGCGGAATAGGTAATACCTCCGGCAGCAGCCAATGCGCCTACCATCGACTCCTTTGAAGACAGGGGATACGAACCGGGCCTGACCACTTCGCCATCAACCTGAACATTTCCCGCCTCGGGAATAACAATAGTGTCGCCTGCGATAAGGGGAATATGGATAGGCACCGTGCCACTTGAAGTCCCGAGGAGATCCTCAATATCGATCTCGATACTCGGCGTGCTGGATAAACGAGAGCCCCCATCAGCTCGTGGATCTCCGGGAGCAGCATGATTTGCTGGAATGAGCAGAACATGCCCGGCAGCACGGGCTGTACGACCGCCCGCTTCCGAAAGGATCTGAACCAAGGATGAGGTCCCTTGTCGAAGCGGATAGACCCCCGGCTTTGCAACCTCACCAATCACCGATACCCTTTTTCCTTCGTAGCTGTTGATTGCAACCGTGACTGCTGGAGCAACAACATACCGTCGGAGTCGCTCTGCAATGATGCTCTGGAGATCAGACTCGCTCAGCCCCTGAGCCGTCACGTCACCGATAAGAGGAACAGCGATCATACCGTCAGGTCTCACCCGGGCTGAAACAGTCAACTCGGGAAGATCAAATACCCGAATATCAACGATATCACCGGGACTTACCTGATAGCTCGCCACTGCATCCTGTGTCAGCAACGGGGCCCGCTCAACCAGAAGCGTCTGAAGTTCATTCCGCTCCTGACGCTCAATCGCAAAAAACTCCGCCTCACCCCCGACATCACCCGGCTCGACCGAACGGGGAGGAACAAAACGCAAACAGGCAGAGCAAATCATGGCTCCGAATGACAGTGCTAATAGGCTGAACCGCCATGAACGATTGACCACGACACACCTTCCTCACAAAAAAGGGACGAACCGTGATACTTTTTTTACCGCTCGTTCCTTACTTTCTGATAAACCCCCACTATCATTGCGGTGCCGAGAATATGGCCCTCCATCGCCGCCATCAAATCACTAGCTCTGGGATGACTGAGATCAGCTAGCTCGGTGTCAAGTGCGTACAGCTTGAAGAAATAGCGATGCTCTCCAATGGGTGGACACGGACCGCCGTAGGCAGCCCTTCCCCAATCGTTACGTCCAGTAAGAACTCCATGAGGCAGATTCTCACTTCCGCGCTCAGGAAACTCTGTAACTGAGGGAGGAATGTTATAGACGACCCAATGCACCCAGACCCGTACCGGCGCTGCGGGGTCGGGCACATCAGGATCATCAACAATAAGAGCGAGGGTTTTTGTGCCTTCTGGCACTCCGTGCCACGAGAGTGGTGGCGAAATATCCTCACCCTCACAGGTGTACACCGTGGGTATTGAGCCGTGGTGGGAGAAGGCCCCCGATTGAAGAAAAAAATTCATAACACCCCCCGAAACCGTATTCGTGTTTGCTTCAGCTGCCATCACGACGAGCGTCTTCACCAAAGAAATAGGGGAACGCAGAGAACCGGCCGTCGATGGCCTATCCACACGATTGCGCTCTTTTGCCAGTCGGGCAACCTTTTTTCGTTTAGGTCAACCAATTAAATTTTTCTCAGATGTAAATTG
Organism: Pseudomonadota bacterium; assembly: GCA_900299205.1. GTDB lineage: Bacteria > Bdellovibrionota_C > UBA2361 > UBA2361 > OMIW01 > OMIW01. The sequence continues at coordinate 6,362 of OMIW01000173.1, forward strand.
AACGAAAACCGCATTGAGACATATTTCTGTTTGATACTCAGTGGAACAACCGATACACTCTGCGGGGTCCCCTATTTCGCGTCCTCACCATGAACTCAACTCCATCGACGACCGCATCCCAACCACTTTTGCGAATATCTCTCCATGATCTTCGGACCTGGCTCGTTACCAAGGAGGGAATCCTTGTTGCCGCCTCGCTTCTCGCAATAGTCGGGGGGATCCTTCTTCGCATCGGTGGACTACATGAGCAGGAACGTATCCTCCTTACCGGCTCACTCTCACTATGTGGCATCATCATCGGGTATGATCTCCTTCGCGACGTCGTTGCAAGAGAGTTTTCTTCAGATTTCCTCGCGGGTATATCAATCGTCACGGCCGCTCTTCTCCACGAATACTGGGCGGCGGTGCTTGTTGTGTTCATGTTGTCAGGAGGCCAGAGCCTAGAGCGGTTTGCCATGCGGAACGCGTCAGCGATCCTCGCCGCCCTTGCACAGCGGATGCCACATCACGCGCGTAGGCGGGTCGGTTCAAAGATTGAAGAGATATCGCTCGATGACGTGCAGATCGGTGATGTAATCGAGATACATCCTCATGATATTTGCCCGGTTGACGGAGTAGTTATTGAGGGCCGCAGCTCGATGGATGAGGCATTCCTTACTGGAGAGCCTTATGTTATGCCAAAGGTAGGCGGTTCGACCGTCATATCGGGAGCGATAAATGGGGAGGGCCTGCTGACGATCAAGGCAACCGCTCTTGCGCGCGATTCACGGTACCAGCGAATCGCCGGTGTTATCGAACAACAGGCGACCCGACGGGTACGAATCAGGCGAATCGCTGATTCAATAGCGAGTTGGTATACCCCTTTCGGACTCCTGATTGCTCTCGGCGCGGGTTTTATATCGGGAGATCCCGTCCGTTTTCTGGCGGTGCTCGTCGTCGCTACTCCGTGTCCTCTCATTATCGGGATACCGATCTGCATCATTGGGGCAGTCTCCTCTGCAGCTCGCCGAGGCATCATCATTCGCGACACCTCGGCGCTTGAAACGGCGACGACCTGCTCCGCGATGATACTCGATAAGACCGGAACATTAACGGCGGGGAAGCCGAGTGTCACCTCGGTTACCCTCTACGGAGCGTGGCAAGAGCTTGAAATCTTCTCGCTCCTCCGATCACTCGAACAGTATTCAAAGCACCCTCTCGCAACGGCTATTGTCGATTATGGCGAGAAGCTCGGCGTTGCAACCCGCGAGGTTAGCAATGTCTCCGAGCAGGCAGGAAGAGGGCTTATTGGGGAGGTCAGTGGGTACCGGATCGTGATCGGACAGTGGTCCTCGCTCACCGAAGCAGGCGTTTCAATTCAAGAGAATCCGATAGGACCAGCGTGTGGGGTTATCATTAACGACCGACCGGCGGCACTCATTACCTTTAGGGATATTCCTCGAAAAGAGAGCCGTCCCTTTGTCGAGCACCTCGCCCAGCACCATGGTATATCCCGAGTTATGATGCTATCCGGCGACCGCGACGCAGAAGCTCAGTATCTTGCGAGCCTCGTCGGGATTAACGAGGCTCAGGGGGGACTTTCTCCCGAAGAAAAGCTCAGCACCCTCGCTTCCGTCCAGCAAACGCATCGGACGATATTTGTTGGAGACGGCATCAACGATGCACCATCGCTTCAAGCAGCAACCGTGGGAATCGGGCTGGGAAATAAGAGCGATATTATCGGTGAAAGCGCCGATGTCATTATCCTCGATCCCTCCCTCGAGCGGGTTGATGCGTTTCTCCATCTCTCCCGCCATGTCCGACGGATCGCTTTCCAGACTGGAATCGGTGGCATCGCGCTCAGTGTTCTTGGCATGGTAGCCGCCGCATGCGGCTACCTGCCTCCCGTCGCCGGAGCATGCGTCCAGGAGGCGATAGATCTCGCCGCCATCATTAATGCTCTTCGCACAACATCACCACGGATGACCGAGGGCGATCGGTTTGGGTAGGTCCCTATGGCTGACCACCCGATTTTTAAAGAAAAGGAGCTGGCTCAGGGCTCTGAGGCGGATTGCGGATCAGCAAAAGTCATGACCGTTCCCTAGGATTTCGTAATTGTCGGTTAAGATCCCCATTTTTGGGTCGGAGCGCTCTGACCTCCTCAAGAATGTATCACCAGGCCTCATCAACCCGATGCCGGACAATTTTGCCCTCCATCATATACACGACATCCTCGGCGATATTGGTGCAGTGGTCACCGATCCGCTCGAGGTTGCGCGAGACTGATAAGTAGTGGAGGAGCGGGTCTAGATCGTTAGGGTTATCTTTTATCAGCTGTTTAATCGCTCGATAATTCGCACGATTAAGATCGTCAAGTGCTTCGTCGGAGCGGATTACCTCGAGTGCCCTCTTTGTGTCGAGCTCGACAAGGGAAGCGAGCGCACCTCGGAGCATCCCCTTCGCCGCGGCGAACATGGGGCCAAAATCTATTGGCTCGGTGGGTCGGGGAAGAGCAGCGAGTCCCTTTGCTCGTGATGCAATATTTCCTGCAAGGTCGCCGATTCTCTCCAAGTCGCTATTTAGTTTGAGAATGGCGACCAAAAATCGAAGGTCGATCGCGACCGGTTGATATAATGCCAAAATCTTCAGACACTCCTCTTCAACCAGAACTTCGCGCTGATCTATCGTGGTATCCTCGTCGATGACAAGCTGGGCAAGTGCTGGATCGCACTCCTCGACCGCACGTATCGCTCGATACACGCTCTCCTCGACGAGTGCGCTCAGCCCGAGTACGCCCTCTTTCAGTCTCTCAATTTCCCGATCTAAATGTCGCGTCATCCGAACCGTCCTGTGATATAGTCTTGCGTTTGCGCATTCCGCGGGTTTGTAAATAGCTCGCTCGTAACCCCCGTCTCAATCAAAGAGCCGTCGCAGAAGAAAGCTGTCCGATCGGAAACCCGTGCTGCCTGCTGCATGTTATGGGTAACGATAACGATGGTGTACTCACCTCGTAACATCCCGATAAGCTCCTCAATCTTCGCCGTCGATCGAGGATCAAGGGCCGATGCTGGTTCGTCCATGAGCAGGATCGTCGGGCGGACCGCCAATGCCCGCGCGATGCAGAGCCGTTGCTGTTGGCCACCTGAGAGACCTAATGCACTCGCTGAGAGCCGATCCTTTACCTCTTCCCAAAGGTCAGCTCGACGGAGCGATTGCTCCACGATTCCATCAAGCTCTGATCGGCGGCGCTCGCCATGTATGCGCGGACCATAGGCAATATTATCGTAGATGCTTTTCGGAAACGGATTCGAACGCTGAAATACAAGACCCACTCGCCGACGTAATTCAGCAAGCTCTACACCATCGTGATAGATATCTTGCCCCATCACAATTACGCGACCCTCTACCCGCACGATCGGAATGAGGTCATTCATCCGATTCAGAGTACGGAGGAAGCTTGATTTGCCACATCCTGATGGTCCGATAAGCGCGAGCACTTCTCCTGTCATTGCAGAAAGAGAAATACTCCGAAGAGCTTGATGCGAGCCGTACCAAAGATTCAAATCGGCAACCGATACAATCTCATGAACTCCCTCTTTTTTGAGTGCTTGGCCCATCATTAATCTCAAATTAAAAACTACCCCTAACCTCGTCGCTGTCCACGAGCCCGAATCACAATCGCCGCTCCGTTGAGAACAAAGAGCACCATAAGTAACACGACAATTGCGCCGGCTGCGTTATGATGAAACGCTACCTGTGGCCTTGATATCCAATTAAATACCTGAATCGGAAGTGTCGTAAACGGCGAATCGAGCCCCGATGGCGTTTTAGTGAGATAGGTAACCGCACCAAGGGCGAGTAACGGTGCTGCCTCGCCGATAATTCGACATACCCCTAAAATTGCTCCTGTCAACAAACCGGGGAGCGCAGCGGGTAATACCTGATGCCACACGGTCTGCATAGTGCTCGCTCCGAGCGCAAGAGACCCCTCCCGCACATCACGAGGCACCGAGCGTATCGCCTCTCGTGATACCAGAATAATTAGGGGAAGAACAACGAGTGCCATCGTCAATCCCCCCGAAAGGACGGAGCGACCAAATCCACACCACCGAACAAATAGGTGCAAGCCTACCATCCCAAAAATAATCGCCGGTACCCCTGCTAAATTCGCGATTGCGATCTCAAGGACGCGGCTGAGTGCGCTCCTCCGACAAAATTCCTCAAGATAGACTGCAGCCCCTATCCCGATAGGCAATGAAATGACCATTGCGATTGAGGTCACCCATACCGTGCCCGCAATCGCAGGGAGAACCCCCGCGCGATCGGCCAGCCTCGATGAAACCCCCGACAAAAATTGCCACGTGAGACGCCCCGCGCTCGTCTGTACGAGATCGACGACCATGACGACGAGGGTCCCCATGCAAAGGAGGAAAGATACCGTCGCTGCAACGAAAAAGATTATCTCGCCGACTGATCGCCGGCTCATTTTTCTCGGAGGAGTATCCCTCTCCACAGGTCCCACCATCGCCTTGGCGATATTTATCGTCGATCTCACGTTGTGCCTCATTAAGTCGGAACAACTATCCCTTGTCGGCTGAAACCGTAACTTCAAGACCGACTCTACTCCTATCTCGTCGAAGAGAAGCGCTCCCTAATCCACATACTTCCCACATTGAGGGTGAAGGTGCCGAGGAACAAGAGACAGCCAACAACAAACACGGCACGATGTTCAATCGAGCCGTATGGCGTATCGCCCATCACGACCTGGGCGATAAATGCCGTTAATGTTTCCACCGCCTGCAGAGGATTTAGTGAAAAACGCGGCTGCTGTCCGGCCGCAATAGTGACGATCATCGTTTCTCCCAGGGCCCGCGAAAGCGCGAGAATACACGCAGCAACAACACCACCTGCAGCGGCTGGGAGAGTCACCCGAAGCATAGTTGTGAGTCGACTTGCACCCAATGCATACGATGCCTCCCGGAACGATTGTGGAACGACTGAGAGGGCATCCTCGACGAGGGTTGCCATTAAAGGCACCATCATAATTCCCATGACGACCCCTGCACTTAGGGCGTTAAATCCTGGCAAAGAGGGGAATATAATCCGTAGAAGTGGAGTAGCTATCGTAACCGAGAAATACCCAAACACAATGGTAGGAATCCCCGAGAGAATTTCAAGAATGGGCTTGATGATCTGTCGGAGTGAGCGTGGCGACCACTCAGCAAGAAAGAGAGCGATCGTCGTGCCGACCGGAATTGCAACGACAAGTGAAATGACAGTTGTAATAACCGTACCGCAGACAAGGGGCCAGATCCCGTAATGTTTTTCCCAGAAGAGCGGGGTCCACTCGGTATCAAGAAGAAACTGTGCTGCCGATACCTCCCTGAAAAACGAGACTGTCTCCTGAAGAAGCGCAACTGCAATCGCCAGAGTTATAGCGATACTGATCCATGCACAAGAGGCAAGAAGGAAAAGTTGTATCCGTTCCCGCATCATCGCTCCTCCTGAACCTCTCGATGAAACCGGCAATGAGTTTCCCTCCCCGGCAGCCGATTTCCATCCTGATGAAAACACAATACGAAGACCACAGGACCATCCTGCTCGACATGAGCAATGACGAGAGATCTGCGCCACACGATAAGGCGTAGTGAGGATGAACCTCCCTTGTCGGGGACGCTACCATGGACACCGGTGAGGCGTCACGGGGAATTGTGAGAAATGCTTATCTCAGTCGCAGCATCTGCGACAAATAGTTTCGTCCGACGGGACACCATAAGACAGAATCCTTCATGGCTCGCGTCACCTCTCCATTTCTGTCTCTCGGAGGCCCACCAATCATCACTGACATTCTACGGGTACAACCGTTGCCGAACCCATGTACCATCCTCCTGCCGTCGGTACTCAAACCTGTCGTGCAACCTGCTCGCGCGAGCTTTCCAAAACTCAACAACCTCGGGCACTACCCGATAGCCACCCCAGTGTTCTGGCCGTGTCACTGACGTATGCGCAAAGCGCGACTCATATTCCGCAATTCGGCGAGAAAACTCCTCGGCACCCCCCACGAGCGGCCGACTCTGAAGCGATGCCCACGCACCTATCTGACTTCCTCGGGGGCGGCTCGAAAAGTAGCGGTCCGATTCGTCAGCTGATACCTCTTCAACCCGCCCTGTCACCCGAATCTGCCGCTGGAGGGCATCCCAAAAGAAACCGAGAGCCGCATGCGGATGATGAGCCAGCGCTTCTCCCTTTTGAGAATCTCGATTGGTATAGAAGACGAAGCCGCGATGATCAAACTCCTTCAGCAGCACCCACCGCACCTGAGGCCGCCCATCTCGGGAAATTGTCGAGAGCGCCATCCCATCGGGGAATTCAAGGAAGAAGCACCGCTGCGCCATCCGGAACCAGTGGTCGAACTCTTCGATGGGGTCGTCGCGAAGAGACGAGGCAACGAGGGGACCGGAGAGCCACAGCCAGGGCCGGAGAGCGAAGAGGAGGGCGTGACGAAGCATGGGGGTACTAGTCAGTCATCTGTCGATAGTTCGTTAAGACAGATTCAAGCAACCGAGCTGCCTCGGAAAGCATCGCTCGAGTATCTTTTTTATTCGGAACAAGCTCCTCAATCTCCTCTCTAAGTTCTCGCTCGATCTCCTCTTTTGAAACATCCACACCCTCGCGGGAGAGAAATGGTCGGCTTTTTTCGTGATTATAAAGATCAACCAAAACTTGCGATGCTCGAACTACCATAGCCTCATAAAGTTCAAGGTTTGCAACCCTGCTTTCACCATCTGGCATGCGGGCCAAGATTAGTAATCGCTCTGTATCAATGGCGCTCAGGTCTAGCTTTTCATCCTGGGGGAAAAATTGAGAGCGCGCGGGCAGAGTTGGGCTAGAATCAGGGTGAAGATCATGCCCGATAGGACGAAGCCCCTGAGCTACTTCTCTCCGTAATACACCCTCACTCAACAGAGTTTGCGCGAGATTCTGGAGGTCGCCGGGCGACATCTTTACAACTGTATCTTTGACCCACTCGTCCGAGGGTCGTTCGAAAGGAACTTGCTCGCCTGAGGCCTGGCTTGTGCGAGCCAAGAGTTTCTTGAATTCTTGCGCAAGACGATCCCTACCTCCGGTTAATTCACTGACTTGCGCGGTATTCTCTTGATAAAGCTCGATGCAAATATTTTCCAAATGGACTCTATCGCCATCATTCTCCCACTGCCTCGTGGCATCATCCACCTTCTCTTGCCATAGGCGACGAAATTGCTCAGCGGGAGTTTGCTGCATCCCGCTAATTCGTGATTGAAGAGCTTGAAAATCGAAGCCAGAGTCCGAGCTTCCTTCAGTGTGATGACTTTGCATTTACTTTCGACCTCTTAAAAATGTGGATGATGAATCTCTTCCCCCGACGAAATGGACCGATTTAAAAGTAAAAAACTTGCCCTGTTCCGTTCCTTTTGAACCTAGTACAAGAAATAAATCTGAAGCAATAGCCAGAAGAAAAATTTAATTCCATGAGGGTTCACTCGAGGGAAGCTCTTGCGGCTTGCCGTCACCGCCATAATCTTCCCCCTCCCATCCATCAGTGCTACTCTCCCCCCATGGAAAATCACCTTATCAACCACAACAACCACCTCCTCGCCTCAACGCTCCGCCTCAAAGCCAACGCCGATGCCCGGCGAGAGGCTCGGGGGTATGTCTCCTTCACGAGCTACGCTCTCCCCCGTATCACGGCGCTCCTTCGCGCCGTCCTCGAAGAACCGGAGGTCGATCTTCAGCCAATCGCCCGCAAGAAGTTTGGCGATGATCTCTGCTTAAAGTTGCCTAGACTCCTCAAAGAGAGCGGAAGTAGTGAGTATATACGACAACACCTCCCCCGTATCCTCTCCTCCCTTGCCACTGATGATCGCACTAGCACCCTCTTTGCTGCCACCACCGTCAAGGGCATCTACATAAATCTCAGACTATCTGATTCCGCAATTTTTCGATTCCTGGAAGACGTCCTCTCGACAGGCTCCCGTTATGGGGAGAGCGATATGTGGCGTCACTGGGGGATTGTCGTCGATTACTCGAGCCCGAATCTCGCAAAATCGCTCCACGCCGGGCACATTCGCTCGACCATCATCGGGCATATCGTGAGTAATCTTGCGGAGGCGGCCGGAGCGGTGGTCTACCGAACGAATCACGTCAATGACCTCGGGGGGGTCGGTTACCTCATCGAGGGGTTTGATCGATGGCACCATCTTCTTCCCTCTGGCAGCACCCCGGGCCAGCAGCTCGCTGCTCTCTATCTTCTCTTCCGTTCGCTCCAAAGGCTCTCGGACGGTGGAGCACCCGCTCCCGAGTTCGAGGCTTCCCGCGATAAGGTGGCAGCATGTTTCCCCGGCGTTTCAACCTCGGCGTCGTTTCTCTCTGCGTTTGCGGCTTACAAATCGGCTGCAATCAGTATTCAGGAGCGGCTCGAACGGGGCGATGGCGAGGTCGTGGCGCGATGGAAGACCCTCGTCTCGTGGAGCCTCGATGAGTTTCAACGGTTCTACCAACTTCTCGGAGTATCAATTGAGTTTGTTCTCGGTGAATCGTTCTATCTGCCGGGCGCCCTTGAGCTCATAGGCGGTGCGGTGCGGTCGGGTGCAGCGCTCGTCTGGACCGCTGAACACGCCGCCGAGGTAGAACACCGCATGTCCGAACTTCTCGCTCGAGAGGAGATATCCTCCCCCCTCTTCGACTCCATCGTAAAGGAGGCAAAGCAAGATGTCGGGGCGACTGTCATTCCCCTCTCAGATCGGGAGCGGGTCGTCATACTGCGCGCTGACGGGGTTTCCATCTACACCTCACGAGACCTTGAGGCGATTCGATTCCGAGCCCAGACTTTCAATCCAAAAAGGATCGTTTATGAGGTTGGGGTAGAACAGAACGAGCACTTCACCCAGCTTTTTGCGGCCGCGAGAAAGCTTGCGCTTTGTCCGGCTGATACCGAGCTGGTCCACGTTGCGCATGAGAGCTATCTCGATGCCAGCACCAAAAAGAAGCTCTCAAGCCGCGATGGATCCTCGGGGGTTGAGGAGCTCCTCTCCTCCACCATCACCTATTTTAAAAACAAATACGGTGCCGACGCCGGTTTTTCTTCCGAGGAGACCGACCGAATCGCGCGCCAGCTCGGGGTTGGTTCGATTATCTTCAACGACATAAAGAAGGATAAAAAATATCCGGTCGAGGTTCAGGCAGATCTCAGCAGAATGCATGAAGAGTTCGAGAAATCGGGGGGTGCGTACGTCGTTTACACAGCGTGTCGAGCTCGAAGCATCATCCGGAAGTGGGGTAAGGACCTTCCCTCGATAGAATCGTGCGCCGAGAGTGCATCGTTTGACCCTGCAGAGATCGAGCTTATCAAGGAGATATCCGTATATCCGCTGAAGGTAGCCGATGCTGCCCGCAACGATTCCCCGGCAATTCTCGCGCAGTACCTGCTCGATCTCGCTCGCAGCTACAGCAGTTACTACGCATCCTTCCCGGTAATCAAAGGCGACGAGGTCCACAACCACCGACTGGTGATAACAAAAGCAGTTCAAACAGTGCTTGAGAATGGACTTTTGTTGTGTGCGATTGAATGTCCCGAGCGAATCTAGGAAGATATCCCTTCGGGGAACGAATCAGTCTCAACACACCATCTTTGCACTCCCCTCCGTGGCCCTCGTGGAGTACGATCATCCTAGCCATCCCGAGGGATGGCCCTCCTCCCTGATGACGAGCGTATCAATCTGGGGGCGCTATGGGACACTCAATTCCCGTCTGGGAGCTTGCGAAGACCCGGGCACTCGGGACAGCTGTTGCGCCCGATGCGGGGCCTATGCCCACTCTCCCCTCTGCAATCGGGCTCACAGGTGCTGACGCCGCAGAACGACTCCGCCGGTACGGTCCCAACGAATTCCCGCCACCACCACGCCCTCGACTAATTCTCCGCTTCATAAATCAGCTCACCCACTTTATGGCCCTCCTTCTTTGGGTTGCCGGTGCGCTGGCTTTTATAGCGGGGACCCCGCTGATTGGTATCGCGATCTGGGCCGTTGTCCTGATTAACGGAGTCTTCAGCTTTGCTCAGGAGTACCGGGCCGAGCGAGCACTCGCTGCACTTACCGAACTACTCCCCCTTCACGCAAAAGTGTACCGAGACGGAGCCCTCACCATTATTCCCGCGCGAGAGCTTGTGATCGGGGATGTCGTTGAACTTGAAGAGGGTGACAAGGTTCCCACCGATGCACGACTTATCACTGCCCAGGGGCTTCTTGTCGAAATGTCCGCAATTACCGGCGAATCGGTGCCGGTAGTTCGCGAGGCTCTCTCTCATCGCCCCCTCGCCTTGTCGTCTGAAGAACCCTTTCCTCCCCCGATTCATCAGAGGGTCGGGGACGCTACAACAATCGTCCTTGCGGGTACTACTGTTCTCGCAGGGACCGGTCGCGCTCTTACTTATGCAACCGGCGCGCACACCGAATGTGGTCACCTAGCGTCCCTTGCCACCGCTGCCGAAAAAGCTCCTAACCGACTCGAGGTCGAGATAAGCCATATCGTCGAGATCATCACCATCATAGCCTGTTCGATGGGGATTGCTGTTTTTGCGATCGCGTATGGTGTTATCGGGCTTCACCCCATCGACAGTCTTATGCTCGGGATTGGCATCCTCGTTGCGAATGTTCCCGAGGGCCTCCTTCCGACTGTTAGCGTCGCGCTTGCGCTCGGGGTGCAACGGATGGCACGCACCAATGCTCTCGTGAGAAAACTCTCCGCGATCGAGGGGCTGAGCGCCGTCTCCGTACTCTGCACCGACAAAACGGGCACCCTCACCCAAAATTCGATGACGGTGCACGCAGTATGGACACCTGATGATGGTGACTCTGGATCGCCTCCGTCATGTCAAACCATTACCTCCTTCGCACCATCTCCCCCCCAAAATCTCACCACTCCCGCCGCCCACCTCCTCCTCGCTGCTGCCGCTATCTGCACGCACCATCACCGCGATGAAAAAAGGGGACATCCGACGCAACCGACCGAGATCGGTGATCCTACCGAGACCGCCATCCGAGAGGCCGCTTCAGCTTCGGGAACTCCCCTCTCCGAAATTCTTGCTGAGCTCAGCATTGTCGACGAACTTTCCTTCGATTCGCGCCGACGGATGATGAGCGTGATCATAGAGCTATCCGAATCAGTTCCTCCTTCACACCCCGTGCGCATCCTCTCTCCTCACACCCGCATACTCGTAATTACCAAGGGGGCTCCTGACTCGATCCTGAAACGAGCAACTCACCTCTATCGAGGAGGAACCACCGAATCGCTCACGTCCGAGCGACGTCGTCACCTCGCGACCATCTATGACACGATTGCCCGTCGTGGTTTTCGGGTTCTTGCGGTTGCATTCCGCACTATCGAGCGATCTGTTCCTCCCGATCACCGTGATGCGATCGAGCACGACCTAGTCATGCTCGGATTCATCGCTCTTTTTGATCCGATTCGTCCCGAAGTACCGAACGCGATCGCCTCGTGCAGAGAAGCGGGGATATCAATCTGCATGATTACAGGAGATTACGGAGCGACCGCCCACGCGATAGGAGAGATGATCGGGCTGCACGGGAGTTCAGAAAAGCCGATTACCGGAGACGAGGTTGCCACAATGAGCGATGGGCAGCTGCGCAACCTTCTTCACGCTCACCCAGGCGGTATCTTCGCCCGAATGGACCCTGACCAAAAACTCCGACTCGTGCAGACCCTTCGGGATCTTGGGCACGTCGTCGCGGTGACTGGCGATGGGGTGAACGATGCACCCGCGCTTAAAGCCGCCCATGTTGGTTTTGCTATGGGTCAACGGGGAACTGATGTCGCACGAGAAGTCGCAGATGTCGTCCTTCTCGATGATAATTTTGCCACGATTGTTTCTGCGATCGCCCAAGGCCGAGCGACATTTGATAATATTCGTCGATTCCTCACCTACATCCTCGCATCGAATATTCCCGAACTGGTACCTTTTATCTGTATGGCGGCGCTCGGTATTCCACCCGCCTTGACCATCATTCAGATTCTCCTTGTGGATCTGGGGACTGACCTTGCACCAGCGGTCGCGCTCGGCATGGAAAAACCGGCACACGATGTGATGAAGCGCCCTCCGATCCAGCCGGGTGAACGAATCCTCACCTGGCGGCTCGTCGGTCGCGCGTATGGACTCCTCGGAGTGGGAGAGTCAATCGCCGCAATGGGTGCATTTTTTTTGGTGTGGTACACGAATGGATACGGACTTGCCCAGATGCAAGGGGCAACTCGAGCACTTCTTACCGGCACCGCGTCCCTCGAGGCGATGCAGCTCTACGCCACCGCAACCGCTGCAACATTTTTAACGATAGTCTCATGCCAGATGGGAAATGTGTTCGCCTGTCGCTCTGAGCGGCTCGCCGTATGGCGCCAATCCCGACCCGCCAATCGACTCCTCTGGATAGGCCTCACCGTTGAAGCGCTACTTCTCCTCTCTATCGGACACCTCCCCCTCGGTTATCACCTATTCGGCAATGAGCCGCTGAGCGAGCCCGTTTGGGGTTGGCTCCTGGCATCTCCCCTCGCACTTATCTGCCTCGATGGAATTGCAAAAAGGGTACGGCGGCAGAGATGACCATCACTGTTTTTTTGGATATAATGCCTGCCTAATTCCACCATCACCCGCAACCTCTTCGGGGTGCTGGGCAAACACCCGCCGGGGGGAGATAACTAACTATTCACAAAAAACCGCCGACGAACCTCTACCGAGTCGAGCCAGCAAAATCACCCCAGCTTTTCATGCTTTTGATGTCTTTCGAATAACTCGAAAAAAGGTGGGCTGAATAGTTATCAGGATAGTTTGTATGCCCTACTTTAACCAACCCGAAAAACCGATTCACCTCACCCTCAATCACGACCTCCGGTGGGCCCTTCAGAGTGGTTTTCCGTGGATCTACGCTCCCGCGGTTACTATCCCTTCGCACGCGCGGTGTGGCGATTTCGCTCTTCTCAAGGACAGCAAAGGTGCAATTCTTGCCAAAGGATTCTGTGACCCCCAATCACACCTCGCCTTTCGGGTGCTTACCGTCGATCGCCCCTCGTTCGGAGATGAAACCGTTTTATCGCGGCTTCGTGATGCAAGTGCGCTTCGCGCTGCAGTAATACCCCCAGATACCAATTCCTTCCGACTTATCAATGGCGAGGGAGATCGATTACCGGGGCTTGTGATAGACCAGTATGGAACCTCGGCAGTGATTAAAACCGATGGCCCCGGTCCTGCTGCATTCTGGCGCGCCCCCTCGTTTGCGGAGTGGCTTCATCACGAAAGGGGCATCGATACGGTATACCTCCGGGGAAGAGATTCTCGCGGTGATGCTCCCACCCCCGATGCCCCGCATCCTATTTTCGGCGAGCCGAGCTCCCCCGAGGTCATCATCACTGAGGGGGGACACCGATTTATCGTTAACCTCGTTTTAGGTCAAAAGACCGGTTTTTTCCTCGATCAACGGGAAAATCGTCGCCGAATCGGAGAGCTTGCCCCGCACCGCCGTACCCTGAATCTATTTGGTTACACCGGTGGATTTTCGGTTTACGCGGGATGCGGAGGGGCTTCCTACGTCGACACCGTGGACAGCGCCGCCCCGGCAATTGCCCTCGCAGAGCGTAATTGGCTTCTCAATAACCTCCCCCCGCACAATCACCGCGGTATCGTCGCTGACGTATTCACCTTCCTCGAAGAGGCGCGACAGGCAACCCAGCAGTGGGACCTCATCATCGTTGACCCTCCCTCGTTCGTTCATCAAGCGTCCCAGGTCGAGGCCGCGGTCGCCAGCTATGAGCGCCTTTTTACCGCCGCCACTCAGGTAGCAGCACCAAACGCACTCGTCGCGTTCGCCTCGTGCTCAAGCAAAATAACCCTCCCTATCTTCGAAACAACGATTCGCACTGCGATATCCCGTGCCCGCCGCCGCGCCCGCGTCATCGCCACCACCACCCAACCCCCCGATCACCCTTACCCTCTTGCGTGCGAGGACCTGCAATATTTACGATTTGTAGTGGTGGCGGTCGAGTAAGCAGCACCACGCTGCATCTCAGGACGGGCAACCGACATCTCACCCGTAGCCCTGAGAGACTCACCATGCTCACCCGACACGAAATCCTGCTATTCTTCGTAAGCACCGTCGTCCTGTTCGTTGCCCTGATCTATTCTCCGTGGGGCACGCTACCGCTGTTCGACGCGAATGGCGAGGTGCGGGATTTTGCTTTCTACCTCGCCACCGTATCGGGATTCATCGATCATAAAACAACAGGGATGGCAAATCCTCAGGCGATTCTTGATTCCTTGCGGCTCGTCCTCGGCATTATCGCCCCCGAGGGGGCCAAGCCCGGTCCAAACGGATTATCTCCTACAGCGCTGACTATCTGGTTTCCCCTGCTTTTCCCGTTACGATTCAGTATCAATGCAGCATTCTGCGCTTGGCTAGCTACCTCCCTTTCCCTTCTCTTGCTGATCAGCGTTCGCCTTTGGAGGGAATCCGTTCCGAATGACACCTTCGCTCGAGCGACTATCCTAGCGCTCACCATCGCCGTTCTTACATCAGCGGTGACAAGGACCTGCCTTGATATTGGCCAAACAAGCCTTTTCGCCGCCGGACTCTTGGGAATTCTCGCCCGGAATTTACGAACGCAATCAATTCCCTCCTCTCGGAGTTGGTGGCTTGGGTTCATTCTTTTTTTGCTATCTCTCAAATCTCATTATTTCATGATTGGTCTTGGGATGCTTGCAATCGAACGCCAATGGCGTTCCATACTTTTGGGCTGTAGTCTTATCTCCGTTGCTGTGCTGATGCTGGATCCTTACGGCGACCAGCGACTAGTACCAGATTTCCTCCGGACTATGGAGCATTTTTCGGGGATCGATGACTCGGGAGATAACGGTTTTTATCGCGGAGAATTTGCTTCGAGCACCCCCACATGGCTCACGGTTACCGAGGGAATACTACCCGATCCCCTTCGACACTTCGTCAATACCGCCGCCGTCATCATCGGAGCACTCAGTCTCGTGACTCTTTTCATCCGTTCAAAAGCAATACCAACCACAAAACGCCTCACCGCCGCCTCCGCGATTATGACGGGAGTCTATCTTTGTTTCTCCCCCTACCTTGGGTTTTACGAGCAGCTCCTGCTCATCGTACCACTCATCACCGGTGCTGAGCCCGAGCTATTCCACTCCCGAAGAGCCACCCTCCTCATGCTTGTCGGCGTGATGCTCTCGCTGTCATCACTCCCTTTGAAGGGAATGGTGTGGGCGAGTAAAGTGGCAGTGATGGGTGGGATACTGACCATTTCTCGCGCTAATCGTTGATATTTTGCAGTCGGAGAAAAATGGAAAGAGAAGAACAGGCAGCCAAAGCTGCCTTCACCAGATATCAGGAGCAATCACTACCAAAGTCATTTCGCTGGAGAGAAGGTATCATATGCTTTTTCTTCGCCTTAATCTTGAGCAGCGAGTTTCCCATAGCTAAATTTATCTTTGGACGGGATAGCACTCTGAATTTCTCTGACCCCGACGAATTCTATTACGTGCCTCTCGCTCATAACATGGGGAGTCAACCGTTTTTGGAATTTATCACCTCGGGTTTAGCTGCAAAGAATATATCGCAAAATTCAGAAATTCAGACCTCGGTGATTTCCAAGCCGCGTTTTCTTGTCCCCTATGATCTGACTTTTTATCTTCTCGGTCGTTTAATAATCCTGTCAGGCATATCCCTTGCGTCGTTTGCTTACCTCCTTGATGTCACATCAATCACCCTTGGACTGTGGATTTTTTGGAGGCTTTTTTTTCAGATTGGACTCACCTACCAAACGTCCTTTTTTGGTGCTGCATGGTCCGTTGTTTTCCCTTGGATACTCAGCCCACATCAAGCAAACCTGACTCCTGTAATCCGGCTTGGTGCATTTCAATTCTTTCCGCCATCGGCAGATATTTTTCCTTCCATTCCCCTCGCTAGATTTGGCTCAACCCAACTTTCGGTGCTCCTGTTTGGCCTATCTCTCACCTACCTCCTCCGCATTTTTATCGTGAATCAGGGGGAGGCGCGCAAACATGGAAGAGGATTGGAGATAGTAAAGGCAGGTGTCATATGGGGAGTGTCAATCTACGTCTACGCATTTTCGTTCATTGTTATCTCATTATTTTGGGCGATTACCTCTCTTTTTACATTGAGGCGTTTCTCAACACGACAATGGTTGACGTACGTTGGAGCTCTTGGTGGCGTAGCCATGAGTATTGCACTGCCGGGGGCAGTAATCCTATGGGCCTCAGCAGGTTGCTATGAGAGCAACTTGGTTAGCAATCACTCGATACACCATCTGTACGTTTATTCTCTTGAGTGGATCTCGATTGGAGTTATCGCCTTAGCCCTCTATATGAAGGCTATTTCATCGGTCGTCAGACGGATCGCCCTGATAATTTTTGTTTCTGCTTTCGCATTGCACCTCGCTTTTTTGATTCAGCCACTGACCGGTAAGCTTACCACTCCCTATCATTTTCATCTATTTTATCTGACTCCCCTATTTTCTGGTCTTGCTGCTGGTGGTATCGCAGAATCGATGAGTAAATGGGCGAATCGTCAGTATAATTTTATCATCCTCTTGGGAGTTGTTTTGTTTGGGCTTTCTGTATCTAACATCTGGTCAATTCAACAATTTGTGACGGCCAATTCCGAGTCTCAGATGATTCAATCTGTCGCAGCTCTTCCAAAGTCATCGGTTGTCGCTTCTATCGATTTTTTACATGCATTTCGAAGAAAAGGCTCATCCTCAATTGACACTACACGGTCCGGTCTTCTCCTGCCGACCCTTGGACCAGTAATTTTCCCCCCTAATTTTACTCTCAACCGCGTGCTAAGCTCAGAATACCATCCCTATCTCTCAAACGAACTACTCCTCGGCTGGATTTATTCCGGAGATTTGAATCTCGCAGGCCCCTGCCCAGAACATCCACCCACCTATATCGAAGATCTGCCGACCGGCATCGTGATGTGGGTCATCTACCAAAGAATTGCGTTCTGTCAGGCAGGAGATGCACTTCTCTCCCAAAGAACCCAATCCGAGCGAAATCAGCTCCGCTGCGATTTAGCAAAACGACCTACCAATCAAATCACCCACATCATTCACGATACCGAGATTGTAAAAAAACCTCCTTCCCTGTGGGACGGCAAAACCGATGAAATATGGCATTCCAACGATGGACGCTACCGTCTTCTCCGGGTTGACTGGGCCCTGATGGTTGAGGAGGCGTGTGCCGGTTCTAACGGCACAACCACTTAAAGAGGGACAGGCATATCCTTAATGTATTAGCAAATGAGAGTAACTTTCTGCCGTTTTTCTTAATCGAATGATTCAAGTAAGAATCACGACGGGGGCGATCTTATCCAGCCCATATCAACCATATACACGGCCAACAGAACATCTGTAAAACATCCTCAAGGATACCCATGGCACCCCGCCTCAGCTTCACCATCCCTGTCCTCAATGAACAGGAAGTCCTGCCCCATCTTTTCTCAGCACTGCTCGAGTTACGAGGAAAATTAGACCAATGGAAGTGTGAATTTATCTTTGTGAATGATGGAAGCCACGATTTATCAGCGAATCTACTCGATCAATTTGCCCAGTCGCACGAAGGGGTTACGATCGTTCACTTTTCGCGAAATTTCGGTCAGCAGGCCGCGTATTCAGCGGGATTATCGCTCGCATGCGGAGATGCCGTCATTATGATGGATGCCGACTTGCAGGATGATCCCGAGCAGGTATTACTCCTTCTCGCCGAATTCGAGAGGGGCTTCGACGTTGTGTATGGTATTCGTGAATCCCGCGAAGCTGGATGGTTAATTAATGTGGCATACACTCTTTTCTACCGAATCCTCAAGACCGTCAGCACCATCGAGATCCCGGCTGATACCGGGGATTTTTGCGTCATGAGTAGCCGCGTGGCCAAACAGATAGCGGAGCTACCCGAGGTGCACCGCTATCTGCGCGGCATGCGAGCCTGGGTGGGATTTCGTCAAAAAGGGGTACCCCTTCCCCGAGCAGCAAGAAAGGCAGGAGTCACCAAGTACTCGCTCCGAAAGCTGTTCAGATTGGCCTTGGACGGCGTATTCTCGTTCTCGTTATGGCCCCTCCGAGTATCATTCCTCCTTGGTATGAGCGTAATGACCTTGGCTGGGCTATTTTTATGTATAAATCTTCTCATGTGGTGTCTTACCGATATAGTTCCGAGTGGGTATACGACTACCATCGGATTTCTCATTCTGCTGTCGGGGTTACAGTTCCTGTTGCTCGGGGTGATCGGGGAGTATATCGGGCGGATTTTTCAACAGGTGAAGGGACGGCCGGTTTATGTGGTTGCGCGGGTGGTGGGAGGGACGTTGCAAAAGAAGTTAGATTGGCAGGAATCGAACTGAGGCAACTCGATATAGAGTGCTGAGCACTCTCTTTTATCCTCTAGCGGACCGAACAAACGGCAAAAAGGCTGCTACCTCCCATTAATCCGAGACGGAGCATAATCACCCCCTCCCAGAACGTGATAGCGGTCAACACTCGGTTCACAAGAGGCATCGGAATCGAAGAACCCCTAAATTCGGCCCCTGTCAGGTCCTCGTAACGACCCATAATATACTTTACGACAGCCGACCATAAAAAGAGAGCTCCCATTTTTTCAACTCTGAGGGATGCACTTTCAAGAGTTGAACGGAAATGCGTGGGGCTGTATCGGCGAAGATGATGATTGTCTTCATCGTGTGTCGTCCAGAGAGCCTGATAGGCGGGAACCGTTACGATAACGATCCCCCCTTTTTTTGTCACACGATGCGCTTCCCTGAGGAGGGCGACGTCATCCTGAACATGCTCGATAACATCAAGGAGAAGGGTCGCATCGTAATACTTATCTGGAAAAATATCGGCCCGTTCAACTGAACAACCGAATATAGGTCCAAATTCAGTGATTGAATCCTCTCGCAGAGACGGATCGCAGGCATGAACTGAACCGAATTGCGAAAGCTGCTCCATAAAGAGCCCCTCGCCTCCACCAATATCGAGAAAACGACGGGCGCTAGATGGAATTTGAGTAAGAGCGGCCCTAAAAATCCTCAAAAGAAGATTCTCGCGAGCTCTCCACCACCAATGATTACGATATAAATGAGGGTAGGATTGGAGATATTGAATATCCATATCGGTCTAAATCAAGCTTCGATAGGCGAAAGCTCGTTACATCCATGCTCCTTCGTCATACCGACGAGGATGAAAAGCTCCCATAAACGAAATCCCCACCGATTTATCGTAAAAGGTCGGAGCAATTCTATCTCGAGAGACGGGCTAAGCAGATTTTTCCAATTATCAATAGAACGAGCGAACGACCCCCTGTCTGCCTTAGCAAGCCCGTGAGCGAGAGACACCCTCTCAGGAAGGACTAGATCAACGAGAATAAACGGGACGGGCTGAATGGTGAGACGTTGTACTGTACAAAAAAACTTCTCAACCTCGGAATCATTAAAATGATGAAGAAGACTACTGCAGAAAATAAGCTCAGGCTGGCATTGATCGGGGAAAGTGGTGAGAGCATCGTGACAGAAAAATTCTCTTTCCTTATGCCGAGAGGCCGCGCTCATTACATAATCCTCATTAACATCGATCCCCACGTATCGCGAGGCAGACTCAAATAAACCCACATTAATACCTGGCCCACACCCGATATCGAGCACCGACTTCCCCCGCCAAAGGTGCTCATATTCCCTCACGGGTGCGACCTTTTGATGGTTGAACGGCGCTTGCCAAAGACGGTAGATGAAGGGGCTGTCGAGAATGTCTTTCATCAGAATTTTTGTTTCGCTGTCACATTGACCCTATTATGATAGGCGTTGATCCTAGTGGTCAATTATTTTATCCAGCCTCTGGCTGCATAGCTTTCATTATTCTGCCGACTTTCAGTCAAACTGCCCACGCCTTAATCGCATCCTGCCCACTTTCTCCCACGCCTACTATGCCCCCAATCACCCACCTCGGCCAATTCGGCACCCACGACTTTATCGAATATTGGACGGCATTCCGCCTCTTTCTTGAACAGGATAATCCGTACGACGCAGAACGAATGCTCTTGCTCCAAACCCAACTCGGTTGGACTGCTCAGAAGCCTCTGATGATGTGGAACCCTCCGTGGTTACTGCTGCTTCTGTCGCCGATTCTCTGGTGGGACTTTGGTACTGCGGCGTCGATCTGGTTGGCGGTGAATATACTTTTAATCCCATTAACCATCGTCTTTACTTTCAACCTCCTCAAGTTTCCTTCCCGAGCGCCTTCGGACTACCTCATCGCCATTCCCCTCGCGTGTACTTTCTTTCCTCTGTACAACTCGCTCAAGGTCGGACAGCTTGGTGGACTCCTCAGCCTCGCCTGCGTGGGGGGCATCTGGGGCATTATTCGGCGCAGACACGTCGTGGCGGCGGCGTTCGTTGCGCTCTGGTCAATAAAGGTACACCTATTCCTTCCCCTTGCCCTTCTCCTTTTCTTCCGCAGCATCCGTCATCGACACATCTGGCGAGCGATGGGGCCCGCGGGGGCTCTTCTGGGCATTCTTATATTCGCAACTGAGCTCATCCATCCCCACGCCATTACCCAATGGCGTGCGGGTATTGAGGGGGGGCAAATCAACGGGCGGGTTGAGGGAGTAGATCAGTGGATTGGAACGACCCTCACCGGTGCGGTGCGATTGTTGTTCGCCAGAGGAGAACTCGTCCCTGTTTGGCCGATGATAATTGTGCCTGCAATCGGCATTTGTATCGTCGCGATCCTCACTATCCGTACGCAGTCAAAGGATATCTTTCCGCAACTCTCAATCCTCACGATTCTCATATCTGCCTGTTTTGCCCCCTTTGG
>OMIW01000174.1 GCA_900299205.1 Pseudomonadota bacterium
AGAGATCTTCAAAATTTTCCTTCAGAAGTTCAAACAGGGCGGACCACACCGCATAATTAGCCTCAATCCTCGCACGCTGGTTGGCCGCTTTTATCTTGTACGCCTTATCGAGTTGTCCCAGATAAGTTTGATAAGCATCACTCAATCGTTGCCGCGCCGCATTTATCCCCTCACGGTCTTTGGCCTCTCGTCGAGCATACCGAGCGATCTCCTCAGGGTCGAGCCTGAACCCTCCCTGCCGCGAGTCTTGACCCTTATCACCGCCACGGGCTGAGCTGAGGAGTTTTAGGAACATAGCGAGGGCTGGATATTGTAAAAGGCTAAAAGACCGCCCAGATGAGCGCCTATCTCAAAACAAGAACAGCCTAGTACCTAGGGATATTGACGATAAAGGGCAGTGCGTTACCTTACGGCGATGAGGTATAACGACTCCACCAACTCCTCAAAAAGGAAAAGTCATCCTCGGTCTACCCCCGCTTTCGCAAAAGTGCCAATACGCCATCCGCGATTCGAGCCGCTGCGGCCGCATCATCGCTCCCCTCTCCCGGCTTTTTCTGAAACGACTCGTAAGCAATCGGGTCAAGCATCTCCTCCAGATGAGCCTGCATACGGCTCGCGAAAGCGGCTCCCTCAGGACATACCACCCCCTGACCCCGCTCGACGAGAAGACGGGCGTTGTAATGTTGTTCCTCGGCTCCCGGTAGCGGAACAAGAATCGATGGACGACCGGTATATCGGAGCTCCCTCATCATCCCAAGACCCGAGCGACTGATAACGATCGATGCCCACTGATAGGCTTCGGTCATCGAATCAATAAAGGTCACCACTGTCGCATCAACCCCTGCATTATGATAGGCGTCGCGAACCGACTCTACCCACTCAGGTCTACACTGATGACGAACCTTCAAACCCCGCTCAGCGAAAAATGGCGCGAGAGCGATTCCCACCTCATCGAGCGCACGAGCTCCTTGCGAACCCCCGGTAATTAAAACCGTACGCCGTTCCTCCGCAGAAAACGGCACGAAGGTCGACCTTATTAGCTCAGGTCGCAGCGGCTGTCCGGTTACTACGGTGTGCGCCCACACCGGCATGTGTGCGTCTGAAAAGCTCACCGAGCACTTTGTCGCTACAACGCTTAACGCCCAGTTTGCCCACCCGGGCCGCCGCTCTGCCTCGTGGATCCACGTTCGAACTCCCCGCAAAGCCCCGACCGCAACCGGCAGCACCGATGCGTACCCACCAACACCGATAACCACCCCCGGCTGAAGCTGTCGCACAAGACTCCACGCCTGAAGCAGTCCGGCTGGAAGATGAAGGAGCCATGCGACTACTCCACGCATGCCCATGCGTCTGAGCTTACGCGAGAGCACGACATACCGAGGATACCCACCCCCATCAACAAGCTTCTCTTCGAGTGGGGTGCCCGCACCAACAAACGCTATCCTCACCTCGGGATCAGCCCGCTTGAGGGCATCGGCAATGTAGAGAGCCGGAAGGAGATGACCTCCTGTTCCACTTGCTGCGATAAGAATTGTTCCTGACATACGGCTCCCATGAAAGCACCCTTGATAGAGTGTGGCCACCACATGCGGCAGCATCCTCTCCATCGATTACAAAAAACCGCGCTGACGCGAGCGAAGCAGTCCCAGCATCATGCCGATCGATGCAAGCGTGCTCACCAGACTCGAACCTCCGTATCCGATCAACGGCAACACTAGCCCCTTCGTCGGCAACATGCCACTGACAACCCCCATATTAAGGAATGCAGGGAGCGCCACCATCACCGTCAAGCCGACGGCGAGAGTAAAGGCGAACATATCACCAGAGAGGCGACGCGCCAAAAGAAGTCCCCGCCACAAGAGGACAAGAAAAACGCACAGTACCGCGACGCACCCAACAAAGCCAAGCTCCTCGCCGATCAGGGCAAAAATAAAATCGGTGTGAGCGGCGGGGAGAAAAAAGAGCTTCTGCTTGCTCGCTCCCAGTCCTACGCCCCACACATCCCCACTCCCGAGCGCAATGAGCGACTGATCTAGCTGATACCCTTTACCTCGTGGATCGGCACCCGGATTAAGGAAATGAACGACCCGCGACATCCGATACGAAGAGGTCACAACGAGAAGTGTCGCGAGAAGAGCCGCACCCCCGACAACCGTGCCAAGATACCGCCACGGCACCCCTGCTGCGATACTCATCGCAAAGATCACCGCGCAAAGAACCGCTGTGCTCCCGAAATCTGGCTGAGATAAGAACAGAGCCGCGAGCACGCCCATCAGGAGCGCAGGCCGTATAACCCCCACTCCAAATCGGTGAAGTTCATGTTCATGACGGGCAAAAAAGCTTGCGATAAAGATTACAAAGAAAAGCTTTACCACCTCGCCCGGCTGGGCCGCAGTAACGCCTAAATTAATCCACCGCCGAGCCCCACCATCACGCAATCCAATCCCGGGAATGATAGTAAGGAGCAACAACCCGACGCACAGGGGATAGAGATACTTCGCATACTCTTTCACCCGACTCATGTTCACAAACGAGAGAACAAACATCGCGACAAGGCCGATTGAGGCCGCTACCCCCTGCTTTTTGACGTAGTAAAGGGGGTCACCATGAACCTTTTCAGCGCTGACCCCTGTCGCGGAGTAGATCATCACAAGTCCGAACATCACCAAAAGTACCGCGATTCCGACAAGGGTACGGTCGGCAACAAGGGGCGGGCGGAGTTCTCGGGGTGTTGCCATAGGTGATACTCAAAAAAAATGCCGGTGCCGGGACAAAACAAGAAAAAAGATGAGCCCTGTTGTAGCATATGCTACATTGCACCAGTTTTATCCTCGCGTCCTCCCGGACCAAGATACTCCCTCACAAACTCCTTAAATCGATCCCCCCGATCCTCAAAGCTCCGAAACTCGTCAAAGCTCGCGGCACCGGGGGAAAAGAGCACGACCTCCTGAACCCCCCGCTCTGGAGGGCTACAGCCTCTCGACATAACAAGCCGAACCGCATCGGCTACTGCATCAACGCGCGCTACTGCGATTCCCCACTCCAACGCGAACCGCTCGAGAAGGGGACCATCTTTCCCAAAACAGACAACCGATACGACCCGGCGAGCCGATTCGTCACGAACAAGCGAAAAAAGGGGATCCCATGACCCAGCCTTTACGAGCCCCCCTATCATCACCACGACACTATGACGAGGATACTGGGCGACGACACTCTCAACCGCTGCGACCGTCGCAGCAACCGTCGTCGACTTTGAGTCGTTGATGACAACCCGACCTTCCCACCGTCCCACCACCTCGGTCCGATGAGGGAGCCCCGTGAACGACGCGACCATTCGCTCGAATGCGGCGACCGGACCTCCTTTGATTCGAAAGGCAGCGAACGCTGCGGCGAAATTGTATCGATGATGAAGCCCCTCAAGTGGGGCATCACCAAGCTCTACGACCCCCTCCTCCACCGGAATACCGTTCGCTCCATCTCCGTCCCGACAAAATCGATACAGCAAACGATCGCGCTCCTCCTCCGGAGCATAATCGATCACCACGCCATTAGCACCAGCCGGAATCGCACGACCAAACCAAATCACCGAGCTTTTTATCTCTTCGGCGGCGCTCCTCACCAACGGATCATCGCTATTGAGCACCGCGACCTTACGTTCATCGTGTCGCTGAAAGAGACGCAGCTTCGCCTCGCGGTACCTATCCATTGATCCGTGACGCTCGAGATGATTCTCCGAGAGGTTCAGAAACAGCCCTACCTCTGGAGACAACACCGTGCAGCTCTCGAGCTGATAACTAGACGCTTCTGCGACGAGCATATCGAATTGCTTATCGTAACCAATTGCCGCCACCACCGGGGTGCCCACGTTACCGCATAAAAAGGATCGCACTCCCGCTTCGCACCATGCGGCATGGATCAGAGAGACCGTTGTGCTCTTGCCGTTACTCCCCGTAACGACCGTCGCGGGGACCCCTGAAGCCTCGATGCCGAGCTCAAACTCCCCTACCATCGGCACCCCAAGTCGCGCAATCGCCTCCGCCGTCGGACTAGTGAGCGAAACGCCAGGGCTCAAAACCACCCCCGAGAGACCCTCGATAAAGGGAGCCACCGCATCTCCATCAACCCCCCAATAAACCTCCCCTCCCGCATCACGAATCGCCGCAACCTCCGCACCGTGGGAAGAGCCTCGGTGAAATGTTTCTTCGTCTCGGCGCTCTAGGCAGATAGGTCGCGCCCCGTGACGGATCAGGAAGTGCGCCGTGGCGATACCGCTGACACCAAGGCCAACCACCCCGACTCGGGCTCCCGCGGCAGTCACCGCTCGGATTATCGCATTTACTGACCCTTCTGTTACCACTTCCTCTTTTTCCTCAGCACTTGATAGTTGATTCCGTAAACTCCACCGAAAAAAATGCTTGTGAGATCGTTCCTCACCGCAGCTTCAAAGTTGTCAACGAAAGAAGCGCGAGCACTACCGATATAATCCAAAACCTCACAATAATTTTTGGTTCAGCCCACCCTTTGAGCTCAAAATGGTGATGAATCGGCGCCATCTTAAATACCCGCTTCTTCCTCCATTTATACGAATACCGCTGAATGATGACCGAGAGGGTCTCGACTACAAATATCCCCCCCGAGACAACAAGCATCAGCTCCTGCTTACAGAGAACAGAGACAAATCCGAGAATCCCTCCCAGGGCGAGCGCCCCCGTATCCCCCATAAACACCTGAGCAGGGAAGGTGTTGTACCACAAAAAGCCAAGTCCCGAAGCAACAACCGCGGCGAGAATAATGCTGATTTCACCAAGATTGGGGACATACAGGACACCTATGTATTCGGCGATCCTCGCGTGTCCCGAAACATAACAGAACACCGCATAAGTCGCTGCAACCGTCATAACCGGACCAATCGCGAGCCCATCCAGGCCATCCGTCAGGTTGACTGCATTCGAGGTCCCGATGACAACGAATATGACAAAAGGGATGAAAAGAATCCCGAGCGGAATCGCGGCCTGCTTGAAGAAAGGAAGCTGAAGAGTCGATGGGAATGCTGACCACAAAAGCCACCCAGCTGCGATGCCTGCGACGGAGACCTGCAATAGCAGTTTTTGTCGCTCGCTTAGCCCTTTTGAATCTTGCTTAGTAATCTTTTTCCAATCATCAAGAAATCCGACGTAAGCAAAAAGATTGAAGACAACCAGCGCAACCCAAACCGCACCGACCGAGAGGTCACAAAAAAGAAGAGATGAAAGGGTCACCGCAACCACAATCACCAACCCTCCCATCGTGGGCGTTCCCCTCTTCGTTTCATGCTCACGGGGGCCATCATCTCGAATGGGCTGTCCCTTCACCCCCATCCGGTGCAACCGACGGATAAAGAGTGGTTCAACAACGAGCAAAAAAAGGAAACAGAAAAAAAACGCCGAAAGACACCGAAATGTCTGATACCGAAAGACATTGAGCACGGCGTAGTAGCCAGAGAGGCCTTGATAGAGAAGATGGTAAAGCACAGATGCTCCAGAAGAAGGGGTATCGGGCGATTCGATGTGGACAGTAGCGAACACTGCAGGTATGCGCAACAAAAGCCGCCGTTGGAGGACTATACCGTAAGTGGGAATTGGTTTCGATGGTAGCGAGAGAAAACAAAAACATTCCAATCAATTGCCCCAGCAGCAAAAGACTGGTCCGGGCCAACATTGTTGAGCTCACTCCACTCATCGCGCCTATCCAAAAAAGGTTTGACACAGAAAAACGGGGGGGGGGGTAAAATCAACCTATTGATGAGAACAGTTATTCAAAATGAGATAAAAGAGGGCGATTGTCACTACGGCCTGGGGGAGTTCGCCGTGATATGTCCGGGGAGAGCGAGGAGAAGCTGTATGACGCATCCAAAGCGATCGATGAACCGTCACGAGCGAGGGGTCGCATTTTTAGAAGTTGCGATAATCGCTCCATTGGCGGTGGCTACGGTGTTCGGGTTGGGTTTCTATGCAGATCTATACTGGACCAAGACCCGATTGGCAGATTCCGCTCGGGTCATTGCGCGGGCTATTCAGGATGACCCTACTAT
>OMIW01000175.1 GCA_900299205.1 Pseudomonadota bacterium
AGCAACAAAGATGCAGGAAAGAAGGACTCCTGCCACGATCATCGAGAGGAATGTATGGCGGGCTTTCATCGTCAATATATTTTCGATTGTAGGTTCATTGATAAAGCTCCCCCATTTCGGCCCCAACACTCCGCTTCTGAAAAAGTTGGATCTCTGCGATAGACCAGTCGAACAGGGGGTGCACTCCGAGCTGACGAAGGACGACGGCGCTGCATGGTGAACCCTGGATTGCCAACTCGAGATCTCCCCAACCAAGGTGATAATCGAGTGCTCGAAAATTGCTCGGCGATAGAACTGTTCGCTTTACGCCCCCAACCTCTTCGCACTCGACTAACAGTTCGCGGGGATGGTCGGTCCACCATGCTCCGAGAGAAATTCGAACACCAGAGATTATCGCACCGTCGAGCGCTGCTACCTGAACCGTCATCCCGGGTGATTGGGGCTGCGCCGAACCCCATCGGGTTTCGAGCGAGCCATCAATCGCTTGACCGACTGAATCGGGATTAACCGAAGCTGTCGCGGTGATGCGAGCCGAATCAATCCGTTCCAAACCCGAAAGAGGGTGATGAACGTCATGGAGTATGATATACGAACCCACCTTAGTGCTCTCGAATGTCATTCCCAGGTTGATCATACTCTCGGCAACTTCATTCGCGAGTTGCGGAGTGAGAACATAGACGAATTCATCTGCTGGAACCTCATCTGCCGCCCGAGGATACTCTGGCATACGGGTCTCACGGGGTTTCCCGAGCACCAGAAACCGCACCCGCTCCCCCGTCTCGAACGCCAATCGATATCCGATCCAGTAATTCGTCCGAACCCACGCTATCTTATGCTCCGTTAACCAATCAACAAGAGCTCGATGATCGCGAGCAACCCGCTCCTCCTTATACACGAATGGCTCTCCCGGGACGGGCCACCCGCCCGCTGCGGAAGATGCAAGATGAAAGGCGACAAACATCACCGCGCCTGTCACCGAATAAACCGGCCTCACTCGCGAAAGCGCGACAGAAATTAGGAGGAATATCACCGGATACAATGGAAGCAGATATCGTGGCGCCGACGATAGCCATCCGAAGGAGGAGAGGGAAAAGATGGCCGCGGTGGCAACGATAAAGAGAACGGGAAGTAATACGGCGTAAGGATGCTCAGTTACCCCTTCTTTTAAATCTCCCCATTTCGCATCCCCACGGAGTTGTCTACGGACCACACTTAGAATCAACGCGACGACGCCGTACAACACCGCAGCAACAATCACCGACCCAGTCCAGACCTCATTCGTTGACCAAAACCGCTTTGCTCCGACGATGATGGGAAGACCATTCCTGAAAAATCCGATCGCATTCGCCCACGGTTCAGCAGACGGCCCAAAGAGCTTAAACGACGCGAAATCTGAGAGAAAATTGTGAATCCAGAAAGGCATCCCCCCGATTAGAAATGCCACTCCCCCCACCAATCCGTGAATAAACCCGTTTCGGACAATCTGTGCAAAACGCCCCGAGCGCAATCCTATGGTCAAGGCCCATATCACTCCCACCGTGGCGATGGTAAAAATAATCTGATTATTTACCCACCACCCGACCCCAAGGAGGGAGCCCATAATGCACGAATGACGCAGAGACGGCACCCCCGTGCGGGTCCACTTCAGGGCGCAGCAGAGGCATATCGCAGAGATCCACACTATCTCGATGAAGCCTCCCCGTGGCTTGGTGCTCCACTCAACCAGTGCTGCGGGAGGAATCGCGAAGAGGAGGGCGGCGACAAGCCCCGCCCGTCGCCCCGCTGCCTCGCGGCCGAGCAGGTACATCACAGGGATGAGCGAGAGAGAGACAGCGAGTGGAACAGAGCGCAGGACCAGAGAGGAACTGCCGAAAATCCAAAAGGCTCCGGCGACGAGTATCGCCTCGAGACTCCCCATATAATGCTGCCCGTAATAGAAAACGGGTAAACCCTTCCCCTCAAGGATGTGATTCGCCATGAGGCCGACGATCGCCTCATCTGAATCTATTGAAAATTGCATTCGAGCCATCAGCTGCCACCGCAGCACGAAACCAAGGGCGACAAAGAGGGTGATACAGAGCGCTAGAAGGATGGTGTCTCGTCTGGATGTGGCACCAGCCATTGATGGCTCAGCATCGCATATCGCGTTCTCACCCTCATTCACGCTGTTGCTTGCCATACGCGCCATGCCAACCGCTCCCACGAAAATATCGCTCCGTACAAAACTCCTCATAGGCTGCGGCGGTGGCCTCCCCCGTGCGTGCCCAGGTAAACCGACGCGCTTGAACCACTCCCTCTTCGGAGAGCCTCACCCGTCGCGCTGGATCATCGAGGAGTGCCGCAATTTCAGAAACCCAACCTGCCGTGTCATCGGGCTCCACCCCGACCCCAACCTCACCGAGCACCTCGGGCAGCGAAGCAGCTCGCGAGCTCACTACCGGCACGCCCGCTGCCATCGCCTCGAGTGGCGGCAATCCGAACCCCTCGTAACGACTCGGAAAACGAAGATGGTGGCAATCTGGTATAATCCTCTGAGAACGTCATCCGCGACATACCCAACCAGATGGATGAACTCCTCGAGACCCCGCCTCCGAATCTCTTCACATAATCGAGGATATCCGCGATCCTCGGCGACTCGGCCCGCGATCACTAGGTGCGGCGTGTCAAGACCTGCCGAGCGACGTGCGGACAGCAATTCGTCAAATACCCTTACCAGCCCCAAGACATTTTTTCTCGGATCAATCCCCCCCACGTAGAGGAGGATATTGGTACCCCGTGGCAGCCCTACAACCTCCCACGCCCGCTCACTCGCCTCGTCCGCTGCCGGCTCAAAGAAAGATTTGTCAACTCCGAGTGGCGTAACCCGAATCCGCTCGGGAGCAATGTTGAGTACCCGCTCGAGGTCCCGGGCGGTACATTCGCTGATCGCGAGAATAAGCGAGGCGCCTCGGATCGCACGAAGTTCGAGATAACGCGCAAAGCGAAATCGCCATCCCGGAACATCAGCCGCATATAAGTCAGCGAGGACAAGCGGAATAAGATCAAGCACCGTCAGGATGTACGGCTTCCATGTCCACGCGGGAGCATCCATGTGGGCAGGAAAATGGAGCGCTGAGAAACGAGACATCGGACCCGACCCGAGCTGCACCGGATACACCATCTGTTGCCGAATTGTTTGACGGCCCACGGGGATCATCGAGAGGCCCCGCTCAATTACCGAGGGAAGTCGGCACGTTTGGTGATCGAAGGTATCGACGGCAATTGTGTCACTCTGATATCCCTGAAGGTAGCGGTGAAGCTCTCGAACATAGCGCCCGATGCCCCGCCCTGCATGAGCCTTAAAAGCAGAATCGAGCGCACTGACGTCGAGGCCAACGACCGGCTTCATCGTACCACCTCGGTGGCGGTATCCCCTCGTCCTCCCGACCGCAAATCACCCCGAAAAAGCCGCGCAACATTCTCCCGAAATCGCTCATAGGAAGCAGCCGCAACCTGAGCACGTCCCGCGGCAATCATATCCGCCCGAAGCTCTGCGTCATCGAGTAGCTCTGCAACGAGTGCTCCGAGCAAGCCAGGGTCCTTCGTACCAACGACGAGCCCCCCTTCACCGATCGTCGTCGCTATCGCACCCGCATCGTACGCGATCACCGGTAGGCCAAAATGCATCGCCTCTAGCACCGGATAACAGTACCCCTCGTGCTCACTCATACAGAGGTAGATCGAGCTATTCTGATAGAATGCCCGCACCTCCTCATCAGTGAGTCCCCCCGTGAACCGCACATAATCCTCGAGCCCGAACTCGCGCGCCATTCGTTTGAGCGCGAATCCGTACAGTTCGGTGTCGGTATCGATACCAACCAGCCAGAGGACCGCTTTTTTGTGAAATGCGGTATGCAGTACAAAGAGAATCTTGATGAGATCTTCGAGCCGCTTGTTCGGCGCGATTCGCCCGACGTGAAGGAGATGGGGACGCGTGTCAGCACGCAACATCGCGGCGATTCCGGGATTCGCTGACACCGTCCACCGCGACGGATCTATAGGCAACGGAAGCACCTCAGCAGTGAGTCCAAACGCCTCTATTTCACCAGCGTTGTAGGGGGAGTCAGCAATAATGCGGTCGCTTAACCGACAGAGCTCCTCGAGATCACGAATCCCTGCCTCGATATTCCGGCGTACCCGAGGGTTGACCGCACGGAACCAGTGGGGCGGGGTAATATTGTGGTAGATAAGCACCCGCTCCTTTGCGGTACTCGCGCGGTAGAGATCGTTCAGGGGCGAGCCGAGTGAATAGTGAAGCACGAGAGTATCCGGGGATTGCTCCTGAGCCCACTCGAAATGCTTCGTTTTTCCGTGATAGCGGGGATGGGTGTGAAGCGCAACGATCTCACTTGAACAGCCGAGCTCACGCCACGCTCTGTTGAGCGCGAGGACCTCGCTCGATATCGCATCCCCATAACTAAGGGTGTGCACCAGCTGATGTATCGATGCCCCCTTCATCGCCTCCTCCTCCATCACAGCGCCTCCGCCAGATGATCCCGATATCGGTTAAACACCGCCGCCCCGATCACGAGAGATATCACCGCCCAACACACCGCGATCCCGAACAGCTCAGCAGAGGGCACCGTGCCGTGCAACAACACCCCGTGGTAGAGCTGCACTATCACCGCAAACGGATTTGCCCGTAAGGTCCATGAAAAGGCCTGAGGCACCTGGGTGACGGGGTAGACTATCGGGCAGAGAAAAAAGACCAGTGAGAGAAGATTTCCCACCAGATGCTGCACATCGCGGTAAAACACATTGAGCGATGAACCAGCCAGTACCAGTCCGTACAACAGACAAAAATGAATCACGACGACAACGGGCAGCAAAAGGAGCGTCCACGACACTTCCCCGCCAAGAAAAAATGTAAAGATAAAAAATATCGGGAGCGAGAGAAGAAAATGAACGAGCCCGGTACACACCGACACTAAGGGAAGAATGTGGGGGGGGAACATCGACTTCGTTACCAAATGCCCACTCCCCGCGATCGAGGACGTCCCCTCAATGAGGGTGCTTTGTGTCCAGACCCACGGCAGAAGACCGCAAAACACAAAGAGGGTGTAATGGTTTGTGCCGTCAAATCGGGTGTAGATATGAAATACGAGGGTATACACCGCCATCAGACAGAGCGGGTTCAGTAACGACCAGACAAAGCCTAGCACCGACCCCCGGTACCGCCCTGCAAGGTGGCGCGCCACCAAAGCCTGCACAAGCGACCAATACCGCACACTCTCAGAGATAGTACGCACCAAGGGGCTACGCCGAGAGCGGGAAGGAGTCGACGATTTCGGGATGGCAAACGATTGCGACACGGCGTTTTTATTTTATTCTTCTGAGTGAGAAAGCCCAAACCCTAGCACACGTTGGGGGGTTGGGGTAAGGG
>OMIW01000176.1 GCA_900299205.1 Pseudomonadota bacterium
ACCGGGTTTTTGACCGATTTCAGGAGGGTTATGGGGGAGGGGGCTTTGATAATCGGGCCAGTGTCGCTTTTTTCGACCATCTCAATAATTGCAGCATTCGTCGATTGCGGATCAATAATCCAGTGGCCCTGGTATTCCCCGAGGGAGGGAATAAAGTCGCCGTAAGACCGTACTCTCACTCCCTCAAGAGCGAGCTGTGCTACCACCTCGGGGGATGTCATTGAGATATTCAGATAGACAACGGCGAGATCTGGCGAGATTACTGCATACCCGAGGGCGAGGGGGTTGAACGGAACGTCGGAGCCCCGAATGTTAAAAAGCCACGCAACTGCATCGAGTGCCGAAATGGGGTGTAAGTATGATAGCCCTTCATGGGGAAGAAGAGTTGCAAGGTGCTCCCGCACAAGAGTTATCTTGTCCGCAACGGATATGCCCGCGAACGAAAGGGGATATATCGAGATACTGTGAGCGGGAAGAGATGGATGGTTTTCCCAAATAGCATCAACAAGATTGTGCGGTGCAAGAATAATTTGTCCCGACACATTTCTCAGGGCCTTCGTTAGTCGCTCGCGGTCACGCACCAAGATGGTGTGCGGATCCACCGCAACCGTCATTCTAGGGAAGTGTTCATCGATAACGGTTTCGAGGGTTGGTGCTCCCGCGATGCCCAGTCGACAGAGCGTGATGCCGGTTCCCGCGAGCTGTTCATCGGCCTGCAGAAAGTAGCGAGAATCGGTCCACAACCACGCCCCAGTTTGGCCGACCAGAAGATCGCCGAGCGACCCGGTAAAGCCCGAAAGATACTCTCGACGCTTCCAGCGGTCAGGGAGGTATTCGCTCAGATGAGGATCGGCGGAAGGTACGAAATAGCCGTCCCAACCGGCGCTTGTCATCTCCTTGCGAAGTCGCGCAAGCCGAGCGAGGACGAGAGCGGGGGAGTAGGTTGAAGATGAAATGGAATCTGAGGGAGGTCTTTGCATGAGAGTGGCGCGTTGACAATGGTGTGAGAGGACGTGGCACCGTCTCTACTAATCACACCCCATTAACGCACGAACCATCGCGGATAAAAACAGGGGAAACGTTTCCGTCTCAAACATTTGGTCCGCACGGGTTAACACCGATGAGTCATCGTTGGCATTGACCAACGCCCAACTCATACACAACCACGAGGGCAGAAACCGAAAATCGGGGTGACCGGATTTGAACCAGCGACCCCTAGTTCCCAAAACTAGTGCTCTAGCCAGGCTGAGCTACACCCCGACGCTGTTCAACGGTGGGACTATAACAGGAGGATGACCGTGGTTCAAGTGGTGAGTGTGATTCGATGGGGAAAGAGTGCGAAAAAGCTTTGATCGCTCTGTGCGCCCGTTAGCGACAGTCACCCGCATTTTTGCTTGCCATGAAGAAAACATGGTAGTACCTTCTGTAGGGTTTTCTTCGCGACGACTTAACTCGATTCAAAAGAGTTTGGTAGCCGTCGTGAGATGGTGCGACTCAGCACTCAAGCGAGACAAATCACACAATTAAAGGGATATGCAGCGATGGCTCGGCGAAAGATTGCATTAATTGGAGCTGGTCAGATTGGAGGAACACTCGCGTTGCTGGCGGGGCTTCGGCGGCTTGGCGATGTGGTCATGTATGATGTGGTCAGTGACCTTCCTCAGGGAAAGGCGCTGGATCTGCTTCACCTCGCTCCTGTTTTTCAGTGTGATTTTTCAATTAAAGGGACAAACGATATCGCCGATATCGCGGGGGCCGATGTCTGTATTGTCACCTCGGGCCTCGCGCGGAAACCTGGCATGAGTCGCGACGACCTTGTTCGGACAAATGCTGAAATTATCCGGTCGGTAGGTGCTGGGATTAAAGAGTACGCGCCGAATGCTTTTGTTATTGTCGTCACTAATCCGCTCGATGCGATGGCGTGGCTGATGCGAGAGGCAACCGGTTTTGCCCCGGCCAAGGTGGCTGGGATGGCAGGGGTGCTCGACTCTGCGCGGTATCGTGCTTTCCTGGCTGAAGAGCTCAATGTGTCGGTCGCCTCGGTGTCTGCGTTCGTGCTTGGTGGTCACGGTGACGACATGGTGCCGGTTCGGAGCTTCACCACCGTCAACGGAGTTCCGGTGTCGCACCTTGTTTCCTCGGAGCGGCTCGATGCGATTGAGAAACGGGTGCGGGGTGCCGGAGGAGAAATCGTCGCCCTCCTTAAGACTGGGTCAGCTTTTTATTCTCCCGCAGCCTCTGCTATCGAGATGGCGGAGAGCTATCTCTTTGATCAAAGAAAAGTGGTGGCGGCCGCAGCATCTTGCACTGGTCAGTACGGAGTAACCGGGGGCCTTTACATCGGAGTACCGGTGATCATCGGAGCGGGGGGGATCGAGAAGGTAGTCGAGATTCCAATCTCTGAGGGAGAACAGGCCGAGCTTGCCGCGAGTGTTGAGCGGGTCAAAGGACTTATTGCGCTTCTAGGGTAGAACATCACCGTAATATGGTGGTGCTAACGTACCACTTGCTACGAAAAACTGAGACGAGGTACATCATGACAGCGACTTCCGCAGCGGAAGCCTCCTCCGGAGGATGCGCGCTCTCTTCGGCTGATAAATCATTCCTTCTTCGGCGGCTCCATTCGCTCACGGGCATTGTGCCCTTGGGAGGATTCCTGCTTTTTCATTTTTTCGAGAATGCTTCGGCGCGTCGCGGGCCTGAGGCATTTAACGAGACAGTTGAGAAGATAGCTTCGATGCCCTACCTTATGGTGGCTGAGTGGGCCTTGTTACTACTCCCCCTGATCTTCCACTCCGTGTACGGAATATATATCACAAGGGCGTCACGTCCCGTGGTCGCCCAATACACGCACTGCCGGAATATCGCCTATATTCTTCAACGGGTTTCGGGAATTGTAGCGTTCTTTTACATCGCCTATCACGTGGTATCGACCCGTTTTTGGGCGCTTTTTGTCGCCGGGCGCGAGATCACCTTTCAGGACATGGCTACCAAGTTGTCGGTGCCCTGGGTATTCGCCCTCTATATCGTCGGGGTTCTATCGGTCGTGTACCACTTCTCGAATGGTTTGTGGAGCTTTTCGATAACCTGGGGCCTTGTGCGCTCTGACGTTGGTCAGAAGCGGCTCGCGTGCGTCAGTATGGCGATATGTGCAGTGCTCTCAGTGGTTGGGATCGATATCCTCTCCGCGTTTGTGTTTAAACAGAGCATTCTTTCCGCATTCGGTATTTAATTGAGAAAAGGGGCGATTAAGCCCGATTTCTCAATCGTTTTTTTCACTCTACACGGTCTCACTCTACCAAGGTATTTCGGTATGGCATCATCACCGTTTGAAGTTATTGTTGTTGGCGGGGGTTTAGCAGGATTGGCGGCGACGATGAAGCTCGCCGAGTTGGGAGCCTCGGTCAAGGTTTTCTCCGTTGTTCCGGTGAAACGATCGCACTCGGTGTGTGCTCAAGGGGGTATTAACGCTGCGGTCAACATCCGGGGAGAAGGGGACTCGGTTGGTGAGCACTTCGATGACACCATATATGGTGGCGATTTTTTGGCTAATCAGGAGCCGGTCAAAGAGATGACCGCTATGGCACCTGATATTATCTTCCTCTTCGATCGGCTCGGAGTCCCGTTCAATCGGACTGCGGAGGGCAATCTCGATTTTCGAAGATTCGGGGGTACGAAGCACCACCGAACTGCGTTTGCTGGGGCGAGCACAGGACAGCAGCTTCTGTACGCTCTCGATGAACAGGTGCGTCGTCGGGAGGTATTAGGCCAGGTGCAGAAATTTGAATACTGGGAGTTCCTCTCCCTCGTTAAGGATAACGACGGGGTGTGTCGGGGAATCACGGCGGTAAACCTTGTTAATCGAGAGGTGAAAGCTTTCCGCGCTGATGCGGTGATGCTGTGCACCGGTGGTATCGGTATGCTCTTTGGGAAATCAACGAACTCGGTAGTCAATACCGGCTCGTCCCATGCGAGTGCTTACCAACAGGGCGCGTACTATGCGAATGGGGAGTTTATTCAGGTGCATCCGACCGCCATCCCCGGCCTCGATAAGTTGCGGCTGATGAGTGAATCGGCGAGAGGCGAGGGGGGCGGGTTTGGACCTACAAAGATGGCAAGCCGTGGTACTTCCTTGAAGAGAAGTATCCCGCGTACGGTAATCTTGTCCCTCGCGATATCGCAACCCGAGAGATCTTCGATGTCTGTGTTCGTCAGAAACTCGGGGTTAACGGCGATAACATGGTATATCTCGACCTCAGCCACCTTTCGCGTGACTTTCTCGATAAGCGGCTCGGAGCGATTCTCGAGATTTATGAGACGTTCGTGGGCGACGACCCGCGCAAGGTTCCGATGAAGATATTTCCAGGCATGCACTATACTATGGGGGGGTTGTGGGTTGACTATAACCTGATGACCAATATTCCTGGGCTTTTTGCCGGAGGAGAGTGCAATTTTGAGTATCACGGAGCCAATCGGCTAGGAGCTAACGCACTTTTGAGCTGCACGTTCGATGGTCTCAAGGGTGGCCCAAAGATCGTACAATACTGTAAGGGGCTCAAGCAGCGGAGTTGCGACTCAGACTCGTCTCTGTTCGACGCGGAGGAGCGTCGCATGACGGCTCGGCTCGACGAGATAGCCAATATGCGGGGATCGGAAAACGCCTATGTCATACATCAAGAGCTCGGTCAGATGATGACAAACAACGTAACCGTCGTGCGACGAAATGACGAGCTAAAGGGCGGTATTGAAAAGATACATGAACTGAAGGAGAGGGTCGGACGGGTAGGGATCGGAAGCTCTACCGCGGTTTATAATCAAGAGCTGCTTTTTGTTAATCAGCTCACCAACGGACTTGAGCTTGCCCACGCGATAGTCGAGGGGGCGTTACAACGTGATGAGAGTCGGGGCGCCCACTATAAGCCGGAATTCCCGGAGCGTGATGATGAAAATTGGCTTAAGACAACAAAGGCGGCTTACAGCCCGGCCGGCCCACAGCTGAGCTATGAAGAGGTCGATATCCGATTTATACCTCCCCGAAAGCGTGTCTACAACGTCGATAAGACGGCGTCTGCATAGGACCGCCTTTGGCCGCGAAAGGCGGTAAGCGAAACAGGCTGGCTAACTGATCTGATCACAAGATTTAAGGAGCATCACCACCATGAGTCATGCAGAAGAGGGCAAATCAGCACCAAGTCACTCATCTCATTCGGAAACCTCTGCCGGCCATAGCGGCCGGAAGATTCGGGTCAGGGTCAAGCGACAGGACAATCCTAACGCACTTCCGTACTGGCAGGAGTTCGAGGTGCCCTATCAGCCCGGACACAACGTGCTCTCGCTCCTCATGGAGCTGAGAAAAAATCCTGTCGATATTTCGGGGAAACGCGCGTGCCCAATTGTCTATGATTCAGGATGCTTGGAGAGCGTTTGTGGGGCGTGCTCGATGGTTGTCAATGGAAAGGCCCGGCAGGGGTGCACCGCGCTTGTGGATCAGCTTGAGCAGCCGATTACCCTCGAACCTATGAATAAATTCCCGGTGGTCCGTGATCTCGCAGTAGATAGAAGCCGGATGTTTGAAAATCTGAAGCGGGTGAAGGCGTGGGTTGAAATTGATGGGAGCCATGATTTAGGCCCAGGGCCTCGACAGAATCCTGCCGAGGTGCGCGAGCGATATGTGATGTCAACGTGCATGACCTGTGGGGTGTGCCTTCAGGTGTGTCCGCAATTTGCGATTGATAACAACTTTGTTGGGGCACAAACGATCAATCAGGTTCGTCTCTTCAATAGTCACCCAACGGGGGAGTACCAGAGCGATGAGCGGCTAGATGCCGTCATGGGGAACGGTGGCGTCGAGGATTGTGGGAACGCTCAAAACTGCGTCAAGGCGTGCCCGAAGAGCATCCCGTTGCACGAGTCGATCGCTTCGGTGGGTCGTCAGGCTACCGTGCGTGCTTTCAAGAAATTTGTGGGGCTTTGATTACCGTTGGTCAGGAAGGTAGCAGGTCGTGATGCGGGAGCGGTCATCTCGTGCTTAACCGAATGAGCCTGCGATCATTCCGTTTAGTAGTGCAATTCTTTGGTGCAGCTCATTTTCAGAACAGTTCGCTTGGCTCTGTATCCCTTGATGGCTATTGAGCTGAGCGTAAATCGTTGCGTGTGAACGATTGAGTCGGCGATGGCAAAGGGCGACAAGGCGCCTGATTTCCCGGGTTAATGCAGCTTTTGTTTCTGTATGAGCGCGTTTTTGGGTAAGTCGCTCGGCAACCTGTTCTGATATCAGGATCTGAACATCAAGGCTGTGCCCCGAGGCAGAGGAAGCGGGTGCAACAGGGATGGATGTCAGAGAGAAGGAGTCTTGCGAGATTTCGTCACCCGGGGAAATGGTCCCCGACCTCATCTTGCTTCCGTTGACAACGGCTCCGTGTACGATGACTGATTGGAGTCCATCGTTGGTTGACTCAAGAACCTCCCATAAAGAGGCCATCGGCTCTGGGCGTTCAG
This sequence comes from Pseudomonadota bacterium, assembly GCA_900299205.1. Taxonomy (GTDB): domain Bacteria; phylum Bdellovibrionota_C; class UBA2361; order UBA2361; family OMIW01; genus OMIW01. Next base: position 6,499 of record OMIW01000176.1, read on the forward strand.
GACGCTCGGCGAAGTCCTCTCGCATCCCCTCCCGGTCGCGGTGATCGATGCAGTGCTTAATCTCGCTCTCTATATCGTAGGCAAGCTGCTTGAGGGTAGGATCTGCGGGGAGATAGCAATAGGCCACGGGGGCCACCGATTTTTCGTCGCGCTGAGGGTGGTGACGTGTTCGCACGAGTCTTCCTATAAACTGGCGAAAATACATCTTGGTTCTCACCGTTGTCGCGTAGACTCCAACCTGAAGGCGGGGGATATCGACGCCCTCGCTTACCATGTTGCACGCAACTAACCATGGTTCACTTGATTCAGTAAATCGTTTCAAATTTTCCGCCGCATCGGTATCTTCGGAGAGGACGAGAACCGGCTTTAAGCCAGTGATGGAGGCGAGGGCTCGACTCAGTTTTCGTGCCTGCGACTGATTCGCGGTAACAATAAGTCCGCCCGCGGTTGGATTTTGTTCTCTCGTTGCTAGCAGAAGGCGATGGGCATCTCGGAGAAGAGGAGTCATCCATCCACTTTCAGCGCTGACTGCGGCGCGGAGTCGTCGGGCAGAGGCGACGGGATCAAGAGGGTCTGAAAACGCCGCAATCACCTCTCCGCCATCATCTCGCCACGAAACCTCTCCACCGTAAGTAAGAAAAGCGGTGGGTCGGCATACTCCCTCTTCAACCGCCCGTGAGTAGCCGTACGCATAATCAGCGCTACTCACTCCGGTGTCATCGTAGCGAACAAACGGGATAGCGGCGTTGTCGCTTCGAAAGGGAGTGCCACTGAGACACAAGACGAATCGGGCCTCAGACAGAGAAAAAAGGATCGCATCTCCCCAAGAGAGCCCATCCCCTGCGTGATGAACTTCGTCGAGGACAGTGCATGACTGCCGGGCAATTGTCCGAAAAAAGGGGGGATCTTGAGCGACCTGCTGATAGGTGACGACGTAGCCGTGGGTCTCGCGGTCCCGAGGGGCTCCATCCTTGGTGATTGATATCTCGAGATTGAGCCCGACCGCAGCCGCGGCACGAGCCCACTGAATTTTCAGATGGGCTGTTGGGACGACAACGAGAATGGTGGGCGTTCGGAGCCGTCTATGCTGATGGAGGCACACGGCCAGGGCGGCAGTCGTCTTTCCTGCACCAGGCGTCGCCTCCCAGAGCACCGATCGCTCGCCACGAGTAGTGGCATCGCGGTACACGCCAAACGCCTCCTGCTGCCAGGCTCGGAGCTGGATGGTTGTGCGTGGTGAACGGGGCGAGGAGTTTCGCATGAGAAGGCGGTCGCAAGTTCGATGCACACCTAAAAGTGAGATACGGGCGGACTGAAACGGTCAGTCCTCCCCGTATCGAGTTCCTCCTCGCCAGAAACTAGTGAAGAGAACCCGTTACCGCGCTTTTGCGCGAAAGGGCCGGGGACAAAGGCAACAATAAAGGGGAGAGTAATCTTCTACCTGAGAACCCGCATTACCGCCTCAATACACCGCTCCTTCGAGGGGAGAATCACTGACTCAAGTGATTTTGCGTATGGCATAGGAATCTCGAGTGATGATACGAGTTCTACGGGCGCATCGAGCTCGTCGAACGCTTTAGTGCTGATGAGATGGCTGAGGTAGGCACCGTAGCTCGCAACTTGATGCTGCTCCTGAATGATGACGACACGATGGGTCTTTGCAACTGATGTGAGAATTGCGTCCTCGTCGAGCGGGCGCAGCGAGCGAAGATCGAGGAGATCGGCCGCGATCCCCTGTTCTTTTAGCTCGTCGGCGACCTGTAGCGCGAGAAAAACGTTCTTCGACCAGGTAATAATCGTCACATCGCTTCCCTCTCGCTTGAGATCCGCTTTGCCGATTGGAACTAAGTACTCTTCCTCAGGGACCTCCCCTTTGAGGCTGTAGGTTAATTCTGATTCAAAAAAGACTACTGGGTTATCATTTCGAATCGCCGACTTGAGTAGACCCTTCATATCGCGTGGCGTTGCCGGGGCAAGGACTATAAGGCCAGGGGTGTACGCGTAGAAGTGCTCGAAAGAGTTGGCGTGTTGAGCGCCGAGCTGGTACGCAGCACCTCCGGCACCTCGAAACACAATCGGACATTCGAGCTGTCCCGCGGACATCAGGCGAGCTTTCGCAGCGGTATTCAGAATTTGGTCTATCGCGATGAGTGAAAAGTTGAAGGTCATAAACTCGACAATAGGCCGGAGACCGAGCATCGCTGCTCCGATTCCAAACCCGGCGAATCCATTCTCTGCTATTGGCGAATCTATTACCCGTTGTGGGCCGAATCTATCGAGCATCCCTTTCGAGCACTTGTAGGCTCCATTGTATGCACCTACCTCCTCACCGACGAGAAAAACCCGAGAGTCACGGTCCATCTCTTCGGTCATCGCCTCTTTGAGGGCATCTCTGATTGCTATCTCTCGCATCGCTTTTTGCTCCACTCACATTCCTGGGAAACGACCTATTGGGGAACTTGTCATTTTATTCTGTTCACGCTGCCCCGAGCGTCCCTTATTTTCTACTCGCTACGCCATGACGTAATCGCCAACGGTGGCCGGGTCGGGCATCGGTGATTCCTCAGCGAAAGTCACGGCGTCGAGGATCTCCGCCTCAATCTCAGCATCAATCTTCTCTCGTATTGATTGCAGCCCGAGCGAGTCAATCTTTGAACCAAGGGTCGCTATCGGATCGCGGGAGCGCCACTCATCGACATCGGCCTTGGTGCGGTATGTCGCAGGGTCTGCCATCGAGTGTCCGCGATAGCGGTACGTGCGTGCTTCAATGAGGGTGGGCTGGCGCTTGTCTCGTGCTCGTCGGACGGCATCAAGAATACAGCTACGGACCTTGAAGATATCGTGGCCATCGACGGTATCGCGCGCCATCGGGTATCCGAGAGCCCGAATCGAGAGGTCGTCGGTCGCCGCTGTTTTCTCGAGGGGAGTGCCCATGGCAAAATAATTGTTCTCGATGATGTAAACGACCGGAAGCTTCCATAGCGATGCTAATGCAAGCCCCTCATGAAACGGACCGATGTTGATCGCGCCATCGCCGAGGAAACAGAGCACCACGCCCCCCGTCTCGTTGACGATGTTAGCGAAGGCCATCCCTGCGGCGACCGGTATCTGCGCTCCGATGATCCCCCAACCGCCGAAGAAGTTTCTGCTGGCATCGTAAAAGTGCATTGAACCACCCCGACCCTTGGAGCAACCAGTCTCTCTCCCGAGTAGTTCAGCCATTCCTGCCCGCGCACTTCCCCCCCGCGCAAGGTAGTGGCCATGACAGCGATAAGCGGTGATCATTTGGTCCTTCTCTTCGAGCACTGAAACGGCGCCAACAGCGACCGCCTCTTGTCCGATGTAGAGGTGAAGAAATCCTCCTATCTTTCGCTCGGTGTACAATCTGGCCGCCTCTTCTTCAAATCGGCGAATCCGCAACATGCGTCGGTACAGGTCAGCAAGGGTATCTTGGTCCATGATGCGATCATCCGGTAAATGTTGTGCGAGGGGAGGGGCGTTACTCGTTGCTGTACGTGCTCTTCCCGACATCTTGCCCGTCAAGGGCTTAAAGACCCCTGAAGATACGGAACCTTGGAGCTCAGGTCAACGTCGGCGGCAGATAGACGGCGTTTGGTGTTCATTGTGTAGGCAGCCTTAATAAGCTCTGTCATGATAAGAGGGGTGCGTCAACTGGTGAGCGGGGCTTCCTGTTTCCCTATTTCGGACTTTAACGCCCCTTTTCTCTACTCGCGAATCACATGCCCTATCCTCGCCACCTTCTCGCTGTCGATCCCAGCCTGACCTGTTCGGGGTGGGCACTCTTTCGGGTTATCGATTGTGCAATCCTCGGGGTGGGAAATCTTCGCGCCTTACCCGCTCATCATGTATTTCCCGAACGGCTGGCAGACCTGCAGCGGAAGGTGCTCCAGACCCTCGAGCGATGTGATATCGGTGACGATGATGTCGTTGTTTGTGAGATGCCGACGACGATGCGCGACCCTCACGCAGCGACAAAAGTTGAACAAGTACGAGCGATGTTTGAGGTACTGTCGCGACTCAGAGGTGCTCAGGTGCCGGGAAGGATTAACCCCCGTTCAATCCACCACGAACTCCTTGGTATGCGGGGTCCTCAGAAAAGGAGGGATACCGTCAAGGCCTCAGCGGTCGAGGTGGCGCGTTCTCTTTTTGGACAACAGCTTGCGGCCATCGGATTCGATGCCACCTCGCCGAATCTTCGGAGGAATCAGGATATTGTGGATGCACTCCTTCTCGGCCACCTCGCGGTAACTCGAATCCGCTCGGCAGTGCTGGCCGGGGCGCATATTACCGAACTGTTCGCCCCCCGGGGGGGAAGGCGTCGCGGGGTTGGGATCGGGTGATGAGGCTCATTAAAGGTTAGGAAAATCAATATCCTCAACGATATCGGAGGTATGCCATCTCCTCAAGTGACTTCGTAGCCGCTGTCGGTTGCGTCTGTCGCTTAGGAAGGGATTTTGTCTGACAAAGCGGGGTGAAGGGGTGGGCGCGGCGGTAAGGGTTGTGGTGGACGAGGGTCGTTTGTGCGGGGTGGAGGCTGGTGGGTGAGGAAGAGGGGCGAGTTCGGGGAAGGTGAAGTAGGTTAATCTGGTGGGTTTCACTCTGCCCATGCAGCAAACCCGGTATGTTCCTGTTCCTGTTCGAGTATTCGCGTTGCGACGGTTGAGTCGAGAAGCTCTCGCTCAACGAAAGCGGTAAGGATGTGTGAGGTGAAGTGCTTTTGGAGCTCTGACTCATCCCAGTGTGGTAGTCGGACGAAGGTATCCTCTTTGGTAAATCCGCCATCGGCGACGATGAG
>OMIW01000177.1 GCA_900299205.1 Pseudomonadota bacterium
CGTCCTCCGCCAGTATCCTTTTCGCCCCCAAATGCTCCTCCAATTTCAGCGCCGGAGGTGCCTATATTCACATTCGCGATGCCGCAATCACTTCCCTCAGGGGACAAAAAACTCTCCGCAGCTCTGAGCGAATTGGTGAAGATAGCTGAGCTTAACCCTTGCGGAACATCATTCTGTATCGCTATTGCCTCAGCACAATCGGTGACGGGACAGAGGTAGAGGATTGGAGCAAAGGTCTCCTCTTTCATGATAGGAATGGGCCTATCAACCCGAAGTATCGTCGGTTCGACATAGAGATGAGATGAGCGATCTCGGAGCCGCCTTCCCCCACAGACAACGGCTGCTCCCTGACTGATCGCCATCGATGTTGCCCTTTCATAAGCGCTCACCCCGTGCTCGGAGATAAGGGGCCCCATGAGGATTCCGTCCTGACGGGGATCTCCCACCCGCACCTGCTGATACGCATGGACCAATCGTCGCTCAACCTCATCGATGATTGAACGCTCAACAAAGAGCCGACGAGTTGTCGTACATCGCTGCCCTGCAGTCCCCACCGCGCCAAACACGACACTCGGTATCACAAGACTGAGATCGGCATCACCGAGAACTATGACCGCATTGTTTCCCCCAAGCTCCAGAAGCACCTTACCGAGCCTTCGGGCGACGGTCTGTCCCACCTTTCTCCCCATCTCGACAGACCCGGTTGCACTCACGAGCGCAATCCGAGAATCTGCTGACAGGCGCTCTCCGAACCGCGCATCGACATCAGAGATGAGATTAAAAAGCCCGGGAAACCCCCAACGAGCTGCAACTGAACCACATAGTTCGTTCATCGCGACGGCAGTCGCAAGACCCCGCTCCGATGGTTTCCACACGAGAGTATCTCCGCATACCGCCGCGATAAAGGCGTTCCACGCCCACACTGCGGCTGGAAAATTGAATGCAGTGATAACACCCACCACACCGAGCGGATGCCACTGCTCAAACATGCGGTGGGATCGCCGCTCGGAGTGCATAGAGAGACCGTACAGCTGTCGTGAAAGCCCGACGGCAAAATCAGCGATATCGATCGCTTCCTGAATTTCCCCCTCTCCCTCGGGAATTATTTTGCCGACCTCGGTCGTGATCAGGAGCCCCAACTCACGGCGCCGCTTCCGCAACTCATCACCAATCTCTCGGATGAGTTGTCCCCGCTCAGGAGCGGGAACCTGCCGCCACGCGAGAAACGTTTCATGCGCTCCCAACACGGCCCGTTCATACTGCTCGTCACTCGCAAGCGATATCGTCGCTATCGGCTCCCCGTCGATGGGAGAGATCGCATGATGGACCCCTCCGAGCCCCACCTCAGCACCCGACCCGATCCACACCCCTGATCGCTCCATCATGTCCTTCTCCCGGCGTAACTTTTTAACCCGAAAATCTCCAACAACCTCCCACAACCCCTTCGGGGTGGCGGACGAACGGCCGATGGGGGGAGACAACTACCTCTCCAGCAAAAAAATGCAGATGTGCGCCTAGCGAGTCATAGCTGTCGTCTATCGTATCGATCGAAGATAATCTTCAACATCATCGACACCGCCACAAATAAATCCACTCCTTTGATGAATCGACTCGGGCATTACTGAGAGAACCGGCAGATCTCCATCAACAGCTCTTCCTCCAGCCTGCTCCATCACGAAAGCGAGCGGAATAGTCTCGTACAAAAGACGTAATCGCCCGTTGGGATGCTTAGTGCTCCGCGGATAAAGGAATATTCCACCGCGACGAAGCGTGCGATCGAAATCCGCGACAAGCGATCCGACATACCTTCCTGTGTAGGGTAGGCCCCGTTCGGAATCCTCTTGCTTGAACGACATAACGAAGTCCCGCGTTTTTTGGTCCCAATAAGGCCAGTTACCTTCATTAACGCTGAGAATCGACCCTCGCTGGGGCACCGACATCTGCTCCTGTGCAAGCACAAACTCACCGATGGACGGGTCAAGGGTAAAATCGTGGACACCATCTCCCGCGCTATAGACGAAAGAGGTCTTTGCTCCGTAGACCGAGTAGCCGGCAGCAACGAGCGCCGAGCCAGGCTGGAGAAAATCGGTCGGCCCTGCCCTTCGATGCTCTTTCTTCCGCCGAAAAATGGCAAAGATCGTCCCCACCGGGATGTTCGAACCGATGTTGCTGGAACCATCAAGCGGATCAATTGCAACGACGTACTTAGCCTCATCGCTCCACTCGCTGGTCACTTCTGCATCATTTCGCTCCTCAGACACGATCGAACCGAAATGACCCGAAGACTGCAATATGTCGAATAGCACTCGATCCGCCTCATCATCGAGAAACGCTATCTTGTCGTTACTCGAATTAATCCGTGAGCTGTATCCATGGACTCCCCGGATACCCGCCGTTGCAACCATCTGGCTTATAATCTTAACCCCAAGACTAATGGACGCGAGGAGCTGAGTTAATTCACCTGTCGATTCGGGATTAGTTCGCTCTCGCTCCCGAAGAAACCGCTGCAATGTCCAGGTTGGAATCATAAACTTTTCCATGGTCTTCTCCCTTTTTTCGGGTGCAATCGGCTTTTAGCATCCGTACACCTCTCCGTTGGACCGCAACCAAAGGGCGGAGCGTTCTAGTCGAGTTGTACAGCAATAACATTCTGAATGAGATAGCTGCCCTTCACCAGATGAGGAATACCCCTCGGATTATCAGGAAGCAGCCTCATCGGTATCTTTGCTATTTCCAAAGGGACGCTGAGTTACTGACATCTTTTGATGAATCGGCAGCTCGACGACGAATCTCGCCCCTCGAGGCGTATTATCGTTGACACTCACCCTCCCGTGATGGTCTGAAACTGCAGAACTGACGATTGCCAATCCCAGGCCAGTGCCCCCCTTTTTTGTGGTATAATAAGGGTTGAATATCCTGGTTTTATCTCCCTGAGCAATTCCAGGACCATTATCTGAAACTTCGATAACACACCCGTATCGACGCTTATCGTAGCGGGTTTTTATCACTATTTTTGGGCTTTTAATTGCTGCATCCCTGAGAGCAGAGACCGCATTGTCGATAAGATTAATAAGAATGCGTCGAACCTGCTCCGGGTCGCACACAACACGAGGGAGTTTGTTGTCGGGAATAAATTGAAGGGTGATGGCGGGAGAATCATCGGTGTACCCCAATATCACCTCACCAAGCACCTGATTAAGATCCGATTCGCGAAACTCAGCGGTCGGCATTCGGGCAAAATTGGAAAACTCATTAGCCAATCGCTTTATTGAATCAACATGTTCGACGATGGTCAAGGTAAGATCGCGCACGAGGTCATCAAGTTCAGAATCTGCGAAGAGTCGCTGTAACCGCTGAGCAGATAGCTGCAAAGGTGTAAGCGGATTTTTAATCTCATGCGCGATCCGACGAGCAACCTCTCGCCACGCTAAGGTCGCCTGCGCGATTGAGAGCTCAGTAATGTCATCAAGCAGTACCACCGCTGCCTCGTGAGTCCCGTGAGGGCTGGTAATCTTACCGACTGTGCAGACTACACGAAGCTCCCTCTCCCTATTTTGCACGAGTAACTCTGCATCGGTCGAAACCCGCTCTGTGCTCCGCTCAACATCCGACAGCATCCCACCGACAACTGGAGCAAGACGCTCATCGAGTAGCCCCTCAAGTAAGGCTCCTTCCGTAATCGGCCGTCCGAGGATGCGTCCAGCATAGCTGTTGCTCGATATTATACGGCGAGCAGGATCAACGATGAGTACCCCCACCGCAAGATTCGAGATAATGGTCTCTGTTAATATTCGTCTGCGCTCAGCCTCATCCCGTGAACTTCGCAGGTCCAGCATCATCTTGTTGAAAGATTCAACAAGATATCCCAATTCATCATCCCCCGAGCGAGCAAGCAGCGTTCCGTAATCCCCTCGCGCCACTCGCTGCATCCCTCGGGCGAGCTGCTCAATCGGCATAGCGAGCTGTTTAGATATGTAAAAAGCCATCCAGAAGGCCGCGAATAGGATCATCGCCGTGATAAGGCTGAAGGTCAGTCCATGACTGGAACGTAACGGCGTCTGCATCATCTTGAGCTGCTCATACGAGCGGTACGAGTCAATCAGCGTCCCTATCGCCTCAGCGATCTCAGGAGAAAGTCTCATTGAAACAATGAGTGCCCCCTGACCTCCGGATGGAATGGTGATAGGCCCGTATGTTCGGGCGAATTTGCTTCCGATCTCCTCTTCAAATAGGGTCGTCGTATTGCCTTGGATGGCTTCAGAGATTGCTCCCTTGTCGAGAGGAGGCTCACGGAATGGCCCCAGACCCGCGGCTGGGTTGGAGACCTCAACTATAGGGCTAACACCCCCTTTCTCTCCTTCAGCAATAACCGTAAGACTAAAAAGCTCCATCTCAGTGCGCAGCCTTCCCAATCTTCGCTTGAGAGCGTCGGTAGTTTGGAGTTTATTTGCATGAACTCGGATATTTCCCACTATCTCTCGAAAATCTCGCTCCGTTTCTCGCTTTTGGAGACGGTAATGGTGTTGAGCTATCGAGAGCGCAGCCTGCTTGGATCCATCCATCTGAGCACTCAACCACCCGTTCATTGCCCGATTCAGGAAGTCGTTCGCAAGCCAAAAGATAAGGCAAACAGGGATAAGGGTCAGACCAACGAAAGCGACAACGAGCCGGGTGCGAAGCCGCGAGCCCAGAAGGTCCCGTTTCCGATCAAAGACCAGCTTAACGCAGCTCCGCCCCACAAGAAAAACAAGGAGGAGCAGCAGGATGATGTTGATGTTAATGAGGAAGAATACGAAGAGCCCGCCGCCAACCCCCGCGTACTCATCGACCGAGGAGCGGCGAACCCAGGTGGCAACGATAGCCGCGATGAGGACAACACCCGCCGATACCGATCGACTGTGGTACCGGAGAAAGGCCCAGCTCTGCATCCACCATTGAGGTCTGATCGATGCCACGGCAATAACCTCGCATTACTTCGGCGACTACTTCTCCACCTTTTTGTCGTCTGTCTCTGATGAGCTTTCGACCTTTCTCTCTCGCCACCCCGAATCGAAACCATCCCGCTTTACAAGCCCGAAGGTTAATCCCTCAGTAACCCGGTCAAGGGTCCTATCTCGCTCCTCTTTACATGCGACGACGGCTCGGGCGCGGAGATAGCGACGCTCGCTTGAGAGAAGCTTTTCTTTATTATGCGCCAAGGTTGTGTATAAAAATGGATTACTGACACTCGCCTCGTTGAGACCATCTTCTGCCGACATAAACCGGGCTACGGTGCCCTCGAGGCCATCACCGAAACGATCTCGCCTCACTATGAAAACATCACTAACGGGCTCATACCGAAGCGACGCTATCTCCTTGCGCTCACCTCCGCACGAGTCGAACCAGAATGACCGCTTGCGGCACAGCTCAGTCTCAAATTGAAATTGCAACTCAAGCCCGGCCTCGACACAGCGAACCATGGCCTCATCACGACCCATCACAACGGAGCGAGTCCCAACGTCGTTCAATTGGATGACGAGGTGTGGCGCGATGGTCATTAAAGCTGAGAGTAGGGGTGGGGCCATAGGTACTCAATCTCCTCGAATATGGTGAGATCCTCATCAGGATGTATGGCGAATAAAGCGAAATTTGTCGCCTCTCTTCTCCGGACCTGTCGTCACTCATCCCTTCCATCATCAAAACCGACCACCCCAGAGCCCAATTCCGGTAGATCAAAAAAACTCATGGGCTCACTGATCTGTTCAGCTCGGACGGGTGGACGCCTCCCAAGATGCCGATAGGCTAGATCAGTTGCTTCTCTCCCCCGACGGGTGCGAGCAATGAATCCCTCCTGCACGAGATAGGGCTCATAGACATCTTCCAGCGTATCTCTATCTTCCCCCAAGGCAGCCGCGATGGATTCAAGACCAACAGGACCTCCCCCATAGCGTTCAATGATGATGCTGAGTATAGACCGATCCATCGCATCTAGTCCCGAACTATCTACGGCTAGCCGATCCATCGCCACCCCGACTATCTCCGGGGAGATGGTACCATCTCCACACTCCTGGGCGTAGTCCCGAGCTCGTTTCAGCAATCTGTTGGCTATACGCGGAGTGCCCCTTGCTCGCCGGCCTAGCTCAAGCGAGGCATCGTGCTCAATCGGAACCTTGAGAACCGTCGCTGAGTTGCGCACGATCTCCGCCAGTTCATCGGGCCGGTAGAAGTTAAGCCGAAACGCCATCCCGAACCGATCTCGCAAGGGCGAGGTGAGCAGTCCGGTTCGGGTCGTAGCCGCCACGAGAGTAAACGGCTTGAGATCCACCTTCACCGAGCGAGCAGCTGGTCCCTGACCGATAACGATATCGAGCTGAAAATCCTCCATCGCGGGATAGAGCACCTCCTCGATCATCCGAGGAATGCGATGAATTTCGTCAATGAAGAGCACATCATGGGGCTCAAGGCTCGTGAGAATGGCCGCGAGATCGCCCGCCCGTTCGATAACGGGACCGGAGGTCGATTTGAAACCGACACCGAGCTCACTTGCGAGAATCCGGGCGAGCGAGGTCTTTCCAAGACCTGGTGGGCCGTGCAAAAGAACGTGGTCGAGCGACTCTCCTCGCCGTCGCGCGGCCTGGCAGGCGATGAGAAGGTTCTCTTTAACATCGCGCTGGCCAATATATGAATCGAAGCCTGAAGGTCGAAGAGAAACAAGCAGGGGCTCATCAGAAGAGGAAGTCCCTCCACGGATGGTCGACCATACCTCAACGTCCTCCGCGTCATCACGGGGCCCGACTCGTTTCATAAAAACTCCCCAAATAAGCGAGCCTGAGACCGCACATGGAATCGCGAATAGAGGCATCCACCATCTATCGGCAGACTAGTCCCTAAAAATGCCGGAGCGCCTCTCGAACGAGCTCACCTGACTCAGCGACCCCACCCCGCTGTTCTCCGACCTGACGGACGACACGCTCCACATCGCGACGCGGAAATCCGAGAGCGACGAGCGCATCGACCGCATCTTGTACAACCCCCCCCACCTGCGCTCCGCCATCTTTTCCGTGGGCCTGCACCTCAGCAACAAATTCGTTGACCCGATCCTTGAGCTCGAGGACTATCCGCTCAGCGGTCTTTTTGCCGATCCCCCGCGTACCCTGAAGCGTCGCCACATCTTGCGAGCCTATCGACCGAAGGAGCTCTATTTTGTCGATCGCAGAGATTATATCGAGGGCCGTTTTCGGACCAACCCCTTTCACCTTGAGGAGCAAAAGAAATACCTGACGCTCAAGCGCATCGGCGAACCCAAAGAGCCTCAGAGCATCTTCGCGAACCTCGGTATAGACGGGAATCTTGTTCTTCTCCCCCACGACGAGCCCACTGCGAGCGCCGCGGGTGCACAAGACTTCGTAACCCACACCAGCAACATCGACAAAGGCGGTCGAGCCCACGAGCTCCGCTATCGTGCCTGCGAGAAATGCTATCATATTGAGCCAGACAGGAGACTATATTATCAGCGATCAGTGCGATCACGATGACAATCGACTGAGCTCAGACTCATCGATATCGAAATTGGCATACACATTTTGAACGTCATCGAGGTCATCGAGCGCTTCGAGCAACTTGAGCAACGTCTCGGCATCTTTGCCCGTCACCGGGATTGAGGTCGACGCCACTGGTGCGAGCGACGCCTCCGCATCTTCAATACGGGCCTGAACCGCCGATCGAACTGGATCAAAACTCTTCAGATCGGTCTGCACCAGCCATCTATCCCCTTCATCGACGAGATCATCTGCCCCCGCCTCGAGGGCAAGCGCCATCAGATCGTCCTCGGCGATCTTGTCCTTTGGGACCGCGACGGATCCCCTTTCAGTAAAAAGATATGCAACGGCGTTTGCGCCCGCCATGCTTCCCCCGTGTCGGGAAAGGATACTCCGAAGTTCGCCGACAGTGCGATTCCGATTATCGGTAAGGGTTTTCACCAAAATCCCAACCCCACCCGGCCCGTACGCCTCGTACACCACGTCCTCGTAATCGGCACCGTCAAGCTGGCCCGAACCGCGCTTTATCGCGCGATCGATGTTATCGCTCGGGACACTCACACTCCGCGCCGCCTGAACCGCCGTCCGCAATCGGGCGTTCCCCTCAATCGGCCCCCCAAGCTTCGCCGCAACCTGAATTTCGCGAAGTAATCGGGTGAAAACCTTACCCCGTTTCGCATCGGTCGCAGCCTTCTTCCGCTTAATCGTCGCCCACTTCGAATGTCCTGACATGACCTAACCCCATTCCCTAACGCCGCCAACATGTAAGAGAAAAACGGTATCTTGCTCTCCCGCTACTGTCAACGGGAGTTACCGTTCGCACCCAGGATCTCCTCCCCGAGATGCTCCTCCCTCGTCAGTCCATCCCCTGAATAGGGGTAATAAAGGCACGTTCCTCGTTCGGCCTCTCTGTTTGGGCTTCGATATTCCGACGAATTAGCAGTATCCTCAGGAGGTTCCTTCGTTCTGTGTATTCTCCGATTCTTGAACCCGCTCCATCATGATAACCCGCCGTTCGCTTCTCCAAAACGCCACCCTTCTCTGCTTTGTCAACGGCTGCACGCCGAGGGGGGCTTTGCGGCTTTTTGGTTCTTCGTCGATGCAATCGTGCTCTCCGATCGATCGGTTTCCTGTGCTCGGCGATCGCAGGCTCACCGGGGATGATTTTACGGTTCCTCACGAGCTTCTGTGGAATAAAGATGGCTTCCTTGCGGGGCGCTCACCGGTGTCATCGGAGAAGGCACCCCTTGTCATTGTGGGAGGAGGGGTGAGTGGCCTGTTGAGTGGGTATTATCTCCGGGACTTACATCCAATCATCCTCGAGCAAGCCTCACGTTTCGGTGGTAATGCTAAGGGCGAGTCGTGGGGTACACTCCCCTATGCCCTCGGGGCTGCGTACTTTACCGAGCCATCACCGGGCACCCCCCACTCACGCCTTTACGAGGAGCTCGGACTTTCGCGAGAGTGGACGATCAAAACTGAAGAGGATACCGTCGAATATCGAGGCGTTCTCAACCCTCGCTTTTGGGAAACGCGTACAACACCTGCCGACCGCCACCTCTATCGATATTTTCTCGATGTACTCAACGAGCAGGGTCACAAGTATCCTGAGATTCCCGTTGTCGATTCATCGCTCCGCGAGGGAATCGACACACTCGATCGGGTATCCTTTCTCGAACACATCATCGCTCGTGCAGGAGGTCGGCCATCACTCGAGGCGATCACCGCGATCGAGCAGTATTGCTGGTCCTCATTCGGAGGGTCAGCTCGTGAGATCAGTGCTGCCAGTGGTCTCAATTTTTATGCCGGTGAGTTCGGTCCTATTATCGTCATGCCCGGCGGAAACGCCCGGGTAGCCGAGCGACTCCTCGAGGAGATCACCACCGTTGTGCCCCCGCGTAACCTCCGTCCTCGGTCTCTGGTGATAGGCATCAATAGATCCGACGCGGGCGTGATCGTTCAGTACGTCGATGACCGGCGAGAATTGCGAGAGATCGTCGCACAGGCGGTGATATGCGCCTGCCCAAAATTTGTGGTCTCCCGCATACTCACTAATATCGAACCCACGCGAGCCGCCGCGATTAAGCGGTTATCATATCGAGCCTATCTGGTGGCGAATGTACTTCTTCATGCGAGCGCATCGTCCCGCTTTTACGACACCTACCTGCTCGGCAACGGACATACTGAAGGCTTGGCAACCCAACAACAGGCGCTCCAAACGGGTGCTACCGATGTTATTCTCGCGAACTACGCATCTCACGGAGGAGCAGGTGCTAACGAGCGGGCCGTACTGACGCTGTATCAGGCGTTGCCCTACGATGGCGGGCGCGGATGGCTCTTTGGTCAGAGCACCGACCACCTCATTTCGCATTTCGCGGCCCAGATCACCGAACGGGTCTTGCCCCTTCTCGGGATATCACCCTCCGCTATCGCCGATATTCGGGTCACCCGATGGGGACATCCCCTCCCGCTCGCAGCGACCAATCTCATCGCCGACCGTGTCACTGATACCATCCGCGCCCCGTTTCATGATCGGGTATTTTTTATCGAACAAGACAACTGGGCACTCCCCGCTCTTGAGACATGTGTCGCTGAGGCCGCTGCTATCACTCCGGCGGTTCGTCGTATGCTTGGGTGATGGTAGTGCAGGGGCGTTATTCGGCAGCCTTTCCTCACAGAGCCACCGCTCGTTCAGATAATCGCTCCTACCCCTTTGCTGAAACCCGGTCACGAACGTCACCCCACCACCGCTCGATTGCATCCACTCGCTCTTCGAGGCGGTTGCGCTGTTCAGCGACTGCTGTTGATGCGGTTCCTCCTCGTGAGGTTCGTCGCTCAACCGCGCGAGAATAGCTCAAACAGCTTCGCGCATCAGAAGTAAGAAGAGGTGAGGCGGCAAGTAGCTCTGCATCCGAGAGATCCTCGAGTCGTTTTCCCTCTCGCTCGCACTGAAGGACAAGCGCCCCAACTACATGATGAGCATCTCGGAAAGGGAGCCCGCGGGCGGCAAGAAAATCAGCGAGCTCAGTCGCATTTAGGAACCCCTGCTCCATCGCCCGCTCCATAGCTGGGGCGCGTGGGCTCATCTCCGCAACCATCTCACCCATAATACCAAGACACTGCTCGGTTGTACGTACTGCGTCAAAGAGGCATTCCTTATCCTCCTGGAGGTCCTTATTGTAGGCGAGGGGCAGACCCTTCATGGTTGTCAGTAACGAGATAAGTGCGCCGTACACCCGCCCACATTTTCCTCTAATCAATTCGGCACAATCCGGGTTTCGCTTTTGAGGCATAATACTGCTCCCCGTGCAAAATCCATCTGAAAGGTGCACAAACCCAAACTCATGGCTCGTCCACAGTACAAGCTCCTCACTCAATCGCGAGAGATGCATCATGATGGTCGCACATGCAGAGAGAATATCTATCAGATAATCCCTATCCGAGACCGCATCCATACTATTCTCATAGAGTGCATCAAAACTGAGCGTTTCGCTCACCAATACCCTGTCTATGGGAAAGGTGGTTCCAGCAAGCGCTCCCGCACCGAGAGGACTGCAATTTGCCGAACCAAAGCAGCCCTGGAGACGTCGGCTATCCCGCTCAAACATCCACGCATAAGCGAGCAGATGATGCGACCACAGAACCGGCTGAGCACGCTGAAGATGAGTATATCCTGGCAGAAGAATATCGCAGAACGTATCGGCTCGCTCCATGAGGGCACGGATAAGACGAATCGTTCCCTCCATCAGAACTAACACCTTTTCCCGCACGAAAAGGTGCGTATCGAGGGCGACCTGATCGTTGCGGCTTCGGGCGGTATGAAGTTTCCCCGCAAGCGGACCGATCTGCTCCGAAAGCAAACGTTCCACCCACATATGAACATCTTCATCTGCGGCGGTAAAACCACACTCTCCCGCAGCTATTCTTCGATGTACCTCACGCAAGCCTACCTGAAGAGAGGCCGCCTCTTCTTGAGTAATGATACCGCATACCCCGAGCATCTGGGCGTGCGCGATGCTTCCCTGAATATCGTAATCAACAAGCGCCGAGTCGAATTGGACCGATGCTAGAAAATGTTCACTCGAAACCGATGTCGCTCCGGCAAACCGCCCACCCCACCGCTTCTTCATCTTGCCATTCCTTTATCAAATCTCTGTCTATGGTCTATTCTTCGACATTCGCCAGCCATGAACAACCAAGTAGCGAGCCCGATCCACACGCAATAAGATAATGAATAGAAAAGGTGCCGATAGGATCCGACCGATACATATCGAAGCACACCAAGCGCTACACTCCATCCGAGGATCTGACCTGCCCTTTTTGCCCCTTCTTCACCGGTAACAATACGGCAAGCGAGGAACATTATCGGGGGGACAAGGATAAGGTAGTAGTGTTTCCACGAGGTCGGAGGAAGCATCGCCCAGAGAATCGCCGAGATACAAATTCCGACGACCTCCTTATCCCGACTCAACCAGATACAACGCAGAGAGAGAATGCAGAGAATGAGCGAACTACCGATAGAGAGCAGATACATCGGGTTGGAAATATCGAGTGAAAAGGGCACGGGATTTTGCGCACCAAACAGCCGAAAAACGAACGCAGAAACCGATTGATGACCCCAATCGGCTACGTTGTAGATTGTTTGTTGCTCGCGGTTTGCATCGAACCATCCCCCAAGGACCGCCCCATACTCTTCACCGAAGAAGGACCACGGTATCAGAAGAAAACCAAGATAGAAAATCACACTAAATATACACGCTTGTAGGTGACCCTGGACGAGAAGAGGTGCGAAAAAAACAACGGGAAATGGCTTGATGTGTAGTGCCAATCCGAGAAGTCCCCCTCCCAGTACCGGTCGACCCAACGACGCTAACCAGACGCCCCCCACCGCCATCGCCATCAACAATGGATTAACCTGGCCATTAAAAAGGTTACCCACAATCCATGGCCAGGTAGCGAGCGTCGTCAGCACGACTACCCGAAACCGAGCTTCCCTGCCGAGAGATTTCAGATTGATTAACCGGGCTGATACAAAGAAGAGGGCAACAACGGCGAGAGCATTGACGACGAGCCAGATGAACCGAAATATCGGAGGACTGAGGAAACCCGCTGGATACAGGAGAAGAGCAACAAACGGTGAATAGACATACTCGGGATGAGATACATCGGTGACATACAGAGCACGACCCGCATGCAACCTCTCAACGCCGTTGACAAGCGGTTGAAAATCACCGAATCGCCCCGACCCGGCCACAGAGAGCCCTTTACACACAACAATGAGCACCAAGAGCGTGCTTACAAACTTTGTGTGACGCTGACAAAAACCGGACAGAACCTCAACCGCGGCTATCCCCTTATCTCGGAGAGATCGAATTATATTAGCCATGACCAGACAGGGGGTAACAAAAATTTTCGGGAGACGTTTCTTCAGGCAAGGCTACCAGATTCCCCCTTCTAGTAAAGCCTGATTGCGAGGCTGACGCCGACTCGTTACCCTAAGCTCCCGCGATCTCAGTGCGACCGCTGAGAGATGGTACCGCAAAATGGGAGTCGCAAGCCAAAATCCGACCGATATGTCCGATGTTAGACATCCTTCGCCGAAGAGGCGAACTCAGGTATCTCGTGGTGTGCATAATGAGGGGGGACTCGGCGGGCTGGCAGCCCTCTCAAGGAGGCCCCGCACGATGGTGCGGTCAACAATCTGTTTGGTGATGATCCCACAGGCAGCAGGGTGCCGGTCAGTGTCAGGCAGACTCGAGCGGGATAATCGAGGAAGGGGTTAGGTATGGATCAAACAAAAGCGGTATCAGCATCAACACTCGGGGGAAAAACAGTTGTTATCGCCGCCTCGGGTGGTCTTGATAGCTGTACGATCACGCGGTGGCTTGCCGACCAGGGGGTGCGGGTCATCTGTTGTACCCTGGATCTCGGCCAGCCAGACGAAGATGGGTTCGATAATATTCGTGCTCGTCTCCTCACCGCAGGTGCTGCCGATGTGGTTATCCTTCCAGCGGTTGAGCCACTCTTGAAGGCGGGTATGCAGGTTATCCAGGCGCAGGCCTGGTACGAGGGACGATACTGGAATACCACCGGCATAGCGCGGTATGTCCTGGTATCAGCGGTCACAGCGTTTATGCGTGATAACGGCTACACCATCTTCTCACACGGGGCCACGGGTCGCGGAAACGATCAGGTCCGATTTCAGCTCGCTGCCAACATGCTCGACCCGCAGCTGACGGTTTATGCGCCGTGGCGTGACCCCGCCTTCCTTGAAAAATTCCGTGGAAGGGCTGAGATGATTGATTTCTGCCAAGCGCGCGGTATCCCGATTACTGCCTCGAAGTCGAAACCGTACTCGACCGATGCCAATATACTTGGGTTGACTCACGAAGCGGGCATCCTCGAGTTTCTCGATACCCCACCCACCGCAATCACTCCGATAATGGGAGTCCATACGACCGATGCACCCGAACAACCAGAGTCAGTCTCAGTAACATTCGAGCGGGGCATCCCCGTCGCCCTCAACGGCACTCACCTTCCCCTTTTGCCCCTATTTATCGCTGCGAACGAAACAGGGGGAAAACATGGGGTAGGCATCGCCACCCATCTCGTTGAAAACCGTTTTGTAGGCATCAAGAGCCGTGGTGTCTATGAAGCTCCCGGCATGGAGCTGCTCGGGAGCTGCTATGGCCTGCTTCTGGAGCTTATCCTTGATCGACGCGCTCGCGAGTTGTACGACCTTGTATCCCGTCAGGTTTCCCGCCAAATATACCAAGGGTACTGGTTTGATCTGGCGACCTCGATGGCTCTCCAAGCGTTGGAGCCCGTTACCCGCCTCGCCTCCGGGACGATTGCTGTGACGCTTTACAAGGGAGCGGTCCGCTATGCAGGCGCGAACGGCGTCACCTCGTCACTGTACGATCCTGAGCAGAGTTCCATGGAGTCAGTCGGATCATTCGACCATGCAGATTCTGAGGGCTTCTTGCGGGTGCTCGGGATTAGCGCAAGGGCGCTGGCGCATGCCAAGCAGGTCCGGGGGGAATAGAGATTTGTTTGTGGGTGTGGTGCTATCTTTGTCGCCAGACCTTCTTCCGTAGCATTTCCTATCCTCCCAGCCGGACCGCCGTTGTAAAGCTAGCTTCCCGTCCTGCTCTCGTCAGCAGCGTCACCTGAAGCTCAACGATACTGGGAGCTCTACTGATTCGTTCAGGAACGTCCCCCCACGTTGCACTCCACTGCTGTTGCTCCTGATCGTAGTATCGCGCTCTGAAAGAGCGAATCTGGGAAGTAATCGGAAATACCATTCGTTTCTCAAAGGCCACCTCAGGCGGAGATATCAGGGGGACCTCATCGCGCACAAGCGAAATTCCACTAGGTGCTTCGGCATCCTCCATCAACCGATAACTAACTTGGACCGGCCCCGAGCGTCCCTGTTGATCGGGGATGAATTGTCCCCCTCGCTCAAGGATAAACGTCACTTCGTCTCGATCCTGTCCCCCTTGCTGTCCCGGGATACCAAGGAAGGTCGGGGAGAGCGGCAAAGCCGATGATGGCTCGGAACCGGGCTTACCGAGGAGGCGATAATTTGTCCCCGAGTGAGCGCCCCCCACCTCTGCTAATAGACGAGACAATATCTGCTCAGAGAGAAGATCAATCTCACGCCGATCATCGAGGAGTCGCTTTGAAGCTCCGAATCTGCTCGCTGTGGTAAAAAGAAATAGCGACATACTCGCGAAGATCGTGAGCGCGACCACAATCTCAACGAGGGTAAATCCCCGTTGCACACCCTTGGACTCTTCGCCGTACATCTACCTGTTTCCTCCATCGGCTATCCCCAATCCCCTTCAAAACGATGCCCATTAAAGTGGATTCCTCATGGTGGCAACGGAGGGAAAAAATAGGTGAGTGCCATCTGATCTCTGGCCGTTCCTCCCCATCGAATTGTGAGTAGCATTCGTCGCATCGGCCGCTTGAGAAGATCACCAACGGTCCATTGATCAACGAGCATCGTGACACGATATCGAGCAAGCGCATCCTCACTCAATGGCGGCGCTTTCATTCCGATTCCTTGATAAATATCTTCGAAGGTTCCGTCAACCGTCTGCTCGCCCACCGGTGGCGAGGATTCGGGACGCGCATCAAGGGCCGCAAAGAACTGCCGTGCCAGAAGAACTGCCTGGTTCTCGTTGGAGATCTGAAGAGTCGCGCGCGCATTAGCCGCTTGCAAACCGTAGATCGTCGTGACACCCGCCGCGAGCACGACAATCGCAAGTAAGACCTCGACTAGCGTAAATCCAGATGCAGTCCCAACCGATAAAAAAAATGTACGACGACTATTATCGCGAGCCTTGCCCATAGGTCCATCGAAAATCCTTATGGCCCCGATATGTCTGGGTCAACCCGGTGAAGGGATTGACGACGATCGTCATCGGTCCGGTTGAAGCGAGGGTTAGGTGAAAAACTGCAAATTCGGAGAACCCACGGGGATAAAATACAAGAAACTGCGAGGAGGAACCATTTCGCGACACCTGATTGCTCCTGGTGCGAACCGCATCGAACCGACTTCCCCCGGCCAATGGCACCCAGGTATACAGTGAAGGAAAGGAAGGGGGAGGGATAAGATTTCCCCCAAAACCAACAGCAGGGTTGAGAAAATCGGCGAGTTCAAGGCTCAACTCTCCTACCCGATCATCAGCCGAAATCTGCAGGTTGTTGTTTACTTCCTGTTCATCCCGCAACACCCCGATCCGATAGCTGTTCGACTGGAGCGAGACCTCCATCTGATAGTACAACTGATCGGCCATCGCCCGATAATGGAGAAACTCGAGACGCTCGCGAAATGTCCTCAGAAACGCCTCATCACGCCAGAACTGAAAGGTCCCCGTGGCCCGACCAACGACAAGAAGCAGTACTCCCAAAATCCCGAATACAACAACAAGCTCGATCAGAGTGTAGCCGGAACAAGTACGCCTCGAAGCCTTCTCGCGCCGCCGAAGAACGGCGCACCCTAAAGAATAGCCTTTGGTGATGGAATTAAGTCGATGATAAGGCACCCCATACTCACGTTTCACATCACAGTCTGGGCGAGTCAGAATCTTGGTGGACCGTCACCAACTAGGGTCCCGTTCGATTAAAATCGCCATTAACCCCCGTTCCCCCCTCTCGGCGGTCCGCCCCGAGGCTCCGAATCGTATATGAATAGCTACCATCGTTGAAGGCGTAAACAAAAGGGGTCCCCCACCCATCTTTCAAGTCCTCAGGATCTGAGGTCACAGGAGCACAAGGATTTCCTGAATCTTGGGAGGCGCACTGAAGAAGGTCCTGCAAAGAGCGGGGTATCTCGTTGTACATGGTTTGGTACTGACTTATTAGTGCAGCAACCTTCGCAATCTTCATCTCGGTGATCTTCATCTTCGCCTTATCACCGGCGCCGAATATCCCTTTGGTTAGAAAACCCGCAAGCAGGGCAAGGATCACGACTACCACCATGATCTCAACGAGGGTAAAGCCTCGCTCACCGGCGGTTCGAGTGCCTTTTATGGAAGGGGACGAACTTTTGATCGACATCGTAATTTCTCCTCAAAATCGAAATCGAACACACCCGACGACGATCAAGGGGCGCCTTTCTCTTTTCTGCCAGTGTGTGCTCAGAAACGAAAATCCGCAAGCCGTGCTGCAGCCTCATCAACCAGCTAGGCTGCAACTAAATCCATCAACTCGGTCAACGGGAGCAGAACCGAGATGACGATCGCGAGCACCACACCACCAAGCACAATGATCATCAAAGGTTCTATCAATGCCGTCAAACCGGCTATAGACGCTGCGGCATCCTTCTCGTAGGTCAGCCCCGCAGTGGCCAGCATCTCCTCAAGCCGTCCGCTCCGTTCTCCCACCGCGATCATCTGACATACTACCGGAGGGAATAGGTTGGCCCGGCCGAACTCGCGCGAGAGGCTTCGCCCCTCCGTCACACCATCACGGGCATCTCGCATCGCCCGCTGAAAATGGACATTTCCAACAACATTCCTCGCCATCTCAAGCGATTCAAGAAGCCCTACTCCACTCGCGAGCAGCGTGGAAAGAGTTCGGGTGATACGAGCGGTAAGCACTTTCGTGTAAAGGGGACCGAAAATAGGACCACGGATCAGCATCTGATCAAAAAGAGCACGACCCCGGTCGGAACGGTACAACCGGAGCAATCCTACAAAAAAAACGACCAAGCCGAGTAGTCCGAGATACCAATAGAAGACTATCCCGTTTGAAATGCCGATCATAATTCTCGTCGGAAGCGGCAGAACCGCTCCCTGCTTGGTAAATATCTCTACGATCTGGGGAACCACGAACGCCAGCAATCCCGTGACAACCAAAAAGCAGAAAATGAGCATCACGGCCGGATAGATGAGCGCTGATATTAATTTTCTTCGCAGCTCTAACTGAGTTTCCAGATATTCAGCGAGGCTTGTCGTAACCGAATCAAGCTTGCCCGAGGCTTCCCCAGAAGCAACCATATTTACATAGAGTCTGGGAAATACTGCTGGATGAGCGCCGAGTGATCGCGCGAAGCTCGTCCCTTGCTCAACCTGCTCCTTTATATTAACGAGGATTCGCCGGAATGCCGGAGAGGATTGATCTGCGAGAGACTGAACCGCTTCAACAAGGGGTATACCCGCTGAGAGAAGAGTCGCAAGCTGACGAGTCGATAGCGCAAGGGTCTTTGCCCCGACGCGGTCCCGCAACGACGCGGTGAATGATACACCTCGATTGGGCTTTGCTTTTTCTTGACCCCGACCACTGACCTCCCTGACCGTCGTCGGCGACATCCCTTGGCTTCTCAGCCGTTGGCGGGCGACACGAGCACTCTCAGCATCAAGCGACCCCTTTGTCTGCTTACCTCTCGCATCGAGGGCTATGTATTCGAAAACAGGCATTGGGCAGATTCCTCGGAAAACTGCTATCTCAGGAAACAAATATCATGCACTATCCCGCCGCTTCGTACTCTTCGTGCGTCGCCACCAAAACCTCCTCGACCGAGGTCACCCCACGAAGCACTTTATCAGCACCATCCATCCGAAGGGTACGAAATCCCCTCTTTATCGCTGCCGCCTTAATCGAGTTTGAGTCAGCACGCTGCAGTATCAGCGACCGTACGACATCATCAATGAGGAGCAGCTCATGGATACCTGTTCGCTCAAAATAGCGGGTATCCTGACAAACCGGACACGGCTTCGTTCCTGGGCGATAGACCGTTTTTCCTCGCAACAACTCCTCAGGGACCGCAAGTTCCCGAATCTCTTGCTGGGTAATTTCATACGGCTCGCGACATGCGGTGCACAATCGTCGCACAAGTCGCTGGGCCATTACGGCAAGCACACTCGATGAAACTAAAAAGGCCTCCACCCCCATGTCAAGCAACCGCGTGACCGCCCCCGCCGCATCATTTGTATGGAGCGTCGATAACACAAGGTGTCCCGTAAGCGATGCCTGAATCGCTACTTGCGCTGTTTCTGCGTCCCGAATTTCGCCTACCATTACGATATCGGGGTCCTGTCGAAGGATTGCTCGCAGCCCTGAGGCGAAGGTAAACTCTATCTTGGGATTGACCTGCATCTGGCCGATACCATCGAGCTGATACTCTACCGGGTCTTCGACCGTGAGAATATTCAGGTCGGGTGTGTTGATACGGGAGAGACATGAATACAGGGTTGTGGTCTTACCCGAGCCGGTCGGACCTGTCACCAAAATGATCCCATTCGGCTTCGCAATTAATCGTTCGACCGTAGCAAGAAGCTCTCCTTCGATCCCAAGCTGCTCGAGATTGAGAACCTTCCCCGTTTTTTCAAGGAGGCGCAACACAATTCGCTCGCCAAACTGAGTTGGAATGGTCGATACCCGGATGTCGACATCGCGACCAGCAATCCCGATACCGATCCGACCATCCTGAGGTAATCTTTTCTCCGCAATGTTGAGACCCGCCATTACCTTCATGCGGGAGACAACCGATGGATACGTTGATTTATCCTCTTGATCGACCTCATACAGGACACCATCTATTCTAAATCTGACCTTATACCGGTCCTCGTAAGGTTCAATATGAATGTCAGAGGCTCGACGCTGCGCTGCTCGAAAGATTATTGAATTAACATACCGAATGATCGGCGCATCAGCATCCTCAGAATCGGTCACATCGATTCGAAGGGGGGCATCAAGTTCATCGAAGCCAGTGTTCGTCCCTTCGAGAGTGCTCGAGCGATCATGCATCAAAGCGGTCCGAATCTGGGTGATTGCAAGAAAAATCTCCTCCGCCGGGGTCACTATCACCTCAAGGGGAAGCCCAAAGCACAGCTCGACCTGCTGCAGGGCAGTGATGTTGCGAGGATCGGCAGTAGCAACAAGCACCCGACCATCCTGTACTGCAATCGGCACGCACAGAGCTTCCCGGCCCCACATTCCTGCGATTCTATCGAGTTCTCCCCGCACCAACGGGAGCGGAAGAACTGGTTCGGGGAGCCCCTCCTGAAAGCGGTACCCGAGCTGCTCGGCAAGCGCCCGAAGGTCGCCGACCGACGGCCCGCTAACCTCGTGTGCCCTAAACTCCGCCACCGCGCCACTTTCGCTCACTTTATTTCCGCCCCCTCACGAACCATCTTCCTGCAATCCTCTGCGACAAGAGAGAACTTTCCTAAAAGGGGTTTATCGCCAAGGTCCCTGACCGAGGCGAAGTATCTCCAGAGGAGACAAGACTCGCCAGTCATTCGACCGAAGGTTACGTCCCAAACCCGCACTTTCGCGGGTGGGATGCCGTTCCCGAACCTCCAACGTTATCGGACCAGCTGGATCATCAAATACAACCCGCTTCCCTGGTGAGAAAAAGGCCCTTGATGCCTCTGATGCACCCGCGGGCAGCTCGACCGCAACAAAGCCGTCACGAACTCGGATCGGCGACTCCGCCGA
>OMIW01000178.1 GCA_900299205.1 Pseudomonadota bacterium
GGTACTGCGACGACCTGATCCCCCCCCCCCGTTCCCCCTGTGCTGGACCATCCTCGCAAAAAAACCTATGCTCACGCAGCTCAATATCCATTATGAGAGGTCCATATGTCGTTTCCCTCTACCCGCATGCGACGGCTTCGCCGAACACCGGCGCTCCGATCACTGGTTCGTGAGACTATTGTGCACCCTTCACATCTGGTGCGTCCTCTTTTCGTCGTCCCTGGCGATACAACCCGCCGCGAGATCTCCTCTCTTCCTGGGCAGTATCAGCTTGGGGTGAGCCAAGTTGTACCGTCCGTAGCAGCGAGTGTAGAGCTGGGCATCTCCTCGTTCCTCTTTTTCGCGATCCCTGAGTATAAAGATGACGTAGGAAGTGCCGCATGGGCACGAAATGGTCTTGTGCAGCAGGCGATGCGTGCCGTTCGAGCTGAGCTGCCCCACCTTACCCTGATCGCCGATCTCTGCTTTTGTGAATATACCTCCCATGGCCACTGTGGCGTGATGGTTGATGGCTGTCTCGATAACGATGCGACGCTCACAAATTTGGGGAAGCAGGCCGTCTCGTTGGCAGAAGCGGGGGCCGATGTTATCGCGCCAAGTGGGATGATAGACGGGATGGTGAGCTCTATTCGCCGTGACCTCGATGACGCAGGGTTCACCGACACCGTTATCATGAGCTACGCGGCTAAGTATGCCTCGGCTTTTTACGGTCCTTTTCGAGATGCTGTTGAGTCGGCTCCCCAATATGGTGACCGCTGCTCATATCAGATGGACCCGGGAAATGCCCGTGAGGCCTTGCGCGAGGTGGAGCTTGATCTCGAAGAGGGCGCTGATATCGTGATGGTGAAACCGGCTCTCCCGTACCTCGATATTATTTCCCAGGTGGCACAGATAAGCTCCGTGCCGGTTGCGGCATACAACGTGAGTGGTGAGTATGCGATGGTAAAGTCTGCAGCGGCAAAGGGTTGGATTGATGGTGAGCGCACGATGATTGAAACGCTCACTTCAATCCGAAGAGCGGGGGCGGACATTATTATTACCTATTTTGCGGACGAATTTTGTGCTCGATACCGGCAGGGTTTGACGTTGGCTGCAAATGGATGAATCGGCTCAGTAGGGCCGATATGATGAAGATGTTTGGATCAAGGGGTGATCAGATGGAACATAATGTGGTGGGTGGCTGCGAGTTACAGAACCGAGAAGGCGTTGGCAATGGAATGGGCTCGGGTTGCAGGGGGAGTAGCGCGGAAGGTCGTGGAGAGAGGATCGGTTCCGGAGCTCCAATTCGTTACAGCTGGACAAGGGAGGATTTGAGAGCAATTTACGATCTTCCGCTCCCCGAGCTTTTATTTCGCGCTCAAACGGTCCATCGTCAGTACCACGATCCGCTCAAGGTTCAGCGGTCTACCCTCCTCTCCGTGAAGACCGGGGGATGTCCTGAAAACTGTGGTTATTGCCCGCAAAGTGCTCACCACAAGACGGGGGTCGACCGTCACCCAGTGCTGCCTCTCGAGTTTGTTCTCGAGAAAGCCAACGAGGCGAAAGAGGCCGGCTCGACCCGATTCTGCATGGGAGCCGCATGGAGAGAGGTCAAGGATGGGCCCGATTTTGACAAAATTCTGGAGCTAGTGCGCGGCGTTCACGGGATGGGGCTCGAGGTCTGTTGTACCCTTGGGATGCTCTCAGAGAGCCAAGCACATCGGCTCAAAGAGGCGGGATGTCACGCTTATAACCACAATCTTGACACCTCACCTGAATACTATGGCGAGGTCATATCGACCCGTACCTATGATGATCGTCTGCGGACACTTCAGCGAGTGCGAGATGCCGGGATCACGGTGTGTTGTGGGGGTATTGTCGGCATGGGAGAGACTATCGACGATCGAATCGGGCTGCTCCTTGAATTAGCGAAACAGAATCCGCATCCTGAGAGCGTGCCTCTCAATGTGCTCGTCAAGGTCGAGGGTACCCCTCTTGCTGGCAGTGATACGGTTGATCCGATAGAATTTGTGCGTCTCGTGGCGACAGCTCGGATCGCGATGCCGCGGTCGATGGTGAGGCTTTCAGCAGGTCGCTTGTCGATGTCCGATGAGCTCCATGCCCTCTGTTTTTTCGCGGGGGCAAATTCTCTCTTTGCGGGTGATAAGTTGCTAACCACGGCGAACCCGGGAGAGGACCACGATGTAACCTTGATGCAGCGGTTGGGGCTCAGCTTTTTTGAAGCATCTCCCCGCGAAGAGTGGTCGATGGCCGCTGCTGTTGGTTAGGGGTTGAGCGAAGTTTTTGTACTTTGAGAGAGGGGAGTAGATCCGCGGTGACTGATAGACGGGACATCGAAGGCTCGAGCGCTGATGAAGAGGAATTTGAGGACGATGAGGTCGCTGAGACATCGTCGGTTCGGGGACCCGTATTGATCACATCAGCCGGGGCGAAAAGATTGCGAGATGAGCTTCGTGATCTGAGAACGAGGCAGCGACCTGAGGTGACGGCGGTCGTATCGTGGGCGGCTGGTAACGGTGACAGGTCAGAGAATGGCGACTATCTCTACGGGAAGAAGAAACTACGAGAGATCGACCGTCGGATTCGCTTCCTCAGCAAGCGGCTTGAATCGGTACAGGTTATCAATCCTGCTGAGGTGAGCTCCGAGCAGATTCTTTTTGGTGCCACGGTGACAGTTCTCGATGGAGATGACCGCGAGCGAATTTTTGTTATCGTTGGAATTGACGAGGTTGATATAGACAAAGGGCATATCAGTTATGCTTCCCCCATCGGTGCGGCGCTTCTCAAGGCTCGGGTTGGAGACGTCGTTCAATATCGAACTCCGAGGGGTATCCAGGAGATAGAGGTAATCAATATTTCATATGTGGCGGTCGGATAGAGCATTCGGCCTTCGCTGAGCCGATGATTTATTCATGCCAATCGTTTAGCCGCCTCTCAAGTTCCTCCCGAGAGAATGGCTTTCGAAGTGGCTCAAGGATCACTGTCCGATACGATCCGGCTTTGACGGTTTCAGACGACCCCGATGTGGTAAGAATTATTATAAGAGGCTTCTCTCTTTCCAGAGTCTCAAGTCGCTTAACTAGGTCGTATCCTGACTCTCCGGGCATCACCACATCCGATAATAGGACCTGAATTCGTCGGTGGTTGGTTATTGTCCGAAATGCCTGCTCAGTCGAGTTGCATTGATATACTTTCGAGAACCCCATTCGGGTCAGAAAACGAGCCATTATCTTCATCGCACTCGGCACATCGTCGACCACGACCGCCTCGGCCCCCGATGTTACTAAATCCCGGGTAATTG
Organism: Pseudomonadota bacterium; assembly: GCA_900299205.1. Classification (GTDB taxonomy): domain Bacteria; phylum Bdellovibrionota_C; class UBA2361; order UBA2361; family OMIW01; genus OMIW01. The sequence continues at coordinate 3,302 of OMIW01000178.1, forward strand.
TCATGATCTTTGCCCCCAGGACATCTCAAAGGGATTGGAGCTTCTTCTTTCTGCCGTATGGTCGACATCAATCCGAGAATTCTGAAGATATTCTCCGATGAGCTGCCGTTTAAAGGCGAGACGAGTGTGTCGTCTCGCAGAAAGGCTCCTAGGGGCGCCCATGTGTCCATCAACTGGAGCAAGGGCTCGAAGTATCATTTTGGCTCTTCCGTCTCCGCAGCAAACGCTTCATAGCCCGAATTTGAGAAAACCATTCGCGAGCGGGCACCGCTGGGGTTCCGACGTAATCGCCAGGCGTTGAGATGTTATTCATCACCGCCGCGCCTCCACCGACCCGCACCCCCGAACCGATTGTTATATGGTCAACGACCCCCACCCCTCCACCGAGGACGACCCGATCCCCGATAAGACAGCTTCCCGCAATTCCTGCCTGACCACACACGAGTGACTGAGACCCGATGGTCGTGTTGTGGCCAACCTGCACGAGATTATCGAGTTTTGTGACGTTCCCGATTCGAGTTGTCCCGAGCGTACCCCGATCGATGCAGCTATTCGCGCCGATATCAACATTAGCTCCAACGGTGACGGTGCCAATCTGAGGAACTGGCACGAGTCCTTTGTCGGGGATCACCACGTAACCAAATCCATCTGAACCGATAACCGCTCCATTCTGAATCACCACACCTGGTCCGATGATACAATCCTCTCGGATGATTGCTCCCGCATGGATCACAGCTCCCCGTCCAATCCGAACCCCGGGATATATGGTGACGTTTGGATGAATGGTGACCCCGTCCTCGATAACACAAGCGGCACCGATTGAGCTAAAAGGTCCGACGGTAACTCCCTCCCCAATTGAAGCTGTCTCATGTATGGCGACCTGATTCCCGAAGGAGGTCGTCATCGGCTCCCACGGTTGAAAAAAACGGGGAATGATTGCGATGATCGCCGCGAGGGGATCCTCTACTCCGATAATCGGCATCGGGGGAAGAAAGTCGCCAAAAGAGGGGAGGGGAGACGATACAATAAGAGCGCCGACGGATTCCCGCTGCATGATCGCCATCAGTCGCGAGGGGGAGCGTTCCTTTGAAAATGCGATCGAAGTTGATTGTGGCTCATCGAGGGAGCAGATGCCAAAGATGGCAATGTGTGGATCGCCGAGTATGGTGCCTTTTGTCATCGAGGCGATATCGGCGACCGTAACGCCGTGAGGGAGGGTTAATCGTGGCATGGTCGTCTCGCAAAGAAATAAATGTGTTGGCGGCTCTCCATGCCGTCAAGGGACGCGCGAAGCATACCTCAATAGGTCATATAAGATAAGGGGTTGGGAAATCTCGAGGGGTCGAGCGGTGCGGGGGGGGCTAGGGGTGTGGCAACAAAAAAGGTCCCCACAGCGAACCCCGGGAAGCTGATACCTGGGGAGGGAGGGGCTGCACCAGAGGACCTCCCTCCATATTGCCGAAAATAACGATGTTAATCAAACGCCCCCAATAAAAAGCGCTTTACTCAGCGATCTTTTTTGTGCCCGGGTAAACAAGCCAAACAATTCCGACACTTATCCCGTATAGTCCTAAGAGCGGAAGCGCAAACACACACTGAGTCACGATATCGGGGGTTGGGGTAACTATCGCTGCAATAATAAAGATAATCACCGTAGCATGACGGAATTTACTGAGTAGAAATGAGGCTGATACCAAACCGAGCCGCCCTGCAAAGTACGCGATCACCGGAAGTTGTGCCACAAATCCACATCCAAGCAATAAACGCATCATCAAGCTCACATGTTCGCGCAGCGTGATTGCGGGAGTTACCCCGATGGAATCGTACTGCGTGCGAAAGAACGAAATGCTCACGGGCACCAGGGTTGTGTATGCGGAGCCCGCGCCGAGAAGAAATAGTATCGATGTCACCAATACGAACGGCACCACGAGCCGTTTTTCTCGATCGAGGAGTCCTGGCGCGATGAAGAGCCAAAGCTGATAAAACAAAATCGGTGAGGTTAAAAAAAACGACGCAAAGATTGCCACCTTTATCTTGAGGACAAAGGCCTCCGCTGGTCCCGTTCCGATGAGGGAATTGGGAGGAAACGAGGCGTAATGAGGCGCAGTGAGAA
>OMIW01000179.1 GCA_900299205.1 Pseudomonadota bacterium
ATTGAGTCGCTTATCGACCGGCCCGTCCGCACCCTTTCGCTCGGTGAGCGGATGCGCTGCGAGCTTGTAGCGAGTATTTTGCACAAACCTGAGGTTCTCTTTCTCGACGAGCCAACGATTGGACTCGATGTCACCGCAAAGGGGATTATTCGAGAAATGCTCATCGAGCTATCAGAGAGGGAGCGAATCACCCTGCTCTTTACCTCACACGATATGGGAGATATTGAACGGGTCTGCCCTCGTGCGATCGTTATCAATGAGGGATCTGCGATATTCGATGGTTCAGTCGCTGAGCTGAAGGCTCAATACGGCAAGGAGCGGATAGTACGGGTTCATACCTCGACCGAAAGGTTCTCGATTTCGCTGGCGGGGGTCACACCAACCGATCAAACTCCGTACGCCGTCACGTTGCTCGTTGATGGGGAGATAGCACCCGTGCCACGCGTCCTCGCCGAAATTGCTGCCCGTCCAGAGGTAATCGATATCTCAAGTTCAGAGGCACCCCTTGAGGAGGTTATTCGATTGATGTATGCCGCGACATCGGCTTAGGTCGCTCGAGAGCGGGTGCGATGAGGTCTGTTGGTAGCTGAACGCTCGCTCATACTAACGGGCTTTTATGACCCGTATCCGATCGCCAACCCCTACCTCAAAAGATGATCCATGGGCGATGACGAACCCTTATTTTTGAAACTACTTTAAGTGAGCTCACCATGAGACTCTCCCTGTACTCGACCCTTTTCCTTCTGGGGTTCCGAACCGAGCTTCGCCTCTTTGTAGCAACCATGATTCGGAGCACCTTTTTACTGCTCCTACTCTTTATTTTCTCCCGTCTCTGGGCACTCATCTTGCCCGATGGATTATCGATGCCGCAGCTTCTTTGGTACTTTCTCATAACCGAACTGATCATGATCTCGACTCCCCGAGTCTATCTCAGGATGGAAAGGGATATCAGCGACGGCACCTTTGCAGTTCTGATCCAGAAACCGATCAATTACGCCACAACCCGTATCGCAGAGTCGCTCGGCGTTCTTCTGGGTAGGCTCCCTAGCTTTGTTACCCTTGGTGCGACCGGCACCCTCTTCTTTACCAGCGAAGTGCCTGCGGGGCTAAGGTCTCCTTTTGCCCTTATCATTGCGTTTCTGCTCATTTATCTTGCGGCCTCAGTACTGACAATTTCTTACGCCATCATCGGGCTCTGTAGCGCATTCCTCCGCGATACAAGAACACTCTCGATGGTCTGGGATAAAGGGGTCTGGTTACTCGGTGGGCTGATGGTGCCGATTATCCTGTATCCACCGTGGCTTCAACAGATCGCTCCGTGGACCCCTTTCTACTACCTTCTGTTTGGGGTCGCACAAATTGCGCTAAACGGAGTGACGGTTGTTTGTATTCACACAGCGATTGCGCTTTGCCTATGGGGGGCGTTTGGGATGGTTCTCGTCGGACTGCTTCAACGAAAGATCGCGAGCGATATAATCGGGGAGGGGGGATGAAAAATATCATCGTCTGGTATGCAACCTTAGTGCTGACGAGTTTGAAATCCGCAACATCACGGCGTCTTGCGTTCCTGTTCTCTGTCTTGATGATGGTCGCCAATAACCTTCTTTTCTTCGTTACCTGGTGGATTATTTACCAAAAAACCCCATCAATCGGAGGATGGGAGTTTCGGGATGTGCAGATGCTCATCGGCATCACGACGTTAAGTTATGGTTTGTCCGTACTCCTCTTTTTCGGTGCAGGAAAGCTCTCTGATGAGATACTCGACGGCGGCCTTGATACGTACCTGATGGCTCCTCGAAATACCATGCTCTCTGTGTCATCATCAAAATGCAACATAACGGGTCTGGGAGACATTATAACCGGATTGATACTTCTCGGGATTGGGGTGAACTCGCCGACGGAGGCGGTACTGTGTATCTTTTTTTCTATGACCGGCGCGTTCATTCAGTTTGCCTCAACGGTGCTTTTTCATTCAATCGCTTTCTGGCTGAGCGGTTTGCGAGAAGTTAGTGATTTGGCATCAAGCACCCTTCTCCTACTCAGTTCTTATCCCGGATCTCTTTTCACCGGCATGGTTCGGGTGGCGATCTTCACGATAATCCCCGCTGGATTTATAACCACCCTTCCGGTTCAGGTAATAAGAACTCTCGACCCAGTCGGGGCTGCCGTTATTATAGGAGCAACCGTCGGCTACCTTGCTCTCGCTTCCTGGGTATTCTCCCGAGGACTCCTTCGGTACGAATCGGGAAGCCGGATTGATTTAGGAGGACAGCGATAGGTAGTGAGCCGATTGTATAAACTGAACGACATAATGCGATGGAAGTAACTCTCAAACCAGCAGAACAAAAAAAAGATCGTGAGTTTGCCCGACAGGTTCATCATGAGGCGTACCGTGATGTAGTGACTCGCCAATTTGGCGCATGGGATATCAAACAACAGGACGGCTTTTTTGAAAAAGCATGGGACTGCTCGTGGGGGGATTTGTCCGAGCAGGTTGGAAAGGACGGTATAACGACCGATCAAATCAACTCAACTGCAACCATCGCTCGCACGTATAATCTCATCCTCATGGACTCAGCCCCAGTCGGAGTTGTCGTCTTTGAAGTTTCTCATACTCACCTCTTTCTCTCAGAGCTCCAGATCCTACCGCAATATCAGAATCAAGGCGTCGGCTCTGCGGTCCTCAAACTACTGATGCAGGAGGCTCAAAATAAAGCACGCCCCCTTCGGTTACAGGTTTTGCGCGAAAATAGCGGAGCCCGACGATTGTATGAGCGATTCGGTTTTCAACCAGTTTTAAGCGAGCACGGTAATGAAACTCATGTGGTGATGGAGTGGCAGAAATGACGATTACCTTTGTTGGTCCTCGCGTATTGAGCGATCCATCAGAAGATATCTTCGGATTGGCATCATCGGTTTATCACAAATCCACTCTCCTTCCGGTGACAACATTGTCGGGATGGTATCGGCGCAATCCAGAGATTTTTTGGTTGGTTCGGGATAAAGAGCGATTAATTGCTTACCTTAGTATGTTGCCAATCTCGGAGGATGCTTTTCGGTTTACCCTCGAGCCTTCATTTGATGAACATCTCTTGACGGCTGATACGATAGAGCCGTATACCGCCGAGGGAAATTATCGTGGATTTATCTCGTCAATCGTGGTACACCCCGACTATCGAGGAGGCAGAGTATCTCGTCCTTTGCGCACCTTTTTCCTCAATACCCTTATTAACTGGTGGGCCAATCGCCGCAGAATTATTGGTTTGTCGGCAGAGGCGCTCAATGATCACGGGGCTGCGATGATGAGCTCGTTGGGCTTACACGTAAATCTGCGTTCCGAGCATGGCTCGTTACTGATGGTGAACAACTGTAGCGAAAGCAGCCTGACTCAGTGTCGCGATGGATTGCTCGGAAGGATGCATAGCGTTTAGCGCGTTTCGGGTTTCTACTGGCGTCTGTGGGGCGAGTTGTAGGGCGAGTTCCCTCGTCCTTTACGGGTTAGACGCATCGAGAGGAGGCAAGCTATGGTGAGAGTTGAGACGCCCAAAAAAATGGAAAAGCTCCTGGAAGATCCCAATTTCCGTGAAGCATTGCGCCGTGCTTTGCCAGGTAATGAGGGATTCTCGGTTGGTGATAAAACGTATGAGTTCGTCCCGATGCATGATCTGAGGCGCCATTCATCGTCCAATTCTACAGAGTGCGATCAATCCGCTCCTCAGGAGCGTAAGGAAGGCTCTGAGTCGGTACCGAAAGCCCTTGTATTTCCAAACCTTCGCGAACTCCTTGGACGAGCCCTCAATTCTGGGAAAAAATGACGCGCGAACGATGGGATCTAAACTTCATGGACCTTTATTATAGCTCAGAGGTATAGAGGTTTAGGGTCAGGCAAAAAACGGTCATGAATCGCTTCGCCTCCGACCCTCCCAAACGACTTACCGAGATCTGGTTAAATCATCGGTTTGTGCTGTCTCATACCCTTCGCAACCACACCCTACGACGAAATATACTCCGGCACGCAACATTCTCTCTTCAATCTTCGATGAAAGAGGGTCAGGTCTTTGAATACGTTTTGGTGAGTCGTTCATACTAATGCAACCCGACATGATTCGAGGTCAATCGTCCATTCAGAAAGGCAACGTACTGACCTTAATAGTCGTAAAGCTGGGGGTCGTTAGTATCGTTGCGTTCACGATATCCGTCTTCGTGAGATCCGCAGTTATCTCTCGAAGACTTGCTCTTGAGTCTGAGCGATTTGGCCTTTTTCTCGTCGAACTGACCGTGCGATCGGCATCGACAGTCAAGCCGATTGTTTTATCGCTTTACCAGGGTGACGTTCTAGTGAAAATTGAAGGCGCTCAACCAATGACGTTCATACCAGTCAACGGAGTTACGTTAGGTATTCGGGGTGCAAACCCAGAAACGCCGAGAGAAATGCGGCATGGCCGATCTTGCTCACCCACAACATTCCTCCTCAAAGCAGCGGGGACTTCTCTATCGTGTCTCGCAACACTATCACTCCGATGTCGAGTTAGGATAATTTGCGCGGAGGAAAAATGATTAAGAGAAGGTCGTCATCCCGGGTGGTGGTTCAATCAGGATCGATACTGATTGAAGTTCTCGCTGGTGCCTCATTGTTGGGCATCTTTCTTACTATATCTTTCACCCTAGCGATCAGAGTGGTTAGTGTATTGACTAAAAATCGAGAGGCCCATCGAGATGATGGGACCGTGAGACTCCTTGTTGAAGGTGATTGCTTTTACAGAGACGCCGGGATGGAATCCTGCTCGCGAGGAAAGCGACGTCTTTTGGTCGCTTCGGGGGTAGATTGATGGGTACAATGAGGCTGCAATGTGGACATTCTGATCCAAACTTCATACCTTCAAAGGTCGGCGAATCATTGAGGACCGTAATTTCTCCGCCTCTCCTATTACGCTCGCGTCGCTGCTCCGAGCGAGGATTGTTACTGTTTTCGGGAATCATCGCCCTCGGTCTCGTAGGGCTTATACTAAGCTATACGATACCAGCAGTTCATTCACTTATCGGCATGACGATGAGACTACGCCAGGAAGCCCACGCTCAGCGACTTGCGGCCCGGCTATCCACAATCGCGTCCCAGATTATGCAGGATCTTGACACGCACCGTCTATCGCTTGGGGTTCGGGTACACGCCGTTGGGAGCATTACCTATAAGAGTGGAAGACCTCATGAAGTCATGCAGGGCTCTTCAAATATCCGGCCTAACGACTCAAACGCGATCACAGTTGCTGCACTCGATAGCGCAGCCGTTCTCATCCCCCGAAGTATCACCGCCATCCAGCCGACTAAGAGCTGGTTTGAGGGTTGTGTGATTCCAGGAGGTCAAACTCCGCTGACTCCCCATCGCTCATTCCTGGCAGTATCGATAGATGGGGTGGCAGAGGTGGTGGCTGATTCATTTGTCTGCCTCTCAAATAAGTGCTGCTCCGGCTACCTTCGCACCCAAGATAGCCTGTTGACGCCACCCATTGAGAGTAAACGAATTCTTCTCGCTCTTCCCATCAATCGCCAACTCACCTATTACGTCAGCGAACGAAAGGAACTCCGTCTCTTTCAACAGGTCGGAGATTCCATGATTGAGAATCAGCCGCTCTTCGCGAATGTCCCTCGGCTCGCTTTTTCAATATCTTTTAATATCACGCCAGGGATCTCAATAACCTCTGAGGATCTACCCTTAAAAAACTATCCTATCCATCAGTACGGCTCCTTACCCCGTTTACCCGCAGATTATCTGCTTGGTCTTATTCCTTGATAAGTGAGAATAGAATGGGATTGAGTGTTATCTCTCATGGATATCGCAGGTATCTCCCAGAAGAAACTCGGGGGGGATTTGCTCTTCTTCCTGTTCTTGTCCTCCTCGTTTTACTGAGCAGCATCGCTACTGTTCTCAGTATCGAAGCAATCTCCGCTACACGGACGGCAGCGGCAGCACAGCAGGGACGGCACTTTGATCTTGATGAGCGAGCCCGCGCTTTTGCAGCTCCACCGAGAGGCGCGAGCACACCCATCTCAATAGAGCCAGAGAGTACGAGCTTCAAAAAAATTTATTTCTCAGAAACCGCATCAGGGGTCCAGGGTATTCCCCGATTCTCCCTGATTGATTCAAGCAATGTGACGTGCTCCTTCGGCCAAGGCGACCGATTATCAAATAGGGTCTGCTCAATCCTTCCCCCTCGGGAAGGCCCTCTCACGTCCATATCCGGGGGGCTTCACGCAACGTACGTGACAGTTCCCGAGGGGACTCGCAACCTTTATGTGCGTGGAGACGTTGAGGTTGGCACTCTTACCATACAGGGATCTCATCTCACCCTGAGTGCCCTGGGCAGAATTCGGATAGATGCGGTTGATTCTCCCCGAAATCCAGCGCCATCACTACTTCTCATCTCCCAACAGCGACAATACCGCCTCCCCTTAGCGCAACCCAACGGAGGAATCGTCACAACTGCAGAATCGAGTATAGCAGTTACTCTCCTCGATAAAAAAATATTCCCACAAAGAGAGAGCACGTTAATCGGAATGATATTTTCTCACGATCTGAGGTAGGAGGCTCAATTACTATCGGGAACGACCTTAAAGGCCGGGGGAGAGCCCTGATAAAAAAGGCTCCGAATGGCTCCTCCCCTCTCTCATTTCAATTTTTTTCTAATCTCAGAACCTCCCGATTCTGCTCAATCCAGCTATCAATATCCACTACCGCGGTCTGCTGCTGTGCAGCGAGGTCCTTCATTTCCAGCGTTCCCGTCTCCTCATTCACAAAGGCACAGAATCGGATACCCTTTGCATTTGCATACTCAATCTGCTTACCCAGTTTGGCTGCCTTAAAATACACCTCACTGGCAATTCCTCTCTCTCGAAACTGTTCGGCCCATTCATTCGTTCGCTGACGCGACTCCTCCGAGTAAATGGTGAAGAGAATCTGGGACGGACATTGGGCACCGACCGGGTAAAGCCGCTGCTCAAGGATGAGCCCCATAAGTCGGGTAACCCCTATCGATCCTCCTACCGCAGGGAGGCGCTGTCCGGGGAGAAACTGCGCAGTAAGATCATCGTACCGCCCCCCTGCTGATACCGAACCAAAGGCGGGATAGTCGGGCAGGACTACTTCGAAAATAGTTCCCGTATAGTAATCAAGTCCACGCGCCAAACTCAGATCGACACAGAGAACCGCTCTCAGATTCTCCGGCACCAGAGATATCACCTCTAATAACTCTTCTACACCCCGATGAAATGTTTCATTTTCGACACCGAGCCCTGTTAGCATGTTTTGCGCCTCACTGGCGGAGGAGCGTAAGGTCGCCCACTTGAGGATGTTTTCGGCAACTTTTCCTGCTATACCCTCCCCATCAACCAACTCCTTTCTCACCCCTTCGGGCCCAATTTTGTGAAGCTTATCGACTATCCTCACCACCTTAGCTCGCTTTTCGCCACCGATCCCAAGGGAATCATACATACCGAGCAAAATCTTTCGATTATTGAGCCGCATCTCGGCTCTGAGAATCTCAAGGCGGGCAAAGACCTTGGCTATGACCGTGACAACTTCTCCATCTGCGGCAATCGGAAGGGCATCGCGCGCAACGATGTCGATATCGAACTGCCCGAATTCTCGATACCGTCCTTTCTGGGGGCGCTCCCCTCGCCATGACTTCTGATAACATGACCGGCGAAACGGAAAAGTTAATCGCGCCAAATGTTGAGCAACGTACCGAGCGAACGGCACCGTTAGATCGAAGTGGAGCCCGAGCTCCGCCTCTTTGCTCCCCTGTCCATCACTCTCGGCTTGAAAGCGACCGAGGGTATATATTTCCTTCTCATCCCCACCCTTTTCGGTCAGGGTTGAGAGGAGTTCGACCGACGGAGTCTCCATACTTGCGAAGCCGTGCAGTCGAAAAATTGATCCTATCGATGAGAGGAGCTGCTCCTCGATTATCCGCTCCTCGGGAAGATACTCAGGGAAGCCCGAAATATTGCTAATCTTCGCCATGCGATTTGAACCTCGTAACAATATGGGAGGCAACGGGACCTCTTACGGGTCAGGGATTTCCTCAAAGCAAATTATTGCTCGTTACCTTTTGCTCTTGACCGAATAACTTCGTATGATGACATTGATAACGACGCATGTCACACAGATGCCGCGAGTCCGGTGATGAAATCGCAGCCCACCTCTAACCCTACCGAATTTCACCCTATGAATCATCGTCTCTCTTGGCACATAGTCAAGGAACACTTTCAAGATCAATGGATTGAGCTTGCCGATTATCGTTGGGACTGGGAGGCTCCTTACCCGACATGGGTTGTCGTTGGTGACCACGCTGACGATAGGGGAAAACTCCTGTCGATGATTTCGCGTCGGAATCAGCAGACGCTCGAAGTAGACAGGGATAGTAAATCAGAAAATCAGCCGGTCATCCTCTTCGTGGGAGCGACCCATGCGGTATCGGGGCAGTTACTTTCGCGGAGCCGGTAATCTGATTAATTCCTAGATACCCAAGCCAGGAGTATCCCCATGCTCGATGTCACTTCGCTTCTCCGAATGTACACACTTCGGCGAAAAAGCTCCCTTTCCTCCTCGTCTCCCTCGCTGGTTCAGGAAAAAACACTTCTCTCACTGATCCGATCCGCGCGGCGAACCCGTTTCGCGAAGGACCACAATTTCAGCCGAATAAAGTCGGTACGTGATTATCAACAGGCGGTACCCCTGAGGAGTTACGAACAATTCTGGAACGACTACTGGAAGGCATCTTTCCCCATTCTTGACGATGTTTCCTGGCCGGGCAGGATACCCTTCTTCGCCGTTAGCTCCGGCACATCATCAGGAACGACCAAATATATTCCATGCTCTCACGAGATGGTTCGTTCAAACACAAAGGCTGGGGTTGATCTTCTTGTTCATCATCTGACTAACCGCCCCGCCTCCCGTATTCTTGGTGGCCTCAATTTTATGCTCGGCGGCAGCACAGACCTAACCGAGGAGGCAAAAAATGTCTGGTCAGGCGATTTGAGTGGAATCGCAGCGCGAACGATCCCCGCATGGATACGGCCCCGCTATTTCCCCCCCCCCGATTTAGCATTAATCGCGGACTGGCGTCAGAAGATTGATCGGCTTGCCGAAGAAGCGCTCACCCGCGATATCAGAATGATAGCCGGTGTCCCCAGCTGGCTCCTTATATTCTTTGATAATATCTTGTCTCGCCGGCCCGGTCAGAAGTTAGCTGACCTTTTCCCGAATCTAGAAATGATTGTTCACGGAGGAGTTCGTTTCGATCCGTATCGGGAGCGGTTTGCATCGTTGTTAGTTGGTTCATCTGCTGAGCTTCGTGAGGTCTATCCAGCCAGTGAGGGATTTGTAGCGGTAGCTGATGGACCTCCCGGAACAGGACTTCGCCTTAACCTTGATCACGGAATTTTTTTTGAATTTGTTCCCGTTGATGAGCTCCGGAGCGGGAATCATCATCGCCACTGGATCGGCTCCGTCGAGCTTGGCGTCGAATATGCCATCGTAATCACCTCGTGCGCAGGGCTCTGGAGTTACATTCTCGGTGATACCGTGCGTTTTGTAGAGCTCTCACCTCCCCGCATTATCATCACCGGAAGAACGAGCTATTTTCTCTCTGATTTCGGCGAACATCTCACCGGTGAGGAGATAGATGGGGCAATAAGTGATGCTGCATACGCCGTAGGTGGCTCTGTAACCGACTATGCGGTGAGCTCAGTATTTCCCGAAGGAGCGGGAGAACTAGGAGGACATCGCTTCTTTGTTGAACTTCGGGGTGCTGGTGAACCTGCTCTTTTCCCAACAGCAGAACATAAGCAATGCTTCATTCAGACGCTCGATAGCGAGTTACAACGTCGCAACGACGATTATCGAGCTCATCGGGCCGATGGTTTTGGTCTGAAAGCACCGACCATCCGCTTCCTTCCCGCTGGCTCATTCGAGCGGTGGATGGAGTCCCGTGGAAAACTGGGTGGCCAACACAAGGTTCCGCGGATCCTGCCCAAAGGGGAGATTGGGGATAGTATTGTTAGCTTTTTCAATCACTTACCCGACGAAACAATCCCCTAGCATCAAAATAATCCAGGTATTCGACCACTCCCCCCGAAGGGAGTATAATTCCTATCATCTCAAGGGAACCGGATAAACCGGCGTTCCTGGCCATACGATTGTAGTTGTCTGTTCAGAATCAGTAAGCAATGAACCCGCGCTATCTCCCCGCAGATTTTTCTCCGGTAAATATCCTCAAACAGGCGGTATTCTGGTTGATACATATCGGCTGTTTTCTTGTTATCTGGACCGGCTTTAGCTGGACAGCGTTTTGGGTCTGCGCCACCCTCTATTTCGTGAGGATGTTTGCCATTACCGGTGCATATCATCGCTATTTTTCTCATCGCACTTATCAGACGAGCCGTCCGTTTCAGTTCGTTTTGGCTTTCCTCGGAGCTACCTCTGCGCAGAAGGGCCCCCTTTGGTGGGCTGGACATCACCGTCATCATCACAAACATTCGGATACTGAAGAGGACATCCATTCAACGGTTGTGCAGGGAATATGGTGGGCACACGTTGGATGGGTTCTCTGCACCCACTATATTGAAACGCGATACGACCTCGTTAAGGATTTGATGCGATTTCCGGAGCTCAGGTGGCTTGATCGCAACCATCTGGTAGGCCCACTATCCCTGATTGCTCTTCTTCTTACGGCTGGGTGGCTGCTTCAGATCCATGCACCGCAGCTTGGTACGACACCACTACAGCTGTTTACCTGGGGTTTCTGTATAAGCACCACACTGCTTTATCACGGAACCTTCATGATTAACTCTGCCGCCCATATTGTTGGGAGACGACGGTTCGAGACCTCGGATAACAGCAAGAACAGCCTCATTTTATCCCTCATAACGCTTGGAGAGGGTTGGCATAATAATCATCACCGATATCCAGGGTCAGAGCGTCAGGGTTTTTATTGGTGGGAAATCGATATTTCGCACTATATTCTTCGGGGTCTCGAGAAGCTTGGCCTTGTTTGGGATCTTCGGATGCCACCGGAGCGCATTTATGATGAAGCTATAGAAAATAAGAAAAAGGGGATATCGCAATGTTGGTAAACAGAGAGAGAAATCGGATTTGCTCCTCTTCGGTCATTGCCTTTAAACCAAAGAATAGGAGAACGATTGCTTGCGCTGTTGGGAGCATTTTGCTCGGAAGCATCGTGGGGATAGCGGTGCTTGAGCCGGCATTCGGTCAAAAGCCGGACGTTTCGGGTTCAATAGAGCTCGAGAACGAGCCCGTCCAAAGAACCCCCTACGATGCAGGACAAGAGGAAGCGATTGCTCTATTTGAGTCGTTGCTAGTCGAAGCAGAGATGGGCAAATTTACCAATCACTCAGCCGGTCCCAAAGCTATCAAGCACCTCGCCGGCACATATCTGTATTGCGCGACAAAACAGGCGACCTGTCCCGTTATTCTTGAAGGACTGCTGGAAGCTGATATCGCCACTTCCTCCATAAAAAATGTCCCTGCCTGTCCGCTGTTGGAACAGTTCTGGATGTTTTATGAAAAATCGGAATTCAATAAACGAGAGGGTTTTTTGCACAGCGTCGGACATGCCAGCGCGGTAGCGACATTTGCTCGAGAACAGCTTCCGCGTTACAAGAATTGTAAGGAAACGGTCGCAAAGGCTCTGAGAGAGGACAAAACGGCCCGACAAGCCTCTTCAAAAAAGGCGTTCGCAAATGCTGCGTATCTTCTAAACCAGTTTAAGAAAAAAATACCGAATGTTTTTTCGGTTCTTGGTATCGAAGATTCGCCACAGCTAACTGAGTAAAAGGACCTCAGGTATAGCTTGCGCCTCCGAAACAGACTTTTTGAGTAATCAACTGAACTAGATTCGATAATCAGCCGGTCCTCCCCGAACCGTTGGCTCATTTCTCAACCAACAAAGCGTGCAACGAAGATTGCGCTCGACCTTATCGCGTTTGACAATCCCCTTAGAGGGCGAGGAGCAACTTGGCCTTTGCTGAGGCAGCGAAGAGCAAATCATTCTTGGTCCTCCCAACGCGCGAAAGGCGACACGAAATAATGAGGACATTATGAGAAAGCCACGTGTAGGGATTCTGTGTGGAGGTCGCTCTGCTGAACATGAAATATCTCTCTTATCAGCTCGCAATATCGTCGATGCGCTGTCGGCTGATTCGTTCGAAGTGATCATCATCGGGATTGATAAGCAAGGGCGATGGTTTCTCACGGATAAAGAGGGTATATCCTCCCCGTCGGTAGGGTCCTCTCTCTCGGTATTCGTCGGCAAGGGATCGCCTCTCTTGGTGCAACCGGGTGGATGGGTAGATTTAGAAGAATCGGTCTCCGTGACATCCGCCGCATCGCTTCTCCCCCCCTCGATGTCATATTTCCCGTTCTCCACGGCTCATTCGGGGAGGATGGAGCAACGCAAGGATTACTTCGGATGTTGAACATTCCGTTTGTAGGCCCGAGCGTTCTCGGCTCAGCCATTGGAATGGACAAAGATATAGCAAAGCGGCTGATGCGTGATGCCGGTATTCCCGTTGCGAAGTTTCTTGCGATTCCGCATACCCGACACCGATCCGTATCCTTTCAAGAACTCTCTGAGGAGCTTGGTCTTCCCCTCTTCGTTAAACCCGCGAATCTGGGCTCCTCAGTCGGTGTCGCAAAGGTGACGACCTCTGATGAACTCGATAGGGCACTCGACGATGCGTTCCGCTACGATACGAAGGTACTCATAGAGGAATTCGTCAAAGGTCGAGAGATTGAGGTGGCTGTACTCGGCAATGAGGACCCAATGGCGTCGGTCCCTGGGGAGATAGTCCCCTCTCACGATTTTTACTCCTACGAGGCCAAATATCTTGATGCTGCGGGTGCTCGCCTCATTATTCCTGCGAATATCGAGCCAGAGGTGACAAGAGAGGCAGAGCGACTCGCGCTTAAAACCTTCTCCTGTCTCTGTTGCGAGGGTATGGCCCGGGTTGATATGTTCCTAACAGAGCGAGGTTCGCTCTTGGTAAACGAGGTAAACACCATCCCCGGCTTTACCGAAATAAGTATGTTTCCAAAGATGTGGGAAGTATCGGGGATACCGTACGGTGCTCTGTTAGAGCGTCTTATTCGGCTTGCTCTCGAGCGCCACGAGCGGGACACTGCGCTGTGGTCATGAAATCTAATAATCACCGATAGGGCCGAGAATAGCCCCGCTCATTTTTAGCCCTCTTTCGCCTAAAATTAAAAACAATTCCTCAAAAATCCTCATCCGAGACGATATTGCTCTCTATCGCCTCGGGACCTCGGGAAAATATAGAATCATCGGTGCTCAGTCGGTTAAGCCTCTCCTCGATCGCCCGACACTGCTTATTTACATGACGGATCCCCTCGCGCAGCGCCACCAGCTCCGATCTATCCAACAATATTTTTCCCGAGCACTCACTCTCCAGATTTGCGACCTCTACACGTAATCTTTTTACTTCGGTCTCAAGGGACACCATATCTGGCTCAGGTCGAAACAGATTCAAGAATGCTCCCCACCAACCTACCTTGACCTCTTCATTTTTCTGGTTCATCGCAACATTTACCCTCTCAGGCCCTCAAATCCTAGAAAGTTACCCTCGTCTCGCTTGATATCCTCTTCAGGCTATTTTAGCTAGCACTCTACATCGACTGAAACTGCAATAGAGTTTCAACGCCACTCCAAGGCGCTTCTCCCGTCCCACGGAGCATACTCGACCCTCCCACTGCCTCAGCGTACGCCCTTCCGAGAACGAGTGCGATACGCCGAAATCCTCTCTCAGCTCCTGCAAAGATATCTGCACCACAAATACTCGCAAGGGTGTTAACTTCATGTTCCTCCATACCTGGTCCAGTATCCCGAAACCAGAGCTGAACATAATCTCCCGATTTCTTGACCCAACACCCAACACTACCCCCTGGCGGAATGGTTCGGAGGGCGGAATGAAGAATCGCACTCACATATCTCCGAACCCGTGTATGGTCGGCTACAACCGCAGGGCAGCCTTGTTCCTCCTCCCGAAAGAGGGTAATTCCTGACCTTTCGAGAGCATCGGACCATTCTGAATAAACCTCATCGATCACCGCCGAAAGAGAAACGGTCCCCCGATAGCAACGCAGTTGCCCGGATTCGAATCGAGCCGCATCCATCAGAAGATCAATCAGCAGAGCAAGCTCTCCAACCTGTCGGCCTATAGTTGAACTCAACCAGGGGATCCTGTCGGGCTTGGGATCGTGTGCGAGAAGAGAGCCCACAGCTGCGATTGCGTTGAGGGGATTACGGAGTTCATGAGCAAAAAGCGAGAGAAATGAAAGGGGCATAGCAACCCTGTCGATATCTTGAGTTTGCGTCCCCTCCTGATCCTTCATAATATCCTTTTTGATCGTTTGCGGCGGCGAAATAGGTAAATGCAGATTTATTCACTTTCGGCCCATCCGACTCTCTTGGCAAGATAGCATGAGCCAAAAAATGCCAATCAGATAATTAATCCATCATACTGAACAGAGTGTAACGCCCGTGGATCCGCATACACCACAACCTCCTCAACCATACGATCTCACCTTGAGATTTATCTCGCGTCGCTGGAAGAGTCCAGAAAATGCCGCATTATTGGGGAACTCTTACAACTCGGCCACCCTCCCTCTCACTATCGAATTTACCGACTTCTTCCTCAGGTTCCATGATACGCCGGGACTACTCGACGCAACCCGAAGAAAAATTGAGATGACGTGTGGTCAGGAACGGCAGCTTGAGCGGATTGTGTGGGAATCGGCTATCATTGGACTAAGGGAGACACTGATTATTTTGGGCGGTGAGCAAGCACTGACACGAACTCGAAAATATCTTGAGAAAAAAGTGCTTAACCCCCTTCAGGAGCAGTATCACCACGTCTTTGAGGCTGTCGAGCATTCCTCTTCGATCGATCCTGATCGCCAAAGAGAAGAGCTGAGGGCCAAGATGGAGTCTTTTCATCAAAGCGCAGAGGATGTGATCAAAGATTCCTGGGGCCAACTCGCGACGCAATCTCGGCCCATAACCGAGCGGATTCATGAACGATGGAGAGAGCTCGTGGGGGGTCGTATCTCGGATGATGTAGAAGCACTCGTGGAGCATAGCTCAGGGACGTCGGCTGATATCCTGCTCGCCCGAATCCGACTGGAGCAGCAGATTATGCGCTCGGCGGTCTACTCTGACATCAGCGCAGCACTCGACCTTCTCGGCGAACCACCCGAGCCCCCGACCTCGCCTTGTTGACCCTCATCGCCAAGCCGCAGAACAGAGAGAATCTCGGCATGCGATGTCTGAGCAAACATATCAAACGGCTCAATACTCTCCACCTGGTAACCCCGCTCAATGAGCGCCTTCACATCTCGTACACAGCTCGCGAGCTGACACGACACTAAGAGTACCGTCTGACTCTTGGGTAATGATGAAGCGAGCGATCCAAGCCCGCTCCGCGGCGGATCGACAACGAGACAGTCCCACTCCTTTTCACCAATCTCGCGGAGAAATTTCTCCACACTGATACACCGATACTCAATCGAAAGCCCTTCCTTTCGAACGAAAGGCTCGGCCGCTCCCACAAGCTCGGGGTCTAACTCAACGGCAGTTGTCGTCACCCCCCGCGATGCAATCGGTATCGCAAAATTACCCGCACCCGCGTAGAGATCGAGCACCCGGCTCGCTGACGCAGCCATCACGAGCTCAACAACCCTCTTCACTAGTTTGCTGTTTATCTCGCGATTGATCTGAGAGAAAGACCCAAGAGGCAAGGGCATCGGGCGATTGTCGACCTCAAGTATCATCCCTGTCCCGCCCGATTCTCGAACGACTGCATCCTTGATCCGAATCGACCATACCGAGGCCAGCTTGCATATTACTGACTCAATCGTATCAACCCTCTGAGGGGAAATATCTTCTGCGAGGACTAGCGCGATTCCGGCCATCCCTTCACCACTCTCGACCACCGCGGTGGCGGGTATCCCTGCAAGCGCCTCGGCAACGAGGGGAAGCTTTTTGAGAACCGAATTCACCTCATTAGTGGCAACAAAACAGTGGGAGAGGGGCAAGACCGATCGAGAACCTCGGCGATACAATCCCACCGATCCCGCCCGATCGATATGGAATGAAAATCGACGACGATACGCCCCCTCTTCACTAGGCTCAAAAGGGCGAACGAGTGAAGTCTCTCTTTCAAGTCGTGCAGCCCGAAACGCTCCGACTATCATCTCATGCTTCAGATTGAGCTGACTCTCATACCGTAATGATTGGAGGTCACACCCACCGCATTCAGCAACGACCGGACACGGAGCGATCCGGCGATGCGGTGATGGCTCAACCAGCTCTGAAAGGATACCCTCAATGAACTTGCTCTTTCGCTGAATAACGGTCGCTCGGACCAAATCCCCCGGGAGCCCGCCCGCAACAAATGCTTTGATGCCGACAAGCTCTCGGTCAGAGCTATCCTCCACCGGACCAATCCCTCGACCCGCACCCGCCAGCCCCGTCATCCGTGCCAGCACCCAGGCGGGGGATTCGAGAATAGACCCGTTTAAACCTCTCTGCTCCACCAATTCCTCCCTTTTGATTTTGAGCCTCTCCCGATGATACGACCCCTTATGCTAACCTAATCGAGAAGCTGAGGCACATGTCGACCACCTGCCTCTTCTCGATGTACCCGGTGCAAAACTTGGCCGCCCCCTTTCCCGCGACCCCGTCTTCTTTGGTATTTTTCCCCATGGTACCGCCCGACTGCCGATCAGAGCGCACGAGCAAGCGGGGGAGAACCCCCGCTCCATCAACAACTGCCGCCCTCACGATTTTGCTCCTTACCGTCAATCTCTCGATGCTATCATCCCCCGGGATCGCTGAGCCTATCGTCGTCATTGAAGATAAAACCACCGATAGCACAACCGGCGACGCTCCGAATCGACTTCCCCCCCTCGGCTCTCGTCGCGCCGCTTGGCTCGCTGAGCTTGACCGAACTCGCTCGAGAATAAAACGCAAAACAGGTATCGAACTTGATATCGAGCTCGCAAAGTCGCTTTGCCGCTCGGGATCGATAGAACGGTGCGAGGATGCTGTTGCTCAACTTCAGAACCAGATCACGACGATCATCACTTCGTCTGGTGTCCCTCCCCAACCGCCATCAGCACCGCAGCCCCCTCAATCGAATACGTCGGTCGTGATCGTAACCGACCCCCGCCACCGACACCCAGACCCGACCTATCCCGCTCCCATCTTCGGCACCCCGAAGTTCCCCGAGCACCACCTCGAACACCCGAACATCCCCGAGCACCACCAATCCCCCTCAGAATCGGCAGCAGGCCAGCTCCTACCTGCCGAGTAGTTTTTGTGGTAAGGTGCCCGTTTCAGCATCAGTAGTACTGAGCAACACCCGCTCGCAGCCATGACAGTCCGCAGATAGCGTGCTTCGCGGCCATCAAAGCTATCCACTGCTATCCTCTGGAGTAGAAGACGTATGAAGGCAACCAACCTCCGCAAGGGCACCGTTATCATCTTCAACAATGCCCCCCAACGCGTAATGGATTTTCACCACAACACTCCCGGCAATCTCGGGGCTCACATTAAACTCAAGCTCCGAAACCTCATCACTGGACTTCAAACCGAAACCAAGTTCGCCTCGACAGACGAAGTTCCTGAGGCAGATGTATCAAGCTACAAGGCAACATACCTCTATCACGATGGCGAGGGTTATCATTTTATGACCACTGAAACGTATGAGCAGTATGTCATCAGCGGGGAAACCCTCGGGGATGCGATCCACTTTCTCCAGGATGAAATGGTTGTCGACGTCACCCTCTACAATGACGAACCGATCGGCGTCGGACTCCCGACTACCGTGACCCTCACTGTCGCCGACACCGAGCCCGAGATGAAAGGTGCGACCGCGAGCAACTCACCCAAGCCCGCGAAAACCGATACCGGACTGAGCCTCTCTGTGCCACCATTCGTAAAGATAGGGGATAGAATCATAGTCAATACCGAAGAGGGAACCTACGTGAAGCGTGCGGACTAGGCCTGAAACCAAATTGGGGCGACAGGAGTGCGGAGGCACCGGTCGCCCCTCATGGGGCACTTTCTCAATAGGACCACCCTCAACCCCCGATCTTTCCTCGCAGAGCGCGCAATCGCCGAACCACCATGGCCTCACGCCCCTCCTCTCCTCCGCCATCTCCCCTCAAAGGGCTACTACTCGGCTCGTGGGAATCGACGATCGGCGCCCGTCTTCGCTTCGCTGCGTTCGTCTTTCTCTTCATCATCTCTACCCTCAGTCAGCTGCTCGTCCCTTTTGCTATCGGTTATACGTTTGCGACCCTGACTACCCGCGGTTTCTCTGAAGAAGCATTCGCCGATAGCTTGTGGGGTGTCGCTGCCTATACGGCCCTCCGACTCCTGAATACCTTTTCCCACCACATCGCCCGATATCTCCAGACCACAACCGCCTACTGCTCGCGGATGTACACCCTAAACCGTATCTTTGCTTCACTGATGAAGTTTCCCCTGTCGTGGCACATCGGCACCCACTCAGGGGACAACCTCAGTAAACTCAACCGAGCTGCCGGGGCTATCGACCAGATGATCGGCACCTATGTGTGGCAGATTTTGGAGGGGGTCATTAAGCTCGTCGTAGCGAGTAGCTATCTTTTTGCGCTCGATCCAAAAGTCGCATGCACGGTAATCTTCATGAGCATTATTACCGTGCTCAGTATGATTTATTTTAATAAACGGCTTGCTGACGCGATTCGTCGCAACAATTCATTTGCAAACAAAATTAACCGAATCTGCGTTGACTATCTCTTCCATGTTGTCACGGTAAAAACTTTGGCACTCGAGGGATCAGCAACTCAGTATCTCCAAAAGCAGCAGGACGAGGGATATGAGAATGCAAAACGGATAAGCCGATTCAGTGAGTTAAAATGGGGCTCAACCTCGGTTGGATATAGTCTCGTGATCGGCACCTCGCTGCTGATGTATCTCTACGGGCATCGCGACCCATCCCAGCCATTTAATGTTCAGGAAGCCTACGTCCTACTTGATTACCTCGACAAGGTATTCCAGGCTATCGGCTCCTTTACGGCGTATTACGGCGGGATTATCGAATCCTCAGTCGCTTATGAGGATGGCCACTCGGTTATTTATCAGGCCGCAGCGATGAAACCTCCTGAAGTCGCCGAAGAATTTGATCCTTCCTGGTCGAACCTTGCCATCGACGATCTCACCTTCTCCTATGCTACCGGTGAACACTCAGGATTGCAGGGATTGTCACTCGCGATAAAACGTGGTGAAAAAATAGCACTCGTGGGGCCCAGTGGAGGTGGTAAATCAACACTCCTTAAAAACCTCGGCGGGCTCCTCGTTCCCTCTTCCTATCGAATGAGCACCGATAAACAGACGCAGATACTCATCGAGGATATCGCCCGTCAAACACTATTGGTGCCGCAAGAGCCCGAGATATTCAGTGAAACGCTCCTGTATAACCTGACGATGGGCCAAGAGTTTTCTTCGCAGGATATTCAACGATTCGTTGGACTAGCTCGGCTACACAAGGTAATAGAAAAACTTGAGAATGGTATCGAGTCCGATCTCGCCGAGAACGGATTAAATCTTTCTGTAGGAGAAAAGCAACGGGTGGCCCTCGCTCGTGGCCTCCTTCGCGCAGAAAGCAGAGCGATACTCCTGCTCGACGAACCGACATCAAGCCTCGATCCGCGAACCGAGAAGGAGATCTTCATCGGGATATTGTCTCATTTTTCTGAGAGAACGATCGCCGCAGCAGTGCACCGACTTAATTTAGTGCAGCTCTTTGACAAGATCGTATATGTTGCTGCGGGAAAAGTTGAGGAGTTCGGTGCGTTCGATGAGCTGATACAACGTCGCGGGGCGTTTTATCGAGCTTGGGAGGATTATGAGAGGAAGGTGGGGGGATAAATGAAAGGCGCGCCCCGCAACCATAACTGTGTTGGGGGCACGCCTATCGCGGAAGTTAATGCCGCATGATTACTTCAATGACCTTTTCATCCTCCTCAGACCACCCGAATTCGATGGTGTCTGGCCCCTTGCGCCCTTTCTGCACATCTGCAGGGAGCTGCCTGAAGGCCTTCACGGCCTCTTTGATAACTTCGGTAGCCTCATCGATGACCGTCCTCTTGGGAGGGTTATTGACACGCACTCCGCCCTTGAACATATAGCGAGGGCAGTCACCTTCGCCTCTGGGATAGACGACGACCCCTTGGGCGGTGCAGAGGCAACCGATACCAGCAGTCTCCGACACTCGAGACAGGACAAACCGTTCCATAAACCTTTTAGAGCAGACGGTCAGAGGTTAGGCCATAATCCTGACAAAGTCAAGCAAATTCGACAAATTGTGGCAGAAGCAGTACATATCCTACCCCAGAACCCTTACCTGCTCCTCAAGTTCTCCCACATGCCGCGCCCAATATCCGGGGGCTCCGAAGAAGGAGAATACTCGCTGAAACGCCGGGTCGGTCCAACGACGAGCCAGCCACGCTGCATAGTGGATGAACCGGAGGGTTCGCAACGCTTCGATTGCCCGCAGCTGTTCACGGGGGAAAGGGCGGAAGGTCTCGTAGGCCTCGAGTAGCAACTCACGATGGTACGACGCTTCGGCGTCTCGGCCAGGCACCAGAAGCCAGACATCCTGCACCACCGGGCCCACCACCATATCATCAAAATCAACAAGTGCTGGACCCTCAGGGGTCTGGATCACGTTGGCAAGATGGCAATCGCCGTGAATACGTTGGGTAGGCAGCCCCGCAAGAAGAGGCTCACAGAGGTCGCACGCCGTTCGGGCAACCCGCTCATAAGAGCTTCGGACCTCTCGGTCGATATGGTTGTTTTCGAGAAGAAACGCGATATTTTTCAGGCCGTACGACTCCACGGTCAGATTGACTCGATGGTGTGCCTCTCGCAGTCCTCCTATTGCGTGCATCCGGGCCAATAACCGGCCCAGCCAAGGCAGGTCATCCTCCTGAAGCTCATCGGGGGAACGCCCCGCCAATCGCGGGAAGATCGAGAAGGGAATTTCGGTGCCCTCAAGGACCCGAACCGACGCACCGTCACCATCCTGAACCGGTGCCGCCACCGGGATCTCTCGCTCGGCGAGATCGTAAAGAAACTGATGTTCCTCGAAAATCTGCTCCCGACTCCACCGCCCGGGTCGGTAAAACTTCGCAATCAAAAACCGCTTATGTTTCGGCAGACTCGGATCGACATCAAGTTCCACCTCGAAAACCCTGTTCTCCATACTATTGAGGGCGAACCACCGTCCCGTGCACTCCACCCCGAATGACTCAACTGCCGCAAGGATCCGATCAGGGGTGAGTGCGAAAAAATCTCTTAATTGTTCGGGGGGATGAGAGGGGGTCGTCATAGGAATTTTTTCGTTCGTAGCGCCATTCAGTGTGATCGTCTTACTATAGTACACAAATCAGAAAGATCAGAATCAATCCACTGTGTCGGACCCCGCTCGGAAGGAATCAGCCTATGATCACAAACCTCAGAGACCTGACCGTCATCGTTACCGGCGCATCCTCAGGCATTGGACTCGCTACTGCGACGCTCCTCGCTCGGGCAGGTGCCGCTGTTATACTCGGGGCACGATCAGAGGAGAAGATTCGGGACCTGTCGGAAGAGCTTATCAGCCTCGGGGCTCGCGAGGCAGTTGCGATTCCTCTCGATGTCACAAGCCCTCGATCAATCGAAGCCTTTGTGAATCAGGTCGACATACGCTTTCCTCAGGTCGATGTCCTGATCAACAACGCGGGCCTCGCCCGCTCGCTCGACCCTCTTTGGGAAGGCTCACCCGACGAATGGGAGGAGATGATTCAGACGAATGTCACCGGGCTGCTTCGGGTGACGCGCAGCTTCCTGCCCGCGATGGTGAAACGAAATGCAGGGCACATTATTTCCCTTGGATCCACCGCTGGTCACGCGAGCTACGCCGGAGGCGCCGTCTATTGTGCAACAAAGAGCGCCGTCTCCGCGATATCCGACTCACTCAGGAAAGACCTCCATGGCACACGGATTCGGGTTAGTTCAGTCGATCCCGGTGCCGTCCAGACCAATTTTAGCCTCGTCCGCTTCAAAGGAGATGCAACACGAGCCGACAAGGTATACGAAAACATAGAACCCCTCACCGCCGACGATGTTGCCGAGATGATTCTCTTCTGCATCACCCGGCCCGCGCGGGTGAATATCAACTACATTATTGCGACCGCGACCGATCAACAGAGTCCGTTGTAGTGCAGGCTCAGAGGGAGACTCGCGGTTGAGCCATCATCTTTACTTAAATACCGAACCGGTAGCCCGAGCCCAGAGATACAGATCAAGCAGATCCGGTGACTCTCCCAGATCGCAGGCAAAGGAGATAAATATCTGCTCAATCTCTCGGTACCGAGCGTCACTGATCGAGCGTGGCACCGAGGCAAGAAGCCCGCACTCAAGCAGCACCCGGAGGATGTGACGATCTAATATAGCAAGTCCCCGGCGACCAATGTTCCGAAGAGCATGCGAGGCCTCTTTCATCCCGAGACCAAGAACAAGACGCCGCAGCTGATCCCGCTCTTCCAACGGTGGTAAAGCACCATCGAGGATCCGCTCTACCGCATCACGACTTTCGAGTGCTCGGAGCAATCTTGCCGCTTTGACCCGATGAAACCGCACATAATGGGCTGGATTACGGAGGATATCTGCCACCTCATCGTGTGAAAGCGCACCCGCAAAAAAACCCCGCTCTTCCAATACACCCATCGCCGCCTCCGCTCGATACGGCGAACTTTGCGGTGTCATCACACACACCAAAACCTCCCGAAACCACCTCTCTCGGGGCACTGCCGCAAAAAGATCCAACGCAGCGAGGATCTCCGCCCTCAGCGATGGTAGTGAGGCGAGGATAGATTGTGCACGGGGGAAACGAGTTGAGTTGGCGATAGATGACAATCGCACGGCAGATGGGCAGGAGCGGAAACAATATAGAGAATGGCTCCCCGGGACGGGCTCGAACCGCCGACCCGGTGATTAACAGTCACCTGCTCTACCAACTGAGCTACCGGGGAATAGCGCCA
>OMIW01000180.1 GCA_900299205.1 Pseudomonadota bacterium
AACCTACACATTGAACCGAAAGTGCACGACATCTCCGTCGTGCATCACATACTCTTTCCCCTCAACCCGCATCTTACCCGCTTCTTTTGCCCGGACTTCTGAGCCGCATTGAACGTAATCGGTGAAGCCGATAACCTCGGCGCGTATGAACCCACGCTCGAAATCTGAGTGTATTCGTCCGGCGCACTGGGGAGCCTTCCAGCCTTGGGGGGCTGTCCAGGCTCGGGCCTCTTTGGGGCCTGCGGTGAAGAAGGTGATGAGGCCGAGGAGTTGGTAGCCTGCAATCGCGAGGCGGTCGAGCCCGGAACCTTCCAGACCGAGAGCGGCGAGGTACTCGGCACGCTCTTCGAGCGGAAGTTCGGCGACCTCCGATTCAACCTTGCCCGAAATAACGACGAGCGGCGCGCGTTGTTCGGTTGCGATGGTGGCGACCTGATCGAGGAGATGAGTACCACCTGGCGTCGGGGTATGGCCTACGTCAGTTTCATCGCAGTTGGCGACGTAGAGGACCGGCTTTGCGGTGATGAGGCCGCTCAGGACCGCTGAGATACGTTCCGGTTCACCGGAGAGGTCGGCGGTTCGTGCCGGTTTCCCTCGCGATAGGTGGTCGTTTAGGACTTGGAGAAGATCCAGCCTCGCTCGGGCCTCTTTGTCCCCCGATTTGGCGACCTTTTCGAGCTTCGCTATCGCCTTTCCCACGGAGTCGTGGTCCGCCATGATTAGTTCGGTTTCAATCGTATCGATATCGCGAGCGGGTGATACGGCACCATCGACATGGACCACGTTTTCATCGTGAAAACAACGGACGACGTGGGCTATCGCATCGACCGAGCGGATGTGGCCGAGAAACTGATTGCCAAGCCCTTCACCCTGCGAGGCTCCTTTAATAAGCCCCGCGATATCGACGAACGTCACTTGGGTCGGGATAATTTTTTCCGACTTGGCAAGTTCCGCGAGGGTGGTCAGCCGAGCATCGGGAACGGGAACGGCTCCGGTATTTGGTTCGATGGTGCAAAAAGGAAAATTCGCCGCCGCTGCTTTTGCCGAGGTGAGGGCGTTGAAGATCGTTGATTTGCCGACATTGGGGAGGCCGACGATACCACAGGTAAATCCCATAACTAAACTCGTGATCGGAAATAAAGGTGAGTGTTAGCTCCTCAAAGATGAGCGCTTGGCGCATCATACACGGAATCGGCCTCAGTGACATATTTTTGGGCATGTTCGCGAGGAGGTGACTTGTCGGAAGACGACAGGTGGTGAACAATTTTATTAATAGCCCTCCATGGAGCCCGTATGAGTGTCCTTGAGATATTACTGAACCTCAATCGAAAAGATAGCTTGCTTGCGACCCTTCGGGCTCGACGAGCTCGGATCGAGCGGGAGTTTAACGATAAGGTTGCCGCGGCGCGAGAGCTTGAGCGCGGGATGCGTCGGGCGGTGGCGGCACACAGTGCGCTTGAGGCGAGGGTGCGGGGAGAGGAACGAGCCGTCGCTGAGGAAGAAAAGCGGCTGGTCGACCGTCGGAAGGCGCTTTCTTCGTTCAGCAGCTACAAGGTCGCTCAAGGGGCTGAGAAAGAGATAGAGGCATCGTCGCGCGAGTTGCGGGCTCGGGAGGAGGGGCTTCTCAAAGGCTTCGAAGAGCTTGAAGGGGCGCAGAAGATTCGCACCGAGGCGGAGGGGGCCTTTGCGGAGTCAAAATCCGCACTTGAGTTGCTAGCTGTATCGGGTCGTGAGGCCATAGCCGAGATTGATTCGGAGATTGGGATAATCGATCGGGAACGGACGATTATTCTTGGCGAGCTTCCTGATGAACCGCGCAGGGAGTACGAAAAGGTGGTGAAAAAGCATCCAAGCGATCCGGTTGCGGCGATACAGGGAGGTGTGTGCAGTGGGTGTCGTATGAGTATCGGCCCTCAGGCGGTGCTCTCGGTCCGACGGGGATCGATCACCCGGTGTCCTGGATGCGGGCGCATTTTGCACGCGACCGATGAGGAGGGCCATCAGGCAGTTGAGGGGTGAATAATTGCTGGCTTTCTCGAGTGGCTTGGGGACTCCCCTTCGAGTATACTGGGGAAGAGAACGTGGGCCGCTGTTCGCTGGTCTCTTCGGAGACGAGAGGAAAGTCGGGGCTTCACAGAGCAGGTTGGCCGCTAACGGCGGCTCCGGGTGACCGGGGGAAAGTGCCACAGAAAAGAAGACCGGCAGGGTGGTTCCACCACTCGCACGGGTGAAACGGTGGGGTAAAAGCCCACCAGCGGATGGGAGACCGTTCGGCTTGGTAAACCCCAGCTGATGCAAGGCAGGAGGAGTGTTCCCGTCAGGGAAGAGGGTTGCTCGCCCTCTGTGCTTCACGAACGCCGCTCGAGTGCGCTAGTAATGGCGTGCCTAGACGAATGGGCAGCCCTTCTGGAAACAGAAGGACAGAACCCCGCTTACAACCCACGTTTTCTTTTCTTCCTGAGAGGTTCTTTGAGAGCTGTTTGGATCAACGATGGTGCCCCCGTCAATTATCGGAGGGGTTCTTCTCGAGGGTGCGTGTATGGCTTCACATCGGTTAGATTTTCGAGAGAGGGTAGCTCACGAGTTTCACAAGGGGTTCCAGGCGGCGACTCTCGGAGGGCTGGCTCTTGTTGGTTACGGAGCGTTTAAAGCGTGTAAGGCCGTGGGGAGTGCATATTATTTGTATCCGCGACCGACGCTGACCAGGGCGGTGGGGATCTTTTTAGAGGAGTTTCGGACAAATGTGGCGGTCGCATCCGGTATTGCCTGGAAGTGGGCGGTCGCGCATCCGGTGATCGCCCTCGCGATTGTTGCAGCCCTCTGGATTGTCTTAACAAAACTCAATAACCTTTTTTTGGCTCGTCGGGCCGACAAAAGTGCCAACGATTTTCTTGGCAAGATGAGCGATGAAGAATTAGCCCTCCTCACGGCGAGGCGGAGCCTTCACAGGGATGATAGCTGACACTGGCAGGGGAGATGACTCTCAGGTGAGCTAGAGGTCTCAATATCGAGCTAAAGGACGATCCCGGCGAGAGCTCGCTCGTCGCGGAGCTGTTTCCCGAATTCGTTGTCGAGAAAATCAAAGAGCGATATCTCCTCTGAGCGGAGAAAGCCGCTCCGTTTGCGGACTTGGTTGCTCAGGAACAGGTCGATAACGGCCAGCGCTGAGGCTGCGGTTGTCAGCTGAATGGCACTAAGGTGTTTGTGGTTCACTACTCGGTTATAGATGGTGCTCACATAGGTGCGTTGTCGGAGATAACCATCTGCGGTGCCCGTTGCCTCGGCAAAAACAAGAACTTTGTCCTGGGCGGTGGTGGGGATGCTGCGCTCAAATACCTTACGAAGGGTCTCCGAGTCATTGCTAAACCTCAGATCGTGAAGCAGGAACTTCATTAATTCGCAGTGGCCTACGTGCCGGATTGATTTGTACTCGAGGGACCGAACCTTACCCACAAATGATTGGGCGAGGGTACCCAATCCACCCGAGGTGTTAAAAGCCTCGTATTCGTCCCCATCAATGGTACACCGTTCGTAACCCTCGAGCGATTTGGTGTGAACGATAGCCCCATCAGCGATCGCCCTTCCATCCCGAATGTACTCATTAATGAGACCCTCAGTTGACCAGGTGAGGTTGTATTTTAATCGATTCGTCGGGTATATCGGGAGAGCTCCCACCCGAAGGGTTGCTGAGTCAACAACGTCGAAAGTTCTCATGAGGTGAGCGCCCGCGATACTGATGAAGCCGGGGGCAAGCCCGCACTGCGGCATGCACACGGTCGCAGCTTCGCTAAACGTGTCGTGAATGGTCTGCGCGGTTGCTACATCCTCGGTAAGATCGAAATAGTGAACCCCGTTTGCAACAGCCCGTTCGGCGACCGCAAGGGTACAGGAAAAGGGGAGAGCGCTCAGGACGGCATCGCAGCCTCGGAGAAGTTCATCGGTGGCCGCTTGGTCCGAGAGGTCGAGTTTGTGTGCTGATGCTGTCGCGCAGAGCATCGCAACAACTTGCGCTCGCTCGAGTCTGGCATCGCACACCCTAATGGCATAGCGACCCGACTCCGCGAGGAGGGACACCGCCGCTTCACCGACCTTCCCAGCGCCAAAAATTGCGATCGTATGCATGGTATCGAGTCCACAAAGGGATGATGTCAAGAACACCCTGCCATCTTCCGTAGTTGCGCCATTTCGCTCGCAACCCCCTCATCGGTTTTGAGCGAAGGGGTCTCGAGGATAAAAGGAATATGACGGAGCTTGGGATGGGTGACGACATTCGTGAGCGTATCCCAACCTATCGTGCCTTTCCCTAAATCCTCGTGACGGTCGACATGGCTGCCGAGCGCCGAGCGGCTGTCGTTGAGGTGAATCGCCCCGATGGCATTAAGTCCCACCGTTGATTCAATCTCGTATAGCAGGCCTGAGAGGTCATTAGCTAAGTCATAACCGCTCGCCCAGAGATGCTGAGTGTCAAGCGCGAAACGAATTCGGGAATGACGACCCGCACGCTCGTAAATGCTGACCAATTCTGAGAAGCGCGAGCCGATGATTTTCCCACTTCCGGCCGAGACTTCGAGGAGAAGTGGAGCCGAACCACCTGCCCGTTCGAGCGCGGCAACAATCGAATCAGCCGCGCGCTGGTAGCCGACTGTTTCATCTGGTTCATCCTTCAAGCTTCCGACATGAAAGATCACCCCCTCGCCGCCTATTCTATCGGCAAGTTCAAGGTCGTGGGATAGCGAAAGTTCGGCGAGATGTCGTTTTGATTGATCTGGATTCGCCAGGTTGATGAGATAGATGCCGTGAAAGAACACCTTTTTGAGGCACGACCCATCCCTTGCTGCGAGAAATTCCCTCTCGATACCCACCGAGAACGGTTTTGTATTCCACCGCTGGGGAGGGGATGGATGAATCTGCATCGTATTGATGCCAACAGCCTGCGCGCGCTCAAGGGCCTTGGCGAGGCCACCCGCGGCAGAGATGTGACAGCCGAGCAGCAGAGGAGTATTAGGGTTGCTATTTGTTGTCGAGTTCATGGGAGAAAGGACAGGTTATCGCGGTGGATTAGGTGGAAGGAAGGAGGTCGAGAATCGGCATTGAACCGAGGCTCAGAGAGGGGATGTATCACGGATAAAGCGTCAAGGACAAATTGCGATGCAGAGGAACAGAGTTTTCTTTGCGGTTCGCAGGGGGTGAGCTCCGAGCGGATTTTATAGACTTTGCTCCGTTAGCTTTAACGGAAGGAATTTTCCGTTGACCATCTGCTTGTTCAGTGTTGTACTCTGACCATATGAGTTAAAACGGCCGATGCTGGTGGATTTACCTTACTAATCAGCATGGATACTCGAAAAAAGGAAATTACGATGGATCGCTTTAAAAGAGGTGCAGGTAAGTTCAGTCGTGGAATCCGTGTTGTCTCGGTTGTTTCGGTTGTGGCGGCGTTGAGCGCAAGCACATCGGGGTGCTATGTGGCGCGGGCAACTGGAGAGACCTTTGAGGCAGTAGGTGTGGGAATGGGACGAGCTCTTGGTGGTGTCTCTCAAGGGGTAGGGCACGTTGTTGCGGGAACAGGGCGAGCGGTTACCAGGGCAGCCAGCGGTAATCAGGGACCAGCACCTCGATCGGTGAGTGCAGACGCAGACCTAGTCTCGGATGATAGTCGCGACTTCAGGTTTTAGAGCAACGTTTACCCGTTAGAGGTTTTCAATCATTCCCCGTTTCCCCGGTTTGCTGTCATCACAAAAAGGGGTTAGGCTTCGGCGTATCTAAATGGACCGGAGAAATCTGAATTCCAGATGCCCTTCTGAGTGAGAGGTTTGTGATGACAACAGCGGGAGCCCTTCGAATAATCACCCTTGAGGTAACACCGGTGGGTCAGAACTGCCGGATTCTGGTGGATGATTCGCAGAAACGAGCTATCATCATCGATCCCGGTGGTGAGGTTGATGGCATTCGAGAGATCCTTTCGCGAGATGAGCTGATCCTCGATCAAATCTGGCTCACCCATTCGCATTTTGATCATTGTGGGGGTGTCGCCGAGCTTAAGGAGGCAACCGGCGCTATCCTTTTCGCCCATCCTGGTGAATCGCTTTTTCGTCAACATGTGCTCACCGCCGTCGAGCGTTGGCAGCTTCCTCTTGATGGATTTCGGAATTGCCCCGAACCGGACCGCACGCTCGTCGGGGGCGAGCGACTGGAGTGGAGTGGCTATACCTTCCATGTTCTCCCAACCCCCGGACATTCAC